>JANNBH010000003.1:0-28838 GCA_031385245.1 Hyphomicrobiales bacterium | reverse complement strand
TATTTCAGTAATCGCCTTGGGCCGCAAAAGCAGCTACCCGATGTTTGATGCCGATGTGGCAGGCTTGCTGCGCTTGTGTGCAGGCGATGTGGTGAATTAGCCGCGCAACAACTTGTGCAGCGTCACCACCGTTGATTGATCAGCCACGCCATCAACTCTTACTGGCCGAAAATGGCGCTGGAAGGCTTCCACCACAATTTTAGTGCGGCTATCAAATGTGCCGCTTGCCTCAACTCCATATCCATAAAGCCGCAACATGGCTTGCAGCGCCATAACCGGATCGCCTTGATCCCCCATTTGCAAAAAGCCGCCGCCGCTAATTGATTCCGGCCTCACCCAATGGCCAACACCGTTGGTGTACAAAAACTCCCAATCAAATTTTTCACCCGGATCAATTTTGCGGCCTGGTGCTATATCAGAATGAGCAAGAACATTGCGGGCTTCAACGCCATTGCGTGCAATGATATCGCGGCAAAGCTCTGCAACAGCTTGCATTTGCACGGGCGGAAAATCGGGGCAGCCACCGCCATGGCCTAAGTTTTGAATCTCAATGCCAATCGAAGCCGAGTTAATATCTTCAACATCGCGCCAGCTTGAAACCCCAGCGTGCCAAGCGCGGTTTGCCTCATCAACCAACTGAACAATCTCACCTTGATCATCAATCAAATAATGCGATGAAACTTCCGAGCGTTCATCACACAACCAATCGCAAGCCCCTTGGGCATCCTTCATGCCAGTATAATGCAAAATCAAAAATTTTGGTTTTAACCCATCAAGCCTTGGTCCGAAATTTGGCGAGGCTTGAATGCGGTGGGCAAGGCCAGTTCCAATCACCTCACACGCGGTCCTTGGTAAGCTCGCCATAAGCTGCATTGATGCGTGCCAATCGGTCCGTGGCGATTCGAACCATTTCTGCCGGAACGCCGGAAGCTGTTAATTTATCAGGATGCAAAGCCCGCACCAGCGACTTATATTTCTTCTTAATGTCGGCCAGTGCAGCATCGCGCGGCACTTCTAAAATATCATAAGGATCATCAATAACCGCCACATGCCGAGACCGAATGCGCGAAAATTCTGGCGCACCAAAACCAAAAATATCGGCCACACGCTCCAAATAAGTCAGCTCGTCTTCGTGAATAACACCATCGGCCTTAGCGATGTGAAATAAGCCATCCAACACATTTTCAAGAACTTTTGATTTTTTAACAAACAGCTTTGCCACTTGCGAAGCATAAGTTTCAAAACCAACCACATCTTGCTTGGCTAAATTAAACACCCGCTCAACCGCTGGCATATCCTTATCAGGCACATGAAACACTTCGCGAAATGCCTGCACTTCATCATCCGTCACCACACCATCAGCCTTGGCCATCTTGGCCCCCAGCGCAATCATGCCAATGGTGAAGCCAACTGATTTTTCAGGGGCAGTTGATGTGCGCGAAAATCCACTCAACATTTGGCCAATCGTATCGCCAATGCCTTGTGCCAAATCAGTGAAGTGAGCCCAAACAGTCATGTCCCTAGACTAACTGATTTGCGCGCTGAGAAAAGCCCCTCAGGCGGTTTTGCGAAAATAATGTGAAAGGCGAAACACTGGCTGATCAATATCAAGGTGCTGCGCCAAGCGCCGTTCCACATGCCAAGCCCGTCCAGCCGTCCAAATTGTTGCCCACAGCACAGGCAAAACTGAAAGCACTAAGAGCACATTCAATACTGTGTCAGGCAATCCAATAAGCTTGCTAAAAGCCCACACAGAAGCAGCTGCAGCAGCCCCCACCAAACAGGCGGTGAGCAATGTAACCCCAGCAGCCGCTAAAAAGCAGCCAAGTGGGCTAAAGGCTTGGGTGGATGTTTTTGGCGTTGCGTCTGGCTTGAGAAATTCTTGTTCCATTGCTTCGATATGCCCATTTGCGATGGCTTTTGCAAGCCAGTGAATTAAGCCGCCTGCTCTTCCGCAGGCACACCAAGACCTAACATGCGGCAAATGGCATAGGTCAAATCCGAGCGGTTTAAAGTGTAGAAGTGAAAATCTTCAACTCCTTCTCGCGCCAAGGCTTGCACTTGCTCGGCTGCCACCATAGCCGCAACCAAATTTCGCGTTTCAGGTTCAGCATCAAGCCCCGCAAACCGTGCCACCATGGCTGGTGGAATATGTGCGCCACATTTGGCTGAAAATTCCTGCACCCGCGCAAAATTTGTCACTGGCAAAATACCTGGAAGCAGCTTGATGTTAATGCCACGCGCCGCAATGCGATCTCGTAACCGCAAGAAAAAAGCATTGTGAAAAAAGAACTGCGAAATGGCTTGAGTAGCACCATGATCGGCCTTATCCGCCAGAAATGCCAAATCTTCTTCGATAGAAACCGATTCAGGGTGCTTCTCCGGATAGGCCGTAACCGAAACTTGAAAATCGGCAATCTCGCGAATGCCGCGCACCAGATCTGCCGCATTGCGATAGCCTTGTGGATGTGGCGCAAAGCGCGTGCCAACACCTGCCGGTGGATCACCGCGCAACGCCACAATATGACGAACGCCTGAATCCCAAAATTTTTGGATGATCGCATTCAACTCATCTTTTGAAGCGCCAACGCATGTGAGGTGGGCAGCAGGTGCCAGCGTCGTTTCATTGGCAATGCGCCGCACAGTGTCTAGCGTGCGGTCTTGCGTAGTGCCGCCCGCGCCATAAGTTACAGAAACAAAGCTGGGTTTGACCAATTCAAGCTTGCGTAAGTTCCGCCAAAAAACTTCATCACCTTCGCCACCTTTGGGGGGAAAGAATTCAAATGAAACTGAAAGTTTGTTACTCATGCGCGCTGCACCATTTTTTGAATATCCGATTTTTGTTGAGCGTGGCTCGCTTGATTTTTCGCAAGCCAGATTGAAACTGTGAGGCCCTTGCGCGATTTGAGCCACGGTGGCGGCAACACTTCATGCTTCACAAGTTCAAGCCCAGCCCGCACCAGCCATGCAACCATTTGCTCACTGGCTAAGCCCAAGCGCCGGTGCGCGTGAGAGGTGCGTAACTCTTCCAATTCATGCGGCGCAAAATCCACGATCAGTAATCTGCCTTTGGCTGATAGAATGCGCCGCGCCTCCAAAAGGGCCCGCAAGGGCTCATCAAGAAAATGGAGAACTTGGTGAATGGTCACAAGATCAGCAAAGCCATCGGCAAAAGGCAACGCATAAATATCGGCTTGTCGCACTTGAGCATTCCGCATTTTTTGCCGCTCGATATTAGCCCGCGCAATGGCCAGCATCTCGCGGTTCATATCCAACCCATAAAGATGGGTAGCGCGGCTGCTTAAAAGCTCCAGCACGCGGCCAGTTCCAGTGCCCAAATCGACCACATTCACAAAACGATCATCACCCAAAAGTGCGAGCATAGAATTTTCAACATCGGCCTCGTGCACATGCAGTGAGCGCAATTTTGCCCAATCGGCTGCACTCTCATTGAAATAGGCCGAAGCTGTTTCATTGCGTTGGCGGCGAACCTCTTCAAGCCGCGCCAAATCTCCAGCGAGCAAATGATCCCCACCCGGTAAAAGTTCCACCAAGGCTTGCGACAAATCTCCGCTACGGCCAGATTCGCGCAAACGGAACAAAACCCAATTGCCCTCCTTATGGCGGCTGATCAACCCGGCTTCCGTCATCAGTTTAAGATGGCGGCTCACGCGCGGCTGGCTTTGGCCCAACACGTATGTAAGTTCTGTTACATTGAGTTCGCCATGGGCCAGCACAAACAGAATCCGCAAGCGCGTTGTTTCCGCTACTGCCTTTAAACCTGATAGAAGTTCTTCCATACAAATCTCCAAGAAAAACTATATAAACATATCGTTATATAGACAAGAAGAAAAATTACGGTTTTGAGCAAGTTTATGTCGTTTTTTGCTATTGGAAATAAAATCGTCTTGATTTTTTTTGTATTTCGCCTCAATTGCCACAGTTATGCGCGAAATGCCGTCGATACTAAACGCACCCTGCACGAATCCTATTGAGGCCCCCATGTCGTCAAAACTGTCCCGCCGTAATTTCACCAGCTTGGCGCTGGGCTCTGGCTTTGCACTTTTATCACCACTCTTGGCACAGGCCGACGAAGGTGCCGGTGCCTATGTTGAAAAACTGGGCGCAGAAGTGATCAGGCTTGCCAATGGCGGCACACGCGGCGACAAGGCTTTACAACGCAAATTCGCGGCCCTGTTTAACCGCTATATTAGCATTCCAAACGTCGCAAAATTCGCCCTTGGCACTCACCAGCAAGACTTGCCAGGTGCCGACAAAGCCATGTTTTATGATCTAGTGGCCAACTATGCAGCAGCCCTCTTCGTTTGGTATGTTGAAGATTTTCAAGGTAATAACCTCGATATTACCAGTATTGCCGAACAGGGAAAATTCACCACTGTTGACGCAACCATTAAAGGTGGCAGCCTTGGCGGTGAAAAAATGCGCTGGCGTGTTTCTGGTGCAAACGGAAGTTACCGTATCGCCGATCTTAATGTGAAAGGCGTGTGGCTGACCATTTCAATGAAAAAGCTATTTGCTGACACATTGAAATCCTCCGATGGTGATTTCCAAGCGCTATACGCAAAATTGCGTGAAGCTGAAACTTGGTAGTGTGATCTATTGCTTTACCATTCATTAACCATGGTTGGCTGACATGGCCTCTGGTAAAACTCGAATCATGATCACACGCCGCACCCTATTTTCACTTTCCTTCGCTGCACTGGCATCGCCAGCCCTTGCCGGCGATCACCCTTCTATTGTTTTTATGAATCAGGTTGGCAAAGATTTGCTTCACGCCCATAGAATTGGCACTGTGGCAGCATTCCAGCGCGTTATTCAACGCTATTCAGATGTGAGTGGAATTGCCGCTTATTCGCTTGGCCAATACAATGTGAATGGTGGCCAAAGAGGTCAATATCAACGTGGCGTGGCCAAATTCATTGCACGGTATTTTGCTGAACAATCACATGAATATCCAATTGCCAAATATGAAGTGGGCGAAGCCACCGTGGCCGATAACAAGGATGTTTTTGTAAGCAGCAAAGTTTTTATGATGGCAGGCCAAACTTATAGCGTTACGTGGCGCCTCTCTTGGATTGGCGGACAATATAAAGTTGTCGATGCAAAGTTTTTGGGCTTCTCCATGGTCAATCAACAACGCAGCCTGTTCACGTCCTATGTGGGTAAACACAATGGCAATGTGGGTGATTTGATCACGGCACTCAATCGATAGACTTCTTTGCAACTGGAAGCAGAGCAATGCGGAAACTGTTTATAACAGGAGCAATACTTAGCCTCGCCGCTTGCTCGTCCAATCAACGCTCGCCGTTGTTTGAAACTGAAGGGGCGCACAGGCCAGAACAATCCTGCGCTGTTGACCCACGCAGTTTCGCCAAAGCAGAGCGCATTAAAGATTTCAGCGAAGGCAATGGCTGCGGCATTTCAAATGGCTACCGCATTTTTGCCAGCAGTGGTGTGTCCTTTAGCCAGCCGGCCACCGTCACTTGCGCCGTGGCCAACACATTTAATGAGTGGCTGCAAGACACCGTGCAACCCCACGCCAGCGATATCTATGGATCCAATGTTACCTCTGTTAAAATCGCAGCATCCTATTCCTGCCGCCCGCGCAACAATGTCTCTGGTGCCAAACTCAGTGAACATGGCATGGGCAATGCTATCGACGTTGCTGGATTTACCCTGGCTGATGGCCGCGAAGTTTCTGTAGAAGGCGATTATTACGGCTCACGCGACAACCAATCATTTTTGCGTGCCATACGCAGCGAAGCCTGTGGCCCTTTCCACACCGTATTAGGGCCGGGTTCAGATGCCAACCACAAAGATCACATCCATCTTGATCTCCAGCGCGAAAGAAGCGGCGGGCCTTATTGCCATTAGGTGCTTCTCACTTGCGCTTTACGGCCAAACCAAACGCACACAGCAACCAGACAGGCAAACAAAAGTGAACGCAAAGTGAATTGTTCACTGAGTACAAAAAACGCCGCCAATTGCGACATGAAAGTTTGCAACAATTGCACCTGCCCAACTTTAGCAACACCACCCAAAGCCAAGCCCCTATTCCAAGCAAAAAATCCGATAAGCTGGCTCATCAAACTCAAATAAACAAAACATGCCCAAGCAGCCCACGGCTCTTGGCCGGTCACAGCGCTTGAATAATACCAAGTGAGCGGCACAGTGACGGGCAGAGCCACAATCAAAGCCCAGCAGATCACTTGCCAGCCACCAAGCTTGCGCGACAATTGCCCACCCGCAGCATAACCCATGCCCGCCGCAATCACCGCCAGCACCAGCAAACTGTCAGCGCCATGAAGGGTCACACCACCATCCCACAGCGCATAGATAATCACTGTGAGGGAACCAAGCAGGCTCCACAGCCAAAACGAAAGCAATGGTTTTTCGCCAGCAAAAATTGTGCTCATAAAAGCTGTGCTCAATGGTAACAAAGCCAACACCACACTTCCATGAGAGGCGGGTGCTGTTTGCATGGCCAGTGACGAGAGAATTGGAAACCCAAAAACCACCCCAGCCGCAATCACCATCAGACGCCAAAGGTCTGATCGATCAGGGCGCGGTTGGCGCATTAAAAATAACAGGGGCGCACCCAGCAATGCCGCCACAACAGTTCTGCCACTGCTGATAAACAGCGGATCAAATGATCGAACGGCCAGCCGTGTGAAGGGCAGCGTGAGAGAGAAAATGGCAACGCCAATAAAGCCCAGCACATAGCCACGTGTTACAGAGTTCATAATGGCATATTATTCCGCAACCACACTAGTGAAATTTTTGGTCGCGCCGCCACCGCCTGATAATGTGCTTTGATATTAGGATGCCGCGCAAACAACGCATCTAGATTTGGTGCCCAGCTCACCAGCATGGCAGCATAAATATCGACCGAACTGAATGTGTCGCCAAGAATGAATAATTTTTCGCCCAAGCTTTCCGCAAAAATTGCAAAGTCGCGGTCCATATGTTCAGCGGCCTTAGATTTTATTGAAGCGGCATGACTTGGGTCCGTAGAATACCGCACTGGGTAGAAAAATCTTAAATCCGCCATATATACTGAGCTGGCAAAATAGAGCATCCACCGCAAATACTGGGCACGCTGTGGCGAGGTTAGAGAAGGTGCCAACTTAGCGTTCGGATAAATATCCGCCAGATAAATCATTATAGCCGCACTCTCTGTCATCACACTGTCATCAGGCAGCCGCAAAGCTGGAATTTCACCACGAGGATTAACTTTAAACACTGAAGCAGGAAGCGAACCATCGGCTAATTTATGCAAATCTTCAATACGATATTCGGCCCCAATCTCCGCCAACAGCGCTTCTACTGCCACTGAACCAGAACCCGGCCTTGCATAGAGTGTGAACATGAACTTCTCCTTTGGACTGTTGCAGTTAGGCGCTATACATCAGTTGAATCAAGAACCAAGGATGACAACTGATATGGTGCAGGCACCAGCGCGTCGTAATGTGCGCTTTTCTTATTCGACGGCAGATCAACCCTTGCTGCAACGCGCCGTGATTCAAGCCATCGAAAAAATTGGCGGCCAGCGCAAACTGAAAAAACTTTATGTGCAGCACCAAGAAAACCTTGCGCGCGGTGATAGCTTTTTTGACTCGGCCATGCGCTTGCTTCGCATCACTGTAACCCATGATGATAACTTAGCGCTCACACCAAAAACCGGTCCGGTGGTTTTCATCTCGAACCATCCTTATGGCGTGCTTGATGGCATCACCCTCACATGGCTTGCGCTCAAAGTACGGCCCGATACGAAAGTGTTGGCCAATGATGTGCTGTGCCAAGCCCCAGAAGCCGCGGCGCATCTGTTACCCGTGGCCTTTGCCGCCACGCGAGAAGCCCGCGAGACCAATGTGAACAGCCGCCGCCAAGCGCAAGATTGGCTAAAGCAAGGCGGTGCCGTAGGCATATTCCCCGGCGGCGGCGTTTCCACATCAGAACAACCGCACCGTGGTCAAGCTGTCGATCTGGCATGGGCACCCTTCACGGCGAAAATGATCCGCATGAGCAAAGCCACCGTGGTGCCGGTGTTCTTCACCGGGCAGAACAGCCGCCTGTTCCAACTTGCAAGCCATCTCAGCTTAACGTTGCGTTTGTCATTGGTGTTCCGCGAAACTGCACGCCGCATTGGCACTGATTTAGCTGTGCGCGTGGGCAAGCCAATTCTCTTTAGTGAAATTGAACACCTGACTGATCGTGATGAGATGATCCGCGAATTGCGTAAACGCACTTATGCATTGGCCAGACCATCTGATATTAAAGGCAGTGCCAAAGATCTGCACTTGCGCCAAGGCCGCGTTAAAGGCTGGAAGAATAATAATTCTGAGTGATGCCCTTGCCAGATTCGCAAATCGGCATAAGCAGTGTGATGGGACAGTGATTTGGGGATACCAGCCATGAGCAAGGCTCTGATCGCATTTTTTCTAATTTCTGCGCTAGGGTTTAGCGCACCAGCCCAAGCAGCAACCTGTGCGGCTGAAGGCTTCGTTCAAAATGCCGGCGCTGCTTTTATGGGCGCTGCAAGATCAGGCTCTGCCGGAGCCTTCACGGGTGCTGCCTCACGCTATGCTGATTTGCGTGGCATCGCGCTTTTCGCACTTGGCCCCTACCGCAAAGACTTGCCGCGCGGCCGCGAGGCCGAATATGTGGCGCTCACCAAAAAATTCATGGGCGAATTCATGGCCCAATATGCCAGCCGTTTCCGTGGCAGCAGCATGATCATTACAAAATGCAGTGGAAACACCGTGGCCACCAAACTCTCAAGCGGCCAAGTGCTAACATTTAGACTGCAAGGCGCAAAACGCATCTCCGATGTGAGCGTATCAGGCGTGTGGCTGGCGCAGACATTGCGGAGCAGATTTACGGGCGTGATTAGAAATAACAATGGCGATGTTGGGGCGTTGATGAGCTGGTTGGGGAATTAGGCGAGCAAGGCTTTCAGCTCTTTGGTCAAAACATAAAGATGTAAGGGATCATTAAATCCTTCGACAAATCCAAAGTGAGAATAAAACTTTCGCGCCGCATCATCCTTGGCATGAACCACCAAAGCGCGAATGCCCGCAATGTCTGCGGCTTGAAGGGTGCGCTGTGCTGCATCACGCAACAGTCCAATTCCAACTCCCTTACCCTGCCAAGTTTGATCAACAGCTAAACGAGCCAGAATCATTGCAGGCACAGCATGTCGCGCGAGGCCCTTCTTCATCCGCTCTGGTGCCACTGAATAATCAATGTCACCAACCACCAAAGTGTAAAATCCAATAACTTTGCCTTGGCCAAAACCTACATGGGTTTGCGAGGCATTGGCCTGCTGATTTGTGAGAGCAAACTTGATCAGAAACTCATTGAGTTCAAAACTTCCACAATCAAAATCCTGGATAGGATGATGTTTCCCGAGCTTCTCAATCTTAAACGGATTCACTTGGCCTTATTTTCATCAAAGAAACTAGGCTCATTCAAAAGCCTGCGTAAGCGCGGCAAGTCGCGCGGCGGAGCATCAAGTGCCGCTTGGAATTTTTCCCATTGTTCTTCATTCATAAATAAATGGCGCTGGTCGGCCAACGTAACATCCGCTTGTGCTAAAGCACTCTGCAAAACAAAGTCGCTAACCGAACGATGCTGCGCCCGCGCCGCCGCAAACAACCGCTGCTTGGCGGCGGGGGTGAGACGAATGTCGAGCTTTTCGGACCGGGTGGTGGAGGTTGCTGTCATGACATTAGCATGACATAGAATGTCGGACATTGTCAATACAACGAATTAACGCCTAATCTCGTGCCGCGCTGCTTGAGCAAGAAAAGCTGATCGCGTGAGCTTGCGGCGCTTGGCGGCAGCATCAATGGCTTTCAACATGCCACGCTCCATTGAGATATTCGCGGTGACCAATCGCGCATCATTGACTGCAAATGGAACTGAGATGAGAAAAGCACCAGCAGCAAGTTCGGATGCGATATCGGGATCAGCAACAATCTGCTCAATGGCGCGCGGTTCCGACATAGCTTCATCTTCAGCCCACAAGCTTAATGCCTCCATCGCATTGCCAACCAAATCATCCATGCGATCAGCAGCCGAAAAACATCCGGGCACATCAGGGAATTGAACACCGAATGCCGAGTCCAAGTCTTTGTGAACGAGTGCAATGTAATGGGTCATGTTAATGTCCTTTGATCCAACCCGCCTGCTTGGCGATGGCCCGCGCAGTTCCAGTTGGCAAATCTTTCTTTGGATGCGGAACGATCACAGTGACTGTGCCCTTTCGGAATTTATGATGTGAGCCAGCAACGCTGACCAACTCAAACCCCTCATCCAAAAGCCGCCGGACAATCTTCTTACTGTCACGATCCATGTGCAAATATTTGCACAAATATAAATCTCTGTCAAGAACTGGCCGATAACTTGAACATTTTGCCGAAATATGGCCTGCCTATTATTATACGCAAAGCGAGATAAACTAACATGTGGAGTAGTGCCATCATCTTATGCATGAAGAAGTATTTCCTCCCCAGTGCAGTGACCACATTGTTTTTTATGATTTCTCCTTCACTTACTCCAAATGAAAAAGTTGAAACCGAGTCATAACTCAATATTCCCAGTACAAGTGAAACAGGACTAATCAAAAAAAACGCTACAAAAACTACGTCAGCCAAATAATTATATCGAACCTGAAATCGAACAGACAAAAGAACTGAAATGATCTGCGCCAAAAACAGGTATGGCAAACCGACCCAGAGAGTATAAAAAATAAACTTGCCCCAGTTTTCAACAAATACACCTAAGTCCAAACTTGGGAAAAATCTCCAATTGCTAAAAACTGTCGAAGATATGCCGAACGAAATATAAATTAAAATATATCGTACAAATAATTTTTTAAAAAACATTGCATCAGAATATTTCGCTTCCGCTGACATCTCAATTTTCTACCGCGCAAACTTCTTATACTTAATCCGCTTCGGCATCACACTGTCCTCACCCAAGCGGCGCTTCTTATCTTCCTCATAATCTTGGAAGTTGCCTTCGAACCATTCCACATGGCTGTCGCCTTCGAACGCCAAAATATGCGTGGCGAGGCGATCCAAGAACATGCGGTCATGGCTGATGATCACAGCGCAGCCAGCGAAATCTTCCAACGCTTCTTCCAGCGCGGCCAGTGTTTCAGTGTCGAGATCGTTGGTCGGTTCGTCGAGCAACAGCACGTTGGCACCAGATTTTAACATCTTGGCCAAATGCACGCGGTTGCGTTGCCCGCCTGAAAGTGTGCCCACTTTTTGCTGTTGGTCAGCACCCTTAAAGTTAAACGCTCCCGTATAAGCGCGGGAGTTCATTTCGCGCTTGCCAAGATAAAGCACATCCAAACCATCAGATATTTCTTGCCACACAGATTTGTTGGGGTCCAAAGCATCACGGCTTTGATCGACATAACCGAGATGCACACTTTCCCCAATCTTGATCACGCCTGCATCTGGCTTTTCATCGCCAGTGAGCATTTTGAACAGCGTGGTTTTACCCGAACCGTTGGCCCCGATGATGCCCACAATGCCGCCGGGTGGTAATTTGAAATTCAAGTTTTCAATCAGCAAGCGATCGCCAAAGGCTTTGTTCACACCTTCAAGCTCAATCACATTATCGCCCAAGCGTTCGCCCGGCGGAATGATGATTTGCGCTTCGTGCGATTTCAGGCGCTCATCATTTTTCTTGAGCAATTCATCATAAGCCGAAATACGCGCTTTGCTCTTGGCTTGGCGGGCTTTAGGCGAAGCGCTAATCCATTCGGATTCACGGTCAATGGCTTTCTGGCGCGAAGCATCTTCACGTTGCTCCTGCGAATATCGCTTAGACTTAGCTTTCAAATAAGCCGAGTAATTGCCCTCATATGGAATGCCCTTGCCGCGATCGAGTTCCAGAATCCAACCCGTCACATTGTCCAAGAAATAGCGATCATGGGTGACGATGAGAATAGCGCCCGCGTAATCACGCAAATGATGTTCAAGCCAATTCACAGATTCAGCATCGAGATGGTTGGTTGGTTCATCGAGCAGCAGAAGATCTGGCTTGGCCAACAGCAAACGAGTCAGCGCCACACGGCGCTTTTCGCCGCCGGATAAGTTCTCGATTGACGAGTCGCCAGGTGGGCAGCGCAGCGCATCCATCGCCACTTCAACCTGCGCTTCCAAATCCCACAAGTTTTGCGCGTCGATTACATCCTGCAGCTTGCCTGCCTTCTCGGCGTTCTCATCATTATAGTCAGCCATGAGAGCGTTATATTCATCAAGAATGGCCTTCTGCTTGGCCACCCCTACCATGGCATTTTCGAGAACGGTTTTGGATGCATCAAGCTGTGGCTCTTGTTCGAGATAACCAATGGTCGCCCCATCAGCAATCCACGCCTCGCCATTATATTCTTTATCAAGCCCCGCCATGATTTTCAGCAGCGTGGATTTGCCCGAACCGTTCGGCCCCAACACGCCAATCTTCGCATCAGGATAAAATTGCAAATGCACATTATCCAAAACCTTTTTGCCCGAAGCATAAGATTTAGAAAGCCCTTGCATGTGATAAATAAATTGGCGCGCCATGGTGATCCTGAAGGTGGAATGAGTTGATTGGCGGCGCTTCTAGCGGGGATATATAAAAAGGGCAAACCCTAGAGTTTTGGCTCTCGGTTTTTTGCAACTTGAATTGTGAGATAACCCTTGAGTGTCGCAATCGCCACCGGAATGAAACCAATTGCAGCGGCACCACCCACATCTTTAAAGGAATATCCAACCACAATTCCAGCTCCAACCGCCAAAATTAAATCTATGCCTGCCAAAATATAAAGCGGCCACGCAGGCATATTGGCCCATCCATATAACGCTGCCAACACGGCGAGATTGAGAGCAACTAGAGCAAGAGGCAATAATGCAAGCTGATCAACGCCAGAGCTAACAAGTAAAGCAGCACAGCCACCGCCAAACAGAATAATGCAGGCACACATTATGGTGAGAATAATCTTCATGCTAATCCCCTCGAAATGGCCATTCGCTTCTTCGCAGCTTCATCGCGGTAGAACATATTATAGGTTTCAAACGGAATGATCTGGCCAGCAGGTGTTACAAAATGCACGCATGATCTTTTCACTCTGGAGATGCAGAAATTATGGGCATCCATAAATTCCACAATGGCGATGCGAAAAATGTTTTCATAGCCCATGCCTTCCGGCACCGGAATTTGCGGCAGACAGCACAACAATGCATCGAGCTTTTCTGGATTGTTGCATTCCGCAGTAGATAGCGAAAAGAAATTCAAAATCTGTTTATGCAAATCAGGAAATTTTTCGAATGTGATGGCGTTCGGCAAAGCCTCCACCAACATTTCACGCGGGAAGAATGAAGTGATGGGCGCAATCTTGTCACCATTGCGAAGGGCATATCCGATGGCGATGGATTCCGGATTGCACGGCAGCGGAATAATATCCCCTGCCCCAAAGGCCGTGCCCGCTTCGATGATGCTGCGGCGAATATCGGAGAGCACAAACCTGTCCGTCGCCGGATCAAAACCTTCGTTGCGGCCTGCATCTTGAATGGGTTGAAATGTCACGCCACGCACGCATTTCCACTTGAGCGCATAATTGATAATTTCGCCAAGTTCATCATCGTTCTGGCCGCGCTTAACGACCACCACAAGAGTGGTCGATATATTAGCCTTTTCAAGTGCTTCTAAGGCTTGTTTACGAATTCGGGTGAGGTCTGCACCGCGCAAGTTTTTATGCACTTCGGCGCGCAAAGAATCGAACTGGAGGTAAACTTCAAAGCCTGGCTTGAAGGCTGCCAAGGCCTCCACAAATTCAGGGTCTTGGGCAATGCGAATGCCATTGGTGTTGAGCATAATATGGCGAATTGGGCGGCTTTTTGCAGCAGCAATGATCTCTAAAATCTGCGGGTGAATAGTTGGTTCACCACCAGAGAGTTGCAGCAAATCAGGCTCGCCTTCGCTCTTCACCAAAGCATCCATCATGCGTTCAATTTCAGCTAAAGGCCGATGATAGGTTTTTGCTGTTGACGAATCCGCAAAACAAACCGGACATGACAAGTTGCACGCCTCATTCACATCAATCAAGGCCAAGCACGAATGCTGTTCATGGTCTGGGCAAAGTCCACAATCATAAGGGCAGCCAAGCTCGGTGCGCGTTTGGAATTCGAGTGGGCGATCGCCCGGTTTCAAATAATCATGCGCGAGTTTGTAGTAAGCAATATCAGTGGAGACCAAAGCTTTCTCAACACCGTGGATTTTGCAACGCTTGAGATAATAGACGCAGCCATCATCAAAAATAATTTTAGCAGGAACGAGGGCCATGCACTCGGAACACATCGATGTGGTCTGGCCGTAAAAAATATAGGGCGTGATTTTACGAATTAGTGCGTTCATGCTTCCCTCGCATCATAAACAAAGCGTAACAGGCGAGGCCCACACAAACAAGATGGAACAGATTGAACGGCCCCAGCACGGTGGCATAAGGTTTTAAGAACTCCCATACAAAGCGCTGCACTGCGTAAAACAGCACCATTATATAAAACCCATTGGCCATAAACCACGCATTGCGATTGGCCAACAGCATAAGCGCCACAATCAAAAACGCCAGCATTGAAAATGATTCATAAAGCGGCACGGGATGACGCAAAATACTATCGCCTAAATCTACGGCCCAAGGCAGTGTCGTCGGCGTGCCATAAGTTTCATCCGCTAGACCTGCAAAGTAACATCCCCACCGTCCCACCACAACAGTAGTTGCAAACGCTGGCACGAACACAATGCCCGTTGATCCCTTGATTCCGCGCTGAGATTTATAAATCTCAATGCCAGCAATACCACCCGCGAGCGCACCGACAATGCTGCGCCCAAATCCTGCAATATCGGTCAACCATAAATTTAAAGTTCCAAAACCATAGCCGCCGATCGCCGCGCCCAACAGCAGTGCCACTGCATAACCAAAGCCTGCATGTTCAATTTTCGCCATAGCTGCACTTAAGCGCCAGCGATAGATAAACACCGTCATGCCCATGGAGCAAAGCGATGCAAGCAAATCAAAAAAACTGTGGGCCAACATGGGCCCACAATCTTCAATCAAGCGGATTCGCGCAAGGGCTTAAACTTGCAACTCCAGCGCATCTTTAATAATCTTCTGCAGCTCATCGCGGCGATACGGCTTCATAATGATAAACCCGTTTTTGAATCGAGGTTCATCTTGATGCACCATGGCCCCTTTAGGATAGCCCGATGTGTGAACGATTTTGAGGTTTGGCTTCAAGCTAAGTGCAGCTTGCGCCAAATCAAAACCGTTCATGCCCCCCGGCATCACCACATCTGAGAACATCAAATCAATGTCATCATGCTCTTGCAAAACCGCAAGCGCTTGGAAGCCATCGCCAGCTTCAACAATTTCATAGCCAAAATCTTCAAGGAAACCACAAGCCACGGCCCGCACTGCTTCCTGATCTTCAACCACCAAAATTTTAGGGCGCTTAGCTGGGGCAACTTGCACAATTTCTGCAGGCTCTTGAATTGCCACAACCGGAACAAAGCTTGGCTCCGCGAATGAGCTGCTCTGCACTTCAACAGGTGCAGTAGCTTTGAGAACAGCTTCTTCACCAGCACGCATACGGCGCGGCAAATACATCTTCACGGATGTGCCATGGCCAACTTCAGAATAAACACTGATATGACCGCCAGATTGCTTGATGAAACCATAAACCATCGAAAGCCCAAGGCCCGTGCCTTTGCCTGGTGCTTTGGTTGTGAAGAAAGGTTGAAACACTTTTTCCAAAAGTTCGGCAGACATGCCGCAACCATTATCAGAAACGGCCACCATCACATAATTGCCCGGCACCACTTCAGGATTCTTGTCGGCATAGAAACGGTCTAAATAAACGCCCTGCGTTTCAATGGTCAACTTGCCGCTATCATTCATGGCATCTCGCGCATTGATCGACAAATTGAGAATCGCTGATTCAAGTTGCGAAGGATCAATCAAGGTGCGTGGATCACCCGCCATCACATCAACTTTAAGCGCAACATTTTCACCTAATGTGCGCTCGATCAATGGTGCCAAGCCAACGATCAAATCGTTCACACCAACATCTTGCGGTTCAAGCTCTTGCTTGCGCGCAAAGGCCAGAAGTTGCCTGGTAAGATCAGAACCCTTTTGCGCGGCATCCACTGCTTCTGCCACACGCTTGGCTGATTTCTCATCCGTGTTCAACTTGCCATCAAGCAATTGCAAATTGCCGATGATCACTGTGAGCAGATTATTGAAGTCATGGGCAAGGCCACCGGTAAGCTGGCCGATCGCTTCCATTTTCTGCGCTTTCTGCAGGCGATCATTCACCAGCTTTTTTTCGCTCGTATCATTGATCTGAACAATGAGCTGCTCGGTCTCGCCTTTTTCATTCTTCACTAACGCAATTGATGTGGCACCATGCACCACTGTGCCCGCAGGAGTGGAATAGCGCAGCTCTTGCTGCAACAAACTGGTCTCGCCCGATAGAAGCTGGCGCATACCATTCAAGAATTGGCCACGATCATCTTTATGAAGCAATTCATCAAAACCAAACGTGGCTGTTTCCAAATCATTGCGTGCTAAAAATTTGCACAGCGCTTCATTGGCGGCTTCAATTTGCCCCGATGGGCTAACCACGGCCATGCCATGCGCTGCGGCGGAAAATGCGCCTCTAAATCTTTGATCACTCCGAGATGTAGCAATCTCCGCAATCTTACGATTAGTTACATCTTCAAGAATGCAAACCGAGCGTTCCAAACGGCCCTTATCTCCACGATAAGCATTCATCGAAAGCATCACAGTGGCCAGTGAACCATCTTTGCGATGAATGAGAATTTCGCCGTTGCGATAAGAACTGGACAATAGATATTTGGGATAAATTTCAGTAACTAATCGGCTGCGCGATTCTAGCGGCAAAAACTCGCTGAAACTGCGGCCCACAATATCTTTTGGCTCATAGCCAAGCGCTTGGCACCATGCCGCATTAGCCGAAAGCATACGGCCCGAGCCATCCATGCTGTGTAGCATTACGGGCAAATTGGCCAGCAATTTTTCATAAACACCGCCCTGCTGGTCAGGGAAAAATGGCATAGAAGCAGGCGGCGTCGCTTCAGGTTTTTCAACCCGCCAAGCAACTGCCTTTGAACCCAATTCTTCCCAACCTTTAAAACCAACGGCATTCATAACAGCACAACTCTCCACTACCAGTGAGAGTCACTCTATTAGAAGCACGGTTAATTCTTCATTGCGCTATTGAAATCAAATCTAATGTTAACGGTAAGTAGCCTGAAACATTTGAAACTTGGTTAATGGGGCATTAAGTTAATTCGGTCGCCCTGTTGCCTCGGCCGTCACTAACGCAGAAAGCAAGCCATCATCATTCAGCGCTTCTGGCAAATAATGCTTCTGAATAGAAACTTCGACACGAGAATTATGTGCGCCGTGCTCCAGTGCAATTCTTTGCGCTTCCAAACTCGCTAATTCCGAAGCCTGCTGAAGTGCAATTTGACCACTGGAATAGACTTGAATAACACCAGCACCCAACACGCGAAAAGCCCCATTGCCATCACCTTCAACATTTACCGTCACTTTATGGGCGACCATTCCAGCTGCAGCACCAATGGCATTGGCCACATCACAATGCGGCGCAAACACCACTTCACATGCCAACCTGCGCGCCACTTCAGGATAATAGACCTGAACCGGCCCCCCCACTGCAACAATAGGAACAGTTGGTGATAATGAAACCTGCACTAAACCCTTAGTCTCAAGCCCATGAGTAACCACATCAAGCAACGCATCCGCTCTAAAAGTTTCGCCAAAAGCCGTATCAAGAATAACACGGGCTGAAAGCGCCACAGTCCTGCTCCACACAGACTTGCAAAGCTCTTGCACGCGGGCCGCTGATGGCGCCTTCATATCTCTAAAGCGTGTGAGCAATTGCGCTGCAAGTAAAGCGGCCTCAGCCGACCAATTGTTTTGTAAACCCAACACATGTGCCGCATCAGAAGGCGTGAAAGCACTGTATTGTATGAGTCCCTTTTTTCGCAGGGACAATATAGCCCGCTGCGCTCCCGATGATATAGCAAGCTTACGCAAAGGTTGCGGATGCACCTTTACATCGCTGAGAATTTCAGCCTCGCGAGGGCTAAGGCCTGCCGTTTCGTCATGGCCTGTGGCACCAAAAGGCAGCAGCACAAATTTGCCATGCATCGAGCCGCCTTCATTATCCGAAAGTTCAGCTTCCATCACTGCCAAGATTTGTGGAAATTTTTGACCAAGCAATGAGATGGGAACAGCGCGCTGTGGACCGATATTTATGGCTCCACCAAACTCCAATTGCACTTCGCTGTCACCGCCAAGGCCAATGGTTTTAACATCAATGGCTTTGACCATGGTGCGCCACCCTGCCACCTCGGCCCCCTGCTCCGCCACACGTGGGCGACCAGCAACTAGAATGCCAATATCCGTGGTGGTGCCACCCATATCAGACATGATGAAATCATCAACGCCTGAAAGCCATTTCGCCCCAATCAAGCTGGCTGCAGGGCCAGACAACACGGTTTCAATTGGCCTGCTTGCCACAATATCGGCATTGGCCAAACTGCCATCACCTTTCACAATCATCAGCGGACAGGTGATATTTTTCTCACCCATGGCGCGGCGCATGGCGGCGACCAATTGGGTAACACGAGAGATCAACCGTGCATTGAGAACCGCAGTTAAAGCCCGGCGCGGCGCATCAAGTGCTGTGGAAAGTTCAGTCGAGATCGTAGAGGGCTTATTACAAAGCTGCGCCACCAGTTCCTGTGCGCGCAATTCATGGGCTGGGTTTCGGCCTGCAAATGATGCGGCAATTGCAAAAGCACTCACATCTGGCGCAATCGCAATAATAGCTTGCTCCAGTGCCGCTTCATCTAATGGCGCTGTGGCATCCCCATTATGATCATGGCCACCTTGAATTTGTGCAATACGAATTCCTGGAAATGATTTGGCAATGCCAGTGCGCTCCACCATGGCATCATCAAAGCCAATCAGAATAACCCCAACTGCACTGCCATGACCTTCAACCACTGCATTGGTGGCAAGGGTGGTTGAAACTGAAACCAATCGCACTGATGCGGGCTGAAATGCAGCACCCAGCTTTGCCGTTGCAAGCGACAAAGCTTCGCTCACGCCAATTGCTAAATCACCTTTGGTGGTCAGTGCCTTGGCGGTGGCCAACACTTTATGATTTGCCGGATCAATAATTGCGGCATCGGTATAAGTGCCACCTGTATCAATGCCAATTAGAGTAGCTTTAGGAAGTTTTGTCATGCGTCAATCTTAAAGGTGGTCGAAATTGAAACTTTAACCCAACCGACCAACCACAATCAATCTAACCATTTTTCAGTCGATTAAGATTCGTGTTTATTTCAGCAATGGACCCCACTACACTAGCCCGGTCGGCGCGCAATTTCAGCACTTCAAATTCAGCACTCAGCCTTGCCCCATCAAATTCTGGCTGCATAGCGGTGTTCAAAACAGCCTGTAAATGCTCAGCTTCTTTAAGGGCTTGATCAAATTTTGCTTGCGATTCAACCAAACCAGAAATTGCCCGTTCGTGAATGCGGCGCAGCACGCCAATTTGCCAAATGGCACCACCTTCTTCCGATTCAATGGCTTTCCGCGCAAGTTCTGAAGCGCGCCGTTCATGCTCGAAACGCCGCGGTGATAATGCCCCCAGCTGCATTGTGAAGCTCACTTTGCCGCTGAAAGATTGGTCGTTCATGTTAAGTCCATCGGTGCTCACATCATCATCCCAGCCAAGGCGGGCCGTCACATCCATCGCATTGGCTGTTCTAACTTTGCTATCAAGCGCGTCGAGATCGGTTTCTGCTTGCAGCAACTCGCCACTCAAAGCGTCAGCACTTTTTGGCACCAACATGCGCTCACTAATGCGCCTATCTGCTTGTGATTTTGCGGCCTGTCCTTCAGCCAAATAACGGTCAATTGACAAATTCAGGGCTGTTGCTTTCTCACGGTCAACAGTGCCCGCATTCATTGCAGCAGCGATGCCTTTGCGGAGTTTTTTCAACTTCGCATTTTGGGCATGAATGGTGTTATATTTAGCGCGGTATCCAGCCGCCGTAAGATTTTGCGGCGACACAAACACCAATTTTTGCAAACCCGTTTCAGCAAGATATTTTCGGCACCTGGCTTCTGCTTGTTGTTCCGCAAATTTTGCTTTTGCAAAAGATGAGTAGCTCACACTTAATCCAAGCGTGGCATTGCCAGCATCATCTATACTTCCCGAAAGCGTAGGCGAGCGCAAAATGATGGCCTCAGCTGCTGAGCTTTCTTTCAACTTTGCACACCAAGATGATTGCGCTGCAGCAATTCTCACATCTGCCGCAGGTTCAATGCGCGGCCTCAAAGGCAAAAGTGGCTCAGTTGAGGCTGTTGCCAGTGGCTGAATATCTGAAACTGGTGCAAGGCTTTGCCGAAGCTCCAACAGCTTACCGCCACTGCACCCAGCAATACCGAGCAGACCAGTGAAAACGAGCACCGCCGAACGCGTGCTAAAAGAAAAGTGGTGGCCGTTGGGCATGAATAATCTCACGGGTTGCAGCTTGTTTATCAATCAGGTTGGCTTCAACAAAGAAGCCGCGAATGGGTTTGCCAAAAAACGGATGTACTGATGCAATTTCACCGGGCAGAATTTGCCCAATGGTTCCAGCTTTCGAGCACCAGACCATTGTAAATCGGCAAGAATAAAGCGGCGCACCAGATTTAAATTTATCTTCATTGCCATAAGGAACAAACAACACATCAACCCGCGTGTTTATGGCGCGGCCCAGTGTGGATTCTTCAAATGTGGTGATTTGTTTTTGTAAAACTTTTTCACTGTTAAGCAAAGTTTGGCGGGTCTTATTCGAGACTTCAAATTCTTTACGCGCCACATCCCTCGCCTCACGCGCATCCAATGCTTGCTTGGTTAGCAACAGAAGATCAGCCGAAGCAGCCGTAATTCCGCTGATCGGACCATCTTGACCCAGCTGTGTCTTTAGCGAATGTAGCATTTGTAATTGCGTTGTGAGTTGGGCCTTATCGCTGCCCAAAATATCGAGGTCACTGTCAATACCGGCCATGCGCTGCCCAGTTTCAAGCAGGCCCAATGTGCTTGATGTATAGGCACGCCGGTCAATCAATCGCTTAGAATAAAGTGATGTGAGTTCAGCCTTGAGACCAGATTCATCAAGTTGCTTCAAAAACGCTTTGCGAATTTTTTCGGTGCGCTTGATGTTTTGATCAATCACTTTCACTTGGCGCTGCCGTGACACAATTTCTTTTGAGACCGTATCTTCAGCGAATTTCACTAGAATTTCTGCTTCATTTCCTGCCCGTGCCGCATCTTCTGCCCGCTGAGCAGATTCCTCCAGCCTTTGCGTGTTCATATTGAGGCCAAGGCGCAAATCACCCAAATCTTTTTCAACCCGGTCAACCAGCACATGCCCGCGCATCAATGTTTGTGGTGCCGCCCAACTTGCCGACATCAGAAAAAAGCCGATCATGCAGCCATAGAAAGTGAAGGAAACAAACAGCAATCCAAGCAAAATAAAAGCAAGTCGTTTATAGGCCGTGGAAACCAGCTGCATTCCCAGATTTGAGATGAACAACAATGGAGACTTAAGCGAGGGTATTTTAATTTTCGCAATCTTCTTGTCTTCTTCAGCTAGTTTAATTCTATCATGGCGGGTCTTGTTTGGATCAAGACCCAAAGCGCTGCTCAGCTGGCTGGCACGCAATGGCGCTGTGAGAACTCGCGCAACTCCTGGCACTTTGAGATAAGCGCCAACGTCATTCAAAGCGCTAATCACAATCAACTTAAACGGATAACCCAAATCGCTGAACAGCGGCAAAATAAGCCGATTTGCCAAGCTTTCATCGCGTTGATCAACAATGATGACATCAAACATCACGCGCCGTGCATGAAGCAACGCATCATTGACATTCTGCACATAGTCAATGCTCATGGTGCCAATATGCGGTGAAGCCAGATCGCAAACTTCATCTGCGTTCTGGCCAAGATAGAGAATTTTTGGATTGTATGCGGCTTGAGAGTGAAGCGGCAGCTTTGGAATAATTTTCACCATCAGCCACCTCCTGCTTTCGCAGGAACAGCAGCTTTAGGGGCCTTGGCTGGGGCTGCACCACGGGTTTCCCATGATGTTGTGCCAAGTGTTACGATAGCCAGTGGTGTGAGGCACACATACATAACCGGAAACACAAAGGCCATGGTGAGAAACCAAATGCCATTGGTGCGGCCCTCTTCCGGCAGCTTGTGCTTATTCAGCTCATAAGCCAACGCAAAGACTGAAACCAACAACGCATGAAGGATCATCGGCATTACAAAACCAAGGCGCACAATGTGAACTACCAAGGTGATGGGGTAAAACAGCAGCAACAATTGCATTGAGCAATAATGCACCAACACCATAGGATGATACCGCGTCAGAAAAGGCAGCGCGGTTAGGAAATCTACAATGTTGGAACGGCGCCAGCGCAATTGCTGGCTAATATAGCCCGGCATTTTTGGTGGCGCTTTGGTGAAGCAGCGCGCATGGAAGCACAGCCGCGTTTTATACCCACGTTCCACCAGCTTGCGTGTGAGAAAACGGTCTTCACCATATTTCACTTCATCGCCAAGGAAAGTACGGCTTTCAACATCATGGTCCACCGCAATCAAAGCTGAACGACGATAGAGCGTCAGGCAGCCAGAAAGGCACATCACATGGCTGAAGGAATTCTCTAGGTTTTTAAGGAAGTGGTAACCAATCCAATACTTAACCGTCTGCATTCTGGTCAACCACGTTTCATTGGCATTGACCACGAACACACAACCACCGACGCCATCGGCACCCGTGGTGTACATATGGCGCACCAAAACCCGCACCACATTATTGTCAACAATAACATCAGAATCGACTGACATGATCAGGTCCGTGTGGGTTACCAGAACCGCGTTTTTAATTCCAATGCGCTTGCCAACATTTTTCTCATTTCGCAAAACTTTCATCCACGGATAAGTTTCTGCGACCTGCAAAAGATAGTCATAAGTTCCATCCGTCGAACAATCATCAACGAAAACAACCTTTAATTTCTCACGTGGATAGTCCAGTGCATCAAATGCCGCTGCGGTTTTAAGAATGGTGGGGCCTTCATTAAACACCGGAACGATGATAGCCACTGTGGGCCAGATGGGTGGGTCAATATCGTAATTTTCCAGAGTGCGGCCATCGGCCAAGCGGAGCACGCTGCCGAATAGATAGCGATTGGTGAAAACAACCATCACCAGTATCGCAAATATCCACTCAAGATAAGATAACGCTAACATACCCACACACACTTGAGGCCGCACCCCGTGGCCTCGTGGCGCTAGTGATAGAGATCAAAAATTGCGCTTAAGTTAATTCGAGGTTGCATTGGGGTGCAGAATTTCTTGGTTAAGAGAAACCAGTTGGTAACCTTTCGATGGTTTTAACCACGTCGATTTACGCGTTCTCCACGGTTTCAAGTGTTTTCTGGCCTCCTAACAAATCTCCTGGGGAGGGGAAAACATGAAGAGCAATGCTGTAATTGCCGCGCAATTACATTCGTTTGAGCCATCGAAAACAACCGCAATCCGTCTTGTTGAAGGTGAACCATGCGCTTTGCCAGATGCAGCAACAGCTTGTGTTGCCGTCATCGGCCTTGGCTATGTGGGCCTGCCTTTAACATTAGGATTTGCCAAAGGCTCTCGCGCTATTGGCTTTGACATCAATGAAGGCAAGGTTGGCGAACTTAAGCAAGGTCTCGATTTCACCGGCGAAGTGACAGGCACCGAGTTGAAAGAGGCCAATGCCGAATTCACCACTGATGCATCCGCACTCAAGAACGCCGATGTGATGATCGTTTGCGTGCCAACACCTGTAAACAGTCACAACCGCCCAGATTATGGGCCATTGCTTGCCGCCAGCCGCACCATTGGCACTCATATGAAGCGTGGCGCTGTGATTGTGTTTGAAAGCACTGTTGACCCAGGAACCACTGAAGACCGCTGCTTGCCAATTATTGAAGCTGTATCTGGCATGAAATTGGGCATTGATTTCAATTTGGGTTATTCACCAGAGCGCATCAACCCAGCTGATCCAACACGCAAACTGGCAGATATTAAAAAAATCGTATCCGGCACAACACCAGCTTGCGCTGATTTTATGGAAGCGCTTTATGGTCGCGTTATCAAAGCTGGCCTTTATAAAGCCACTTCAATTCGCGTGGCCGAAGCAGCCAAGATTTTGGAAAACACCCAGCGCGATGTGAACATTGCCTTGATGAACCAAATGATGATGTTGTTCGACAAGATGGGCATCAGATCAACTGATGTGATTGCCGCTGCAAGTTCAAAATGGAATTTCCACCACTATCGCCCAGGTCTGGTTGGCGGCCATTGCATCGCAGTTGATCCGTATTTCTTGGTTGACGCGGGCCGGCGCCATGGCCTTGCCATGGAATTGGTGGCGGCTGCCCGTTCAGTCAACGAACAAACCTCGCTCTACATCGTCGAAAAAATTGAAGAACTGATGAGCCATCGCCGTGGTGGCGTGAACAAGGCCAAGGTTTTAGTTCTGGGTCGCAGCTTCAAAGAAGATTGCCCGGACACAAGAAACTCCAAAGCCTTCCCGATGATGGATGCGCTTTGGAACCGTGGCGCTGAAGTTTACAACTTCGATCCCGTGGCCTTTGATGATCACTTCGAAGGTGGCCGTGGTTCAATCAACATTGATGACCCCGCAGCTCATGGCCCCTATGATGCCATCGTTGTCACCTTGGCGCATAATGTGTTCCGTGAACAGTTTGATGCAACCTCACTGGCGGCCCTTGCCCACAAGCACGCGCCACTTATTGATATGCGTGGCAATTTTGAATGCGTTGAAACGAACGATTGGTTCAACTACTGGCGCCCGTAAACATTAATCCATATTGATTGAAAGGGCAGGATGCTAAAAAACATCCTGCCCTTATTGTTTAGAAATCAAAAAAATAATTTAATTGGTAAGCACAACAGAAGTAGTGGACCTAATGCCTGCAGGAACCGGAACCGACGTTGCGTTATAGTCAGAATTGAGAACCAAATTCGGCCCCTTCTCCACGGCCAAACGCTCTGCCACAATAGCCGTGTAAGCAGAATCTTCACCAACATTCCCATATGGATTAACCAGCAATGCAGCGTGCGGCAGGTAGATCGTTCCAGTTAAAGTGTGAGCATGTGTAGAACTGATCGTATGCACGCGCAGAAAGGAGTTTGCTTTTGGATCATCAAAGAACAACAAACCAGCCAACGGGCCAGTTTCAGCGCCACTCAAGTCGATTGCTGCATCTTCCAAAAACCACAAGAGAGCCATAGTGCCTGTGAAATAAAACGCTACGTCTTTGCCCTTAACGCTTGCCGTGTTGCGAACCAAGAACAAACCATCCTTCACAATATAAGTTCCAGGGCTGAATGTGACGACGGCTGTTTTATCAATTTTCAACCCGCCACAATAAACCCCGGGCTTCAACACAACATTACCTGACGAGACTGACATATTAGTATAAGTGCAAGCCCCAACAGGTGGCGGAGCACGCAAGGCCAAAGGATCAGGAATGGGTGGACAATCCGTCAGAACGGTTGCATCGGTCGATCCGCCTTTATTATAAATTCCACCTGAAGAACAAAGCAAAGTGGCTTTAACCGTCGATGACCCGCCTAAATACATGCTATTTTTGTCTGTGCTGTTGGAATAAATGCCACAGCCATTGGCCAGAACATGTGCGCTCTCAAGCATCGAAAAGCCTAGGGGGCCAGAGCTTGCCAGAGATAAAATGCAAACTTTCGTTTCACCAGCCAGAGAAGCTGTTGAACTTGTGAGTACAGGTGTCACATCAGAACTCAGAAATTGTGCAAAAAATGGCGCCCACACTTCCGTAACTTTCACGGTCACGTTGCCTTTGCTGCGATCGATCAAAACTTCACCAGTAGCAGCACTGTCGCCATTCACAAGTTGCGCGCTCAAAAAAGCCAGTGCAGCGGCTTTGATTGAACTGTCTGTGGCACTTGCGAGAGAAAGTTCTTTGGCCCCTGCCAGTGCGGCGGCATCTCCAGCAGCCTGCAGGTTGGAGCGCTTCATTGAAAGCGTTCCAAAATCAACACCCACGCCAACCGCGCCAAGCAAAACTGGCAGCGACAATGCAAAAGTAACCAGTGTTGTGCCGCTGCTGTTTAATACAAAGCGTCTCTTCAAACTCTGGTTACGAGTCATTTTTTTAGATTTAAAATTTGAAAGCCACAAGATTGTTTCTCGCCCTAAACTTCACTCATTGAATAATTCAACCTTACTCAACCAATAGCAGTTGACGCTATTTCTACTAAAATTCGATCACGAATATCCTTAAAATTTGATCAATCATCACACAATTAGGTTAATTTAACATTCACAGGCAAATCTAGCTCAAACCCGATATGAGGCGACGATTTCGAGCACAATTTATTTACCACTAACTTTCAATCGGCTTTAAGGCCGCAATGCCAAGATACCTCATTGAGGTGGAAGCATTATGCAAAAAACTTTTTATGGCACCAGTGGCATTGGTCGCAAAATTGCGCGGCTTGTGGCCATTTCAGTGCTATCTGCCATGATCATTTTGGCCATCATGCTTATGATGAGCCAGGTGCGTGAATCAATTACCTCAAAACATAAAAGCTTAGATTCAGTAGGCTATGCATTTGCCGCCGCCATGGCGGAAAATATCGAAGCGCAAAACCGCGGTGAAATCCAAAAAGTGTTGCGCTCCATTGCGCGCCTGCCCGATATTATTCACGCAGCAGCTGTCAACACCCAAGGTGAAACTATCGCCTCGATGGGTAACGCTACATTTTTAGAGAGTGACCTGATCAGCAGCGAGTCAAGTCTTTGGCAAATGCTAACGAAAGGCAATATGGCAGTTTCAGTGGATATTATTCGCGGCGGGGCTTCGGTTGGTAAACTGGTTTTGATTGCAGATATCTCAGATATTCGCCAGAATCTCCTAAAAACTTTACTCACGACCGTAATTGCATCTTTCCTTGCCTCGCTTTTGGCGGCACCAATTTCAAGACCGCTGCAACGCAAAATCACAGGGCCCATTACAAAACTCACAGCCTCCATTCAAAAAGTTCGCGAAACACGAAGTTATCAAGTTGCCGAAGTATTGGGTGCTGAGGGTGAAACCAAAGTTCTGGTGGATACTTTCAACAGCATGATCAGCGACATCCGCAACCGCGACAATGCTTTGCAGCAACTCGCGTATTTTGATCCACTAACGGGTCTTCCCAACCGCGTTAATTTTCACAAAATACTGAATGCAATGTTTGCGGAGGACGCCAATGCGAAATCAACATCAGCAACTATTTTCCTTTTGGATATTGATAATTTCCACGCCATCAATGATGCTTTAGGGCATAGCATCGGTGATGCTTTGCTGATGAATATCGCAGCCCTGTTCAATGAAGAAGCCGGTGACGATATTGAAATCGCTCGCATTGGTGGCGATGAATTCGCAATCATCATTCCAAATGTGGTAACCAAGCCGCAAGCCGAAGATCATTTGGCTCGCTTCATCGCAACGCTTTATCAGCCCATAAATCTGCTTGGCCATGGGCTGCATGTAACGGCATCAGTTGGAGTGGTGCTCGTACCGCAAGATGGTTCAAACATGGGCGAGGTGCAACGTCACCTTGACCTTGCTTTGCATGCCGCAAAACAATCTGGCCCCGGCCGGGTTTATTTCTATAACAATGAACTGAGCGATAATATAAAAGAAGAGGCCGATCTCGCCCAAGGCTTGCGCGTGGCTTTGGCGCAAGGGGAACTTGAAGTTCACTTCCAGCCTATTGTAAATTTGGCATCTGGAAAAACTGAAGGCTTTGAAGCCTTGTCGCGCTGGAACCACCCACAAAAAGGTTTGATCTCGCCAACTAAGTTTATCCCTATCGCCGAAAAGTCGGGGCAAATTTCTTTACTGGGGGATTGGGTTTTAAGCGCCACCTGCCAGCAAGCCAAAAGTTGGATTGATCAAGGCCTGCCACCGCGTTTTGTCGCGGTCAATATTTCCGCAGCGCAAATGCTACAAGCAGGTTTCATAGAAAAAATCCGCCGCGCTCTGTACGAGTCGCAATTGCCAGCGCATCTTCTCTGTTTGGAACTAACCGAAAGCCTGTTCGTCGGAAAATCGATGGTCACAGTGCAAAAACTTTTGCATGAACTTAAAGCCATGGGCATTCGCACCGCTTTGGATGATTTTGGAACCGGTTACTCGTCCTTGTCGTATCTGGAACATCTGCCCTTCGATAAATTAAAGATTGACCGCGCCTTCGTCAAAAACTTGCACACAGCTAAGAAAAATGTGGATCTTCTCCACGGCATCATCGATCTGGCCCATGCCCTTGGCATGACAGTGGTGGCCGAAGGCGCTGAGACCCAAGAACAACTTGAAATTCTCACAAAGCTTAATGCCGATTCTGTTCAAGGCTATATCTATGCCAAGCCGACCGCTGCCGAGGATGCAGTTCAACGCGCGACGGAAATCGACGAATGTGCAAATCCCCAAAAGGGGGAAGTGGTGGGCCCGGCAGGACTTGAACCCGCAACCAAGCGGTTATGAGCCGCTAGCTCTAACCATTGAGCTACAGGCCCCCAATGGTGGCGCATGGCTACATTATTTTTTTCATCAAGGC
>JANNBH010000124.1:0-28898 GCA_031385245.1 Hyphomicrobiales bacterium | reverse complement strand
GGTGAAAGTGGCACGCGGATCGCCGTCAAAGAAATTGATGCCTTCTGCGGCAATGGCAGAATGTTCATCAACGCAGCGCCACACAAACCCTTTTGACCGTTCGGCCAGTGAATTGACCCGAGGCACATTATTCACGAACTCTGCAACTTCTGCATGGTCGCGCGGGTGCGTTAAAACACCAATGTTCAACTGCGCAATATGCATTGGCGAAACACCCATCGCCCCTACTCCGCCGCGTGGCGCACGGCGCCATCTTTATCTGAACGATAAGTGTAGGCATCTATCCGCGCTTCGATAACGGGGCGGAAATGCGTGATCAGGCCTTGCACAGGCCAAGCCGCTGCATCACCCAAAGCGCAGATGGTGTGGCCTTCGATTTGCTTGGTTACGTCTAGCAACATATCTATTTCACGTTTTTCAGCGCGGCCTTCGACCATGCGGTTGAGAACGCGCATCATCCAGCCAGTGCCTTCACGGCAGGGCGTGCATTGGCCGCAAGATTCATGTTTGTAGAAGGCAGCAAGCCTTGCGATGGCGCGGATCAAATCCGTTGATTTATCCATCACGATCACCGCCGCTGTACCGAGGCCGGAGCGGAGTTTTGAAAGTGAATCGAAATCCATTGGCGTGTCGATGATCTGTTCAGCAGGCACCATACGAACAGATGAGCCGCCGGGAATAACCGCCAGCAAATTATCCCAACCGCCACGCACACCGCCCGCGTGTTTATCAATCAATTCTCGGAAGGTCACACCCAAGGCTTCTTCCACATTGCACGGCGTGTTCACATGGCCGCTGATGCAGAACAATTTGGTGCCCACATTATTTGGGTTGCCAATCGAATTAAACCAAGTGGCCCCACGGCGCAGAATTGTTCCAGCCACGGCGATTGATTCCACATTGTTCACTGTGGTTGGCGCACCATAGAGGCCCACGTTGGCGGGAAATGGCGGCTTCATGCGTGGTTGGCCTTTTTTGCCTTCCAAGCTTTCAAGCATGGCGGTTTCTTCACCACAAATATAAGCGCCTGCGCCGTGGGCCAGATAAATATCGCAGTCCCAACCATGAATATTATTTTTGCCGATGAGTTTGGCTTCATAGGCTTGGTCGATGGCGGCTTGCAGGTGCTCACGCTCACGAATATATTCGCCGCGCACATAAATATAGGCGGTGTTGCAGGCCATGCCCATGCAGGCAATCAGGCAGCCTTCCACCAGCAAATGCGGATCATGGCGCATGATCTCACGGTCTTTGCAGGTGCCGGGTTCGGATTCATCGGCGTTGACCACGAGGTAATGCGGGCGCTCGCCCACCACTTTGGGCATGAAGCTCCACTTCAAACCAGTCGGGAAACCAGCGCCACCCCGGCCACGCAGGCCCGAGGCTTTAATTTCGTTCACAATCCAATCGCGGCCCTTGTCAATGAACGACTTGGTATCAAGCCACGCGCCACGCAGCTTAGCGCCTTCCAGGCCCCAATCATGCAGGCCATAGAGATTGGTGAAAATGCGGTCTTTGTCAGCGAGCATTATAGAGCCCCCTCATGCTGAGGTGCGAACGAAGTGAGCCTCGAAGCATCTGGTTGATACGGAGTGTGTGGCTGACCCTTCGAGGCTCGCAAGAGCTCGCGCCTCAGGGTGAGGGAATGAGAGTTGCTCATTTGCTACGCCCCTTTGATTTCTTTGCCGCAGATTTCTTCACTGCTGGCTTTTTGACAGCAACTTTTTTAACAGCGGCTTTCTTGACTGCGGGCTTTTTAACTGCAACTTTTTTCGCTGGTGCTTTTTCAATTTTAGCAACGCGTGCAATTACGGGTGCATTCACTGGCACAGCAACTGGAGCAACAACTGGTGCAGCTGGAGGTGGAGCTTCGACGCGCTTGAAGCTGCGCTGTTTGCCGTAAAGTGATTTATCGGTGAGCGTGGATGCACCACCCAAAGCCATGGAATGGTTGCGACCATTTTGCGGGCCGGGCGTGGTTTTGCGTCCAGCCTGCCAATCATCGATCAGCTTGTCCAAAACCTCCGGCGTCAAATCTTCATAAGTGTCTTTCCACACTTGCACCATGGGCGCGTTTACGCAGGCACCCAAGCATTCCACTTCTTCCCAAGACAAGCTGCCATCGGAATTCAAATGATGCGGCTCAGGGTGGATTTTCTTGCGGCACAGCGCCAACAATTCTTCGGAGCCGCGCAACATGCACGGTGTTGTGCCGCACACTTGAATATGAGCTTTTTTGCCAACGGGAGAAAGCTGGAACATGGTGTAGAATGTGGCCACTTCATAAACGCGAATGAAGGCCATGTTGAGCATGGTGCCAATATATTCCATAGCTGGGCGCGACAACCAGCCCTCATTCTGCTCCTGCGCGCGCCACAACAAAGCGATGACAGCGGAGGCCTGTTTGCCAGTTGGATAAGCCGCAATGGTCTTCTTGGCCCAAGACGCGTTTTCCACATTGAAAGAAAATGGGGCGGTAGGTTGAACGGGATCTAAACGACGGACGGACATTAACGATCAACCTCACCAAACACGATATCAAGTGAACCCAGAATTGCAGAAACGTCCGCCAGTTGGTGGCCGGTGCACATGAAATCCATGGCTTGTAAGTGCGCGAAACCGGGGGCGCGCAGTTTGCAACGGTAGGGTTTATTGCTGCCATCGCTCACCAGATAAACACCGAACTCACCTTTGGGCGCTTCCACAGCGGCATAGACCTCGCCTGCTGGCACTTTGTAGCCTTCAGTATAAAGTTTGAAATGGTGGATGAGCGCTTCCATAGAGCGTTTCATGTCATCGCGCTTTGGCGGCACCACTTTGCCGTCAGTCGATGAAATTGGCCCCTGCCCCGCTGGGCTGGACAACATCTCAACGCATTGCTTCATAATCTTTATGCTTTCGCGCATTTCCAACATGCGGATTAAATAGCGATCATAATTATCGCCATTCTTGCCGATGGGAATATCGAAATTCATGTCGGAATAGCATTCATAAGGCTGGCTTTTGCGGAGATCCCATGCAGCACCAGACCCACGCACCATCACGCCCGAAAAACCATAGGCAAAGCACTCATCTAAAGTGACCTTGCCAATATCCACATTGCGCTGTTTGAAAATGCGATTTTCAGTGAGCAGCGTTTCAATGTCATCTAATCTTGCAGGATGAGTGTCACAGAAGTGGCCGATATCGTCGATCAGCTTTTGTGGCAAATCTTGATGAATGCCCCCGGGCCTGATGAATGCGGCGTGCATGCGGCTTCCAGATGCGCGTTCATAAAACACCATCAGTTTTTCGCGTTCTTCAAAGCCCCAGAGCGGCGGGGTTAAAGCGCCCACGTCCATGGCTTGCGTGGTGACATTCAAAAGATGCGAGAGAATGCGGCCAATTTCAGAGAAGAGAATTCGAATCAACTGACTGCGCTTAGGCACTGTAATGCCAAGCAATTTTTCAACTGCCAGCGCGTAGGCGTGTTCCTGATTCATCGGCGCCACATAATCGAGGCGGTCGAAATAGGGCACGGCTTGCAGATAGGTTTTTTGTTCGATTAGCTTTTCAGTGCCACGATGCAGAAGGCCAATATGCGGATCGACACGGGTTACGATTTCACCATCGAGATCAAGCACAAGACGAAGCACACCGTGGGCCGCCGGATGCTGCGGACCGAAGTTGATGGAGAAATTGCGGACGGTTGCTTCACTCATCTAAATGCAAATCTCCCAAACACAGCACCTATAAACAAGCCGATAAAAATAGGCACTGCAACAAATGCTACATTCAAAACAGGCTCCAATATGCCCAATAAGTGTGTAGTATCTCCAACTATTCCTGCCTGAAGAGCAAACATCGTCGCTAAGCCAAATGAAACTAAAATTAGTTTTCCGAAAAAACCTCCGAACATCGATTTTCGGAACAGCCAGCCACAAAAAAAACCAATAATAATCACGCCCAACACTGGCGCTATGCCAACTGTTTCGATCAGAGGGCCTAGTAACCCAATATTATTGCCAAAGTTCATCGCTAGACCTTAGCCTTTTCATCACCGGGCAGCACATATTCCGTGCCTTCCCATGGTGACAGATAATCAAACTGCCGCATTTCTTGGATGAGCTTCACTGGCTCATAAACGACTCGTTTGGCCTCATCATCATAGCGCACTTCAACATGGCCGGTTACGGGGAAATCTTTGCGCAGTGGATGACCTGAGAAACCATAGTCCGTCAATATGCGGCGCAAGTCTGGATGGCCCGAAAACAGAATGCCATAGAGGTCAAAAGTCTCGCGCTCATACCAATTAGCCGCGGGGAACACCGGAATGGCGGATGGCACGGTGCCCTCTTCACCCGCTTGCACTTTTACGCGCACGCGCTGGTTCTTGTAGGGGCTGAGCAGATGATAAACCACATCGAAGCGTTTTTCGCGTTCGGGATAATCGGCTCCGCAAATATCAATGAAGCACACGAAGCGGCATTCTGCATCATCACGCAGAAACGAGAGAACATCATTGATGTTGGCGGCTTCGGCATGAAGGGTGAGTTCACCAAATGACATTTCATTGGTCACGCCAAGCTTCTCAGAAATATATGCGCCTAATTCTTGTAAAGTCATTTGTCAGCGCTCAATCGTGCCAGTGCGGCGGATTTTCTTTTGCAGCATTAGAATGCCGTATAGCAAAGCCTCTGCTGTTGGTGGGCAGCCTGGGATGTAAATATCCACAGGAACAATGCGGTCACAGCCGCGCACCACTGAATAGCTATAGTGATAATAGCCGCCGCCATTAGCACAACTGCCCATGGAGATCACATAGCGTGGCTCTGGCATTTGGTCATAAACTTTACGCAGTGCCGGAGCCATTTTATTGGTCAGCGTGCCAGCAACAATCATCACGTCTGATTGGCGGGGTGAGGCGCGCGGCGCAAAGCCGAATCGCTCTACATCATAGCGTGGCATGGACGTGTGCATCATTTCCACAGCGCAACAGGCCAAACCAAAAGTCATCCACATCAAAGAGCCGGTTCTGGCCCAATTGATTAAGTCATCAGTTGACGTAACAAGAAAGCCTTTATCGGCCAGTTCATTGTTAATATCAGTGAAATAAGCGCGTTGGTCGAACGGTGCTGCGGTTTCGATCAATCCCATTCCAAAGCTCCTTTGCGCCACTCATAAATAAAGCCCACAGTGAGCACGGTGAGAAACACCATCATCGACCAAAAGCCAAATAAGCCAATCTTTCCAAGGCTAATTGCCCAAGGAAACAAGAAGGCCACTTCCAAATCGAAGATGATAAACAAAATTGAAACCAAATAAAACCGCACATCAAATTTCATGCGTGCGTCGTCGAAAGCCACAAACCCGCACTCATAGGCGGAGAGCTTTTCGGGATCAGGATTTCTATAAGCCAACAGAATTGGGGTGATCATCAAAAGCAAAGCAATAGCAGTGGCGATGCCCATAAAGATGACAATTGGCAGATAACTCAGCAGTAACTCATTCATGACGATTTTGGCGCCCCGTTGCTATAGATCGTGAGGCGTTCATAGTGCAGCCCACAGGTGTTCGCAAGGCTTTCAGATGTCGCGGGATGAAGGAAAAACATGGGCAAAGGGCCGCACGAAAAGGTAACCAATTTTAAAATACAAGTGGCGCGAAAGACGGGGCTCGAACCCGCGACCTCCGCCGTGACAGGGCGGCGCTCTAACCAACTGAGCTACTTCCGCAACTTGTATGGGCGCTGGATAGATGAGGCCCCCTCACCTGTCAAGCACCTGTGCAAAGGCACTATATTCTTTTATTGAAGTCCATGCGATTCTTCCAAAACAGCGCGATTAACCGAATTTATATGCACACGGGCTTGCAAAGCTTTGCTTTCAACTCTGGCAGCGCCTTTGTGTTCGTATATCTCTTGAAGGAAGGCATGGCCTTGCCTTTGGTTTTTCTCACAATCTCAGCCATGATTCTGGCCCGTTTGCTGTTCAGGCTTGCAGTGGTTCCGATTGTGAACAGAATTGGGCTCCGCAACGGATTGCTTATTGGTACCGCTCTCGAAGCTTCGGGTTTTTTGTTTCTGGCAAATGTACATGATGTTGGACCATGGTTGATTGCCTATGTGGCCATTGCCGCATGTGGCACAGCTTTTTATTGGACCTGCTATCATGCGACAGTTTCTAGGCTTGGCGATGCGGAACATCGCGGCGCGCAAGTGAGTGCGCGTGAAGCGATATTCTCACTCTCTGGAATTGTGGGGCCGTTATTTGGTGGATTTGTGTTGACGGTGTTTGGACCGTTTTATGCCTTTGCCGTTGCGGCCATAGTCAATGCGTTGGCTATGCTCCCGTTGCTCAAAATACCACACATGGCAATTGCATCTGAAGCGGCAATTTCACGGGAAGGCAAAATCTTTGCTTTTGGCTTGGCATTTTCGGATGGCTTGGTGGCATTGGCTGTCAATTTCGGATGGCGCATTGTTTTGTTCATTACACTCGGCGAAAGTTTTAATGCATTTGCGGGAGCGATTGCAGCGGCCAGTTTATTGGGCGCAGTATTGGGCTTGGGCGTTGGCCGCCTGATAGACTTGGGCCATCACAAGCGCTCGGTGCAAATTGGACTCACGTTTATGGTTTGCACTATTTGGGCAGAGGTGTTTGGCTATACCTCGGTGTGGGGTGCGATTATTGCTAATATGATTGGCGCCATTGCCGGGCCGCTTTATATGTCGGCAATTATGGCGCCACTTTATAACGTGGCTAAAGCTTCAGCTTGCACGTTCCGCTTTAATGTAACGGCAGAAAATGGCTTTGATTCCGGCGCAGGCTTTGGCTGTTTAATTGCCGCTGGGTTGGTTTATTTGGGATTTAGCTTCTTTTGGCTTTTGATCATCGGGCTCGGCGGTTGCATTGGTGTGTACATGATTTTGCAGTGGCATAATAAGCAGCCTGTTGAGAAAGTAGCAGCCAATGAAATTCTTTAACAACAGCACCATCAACCGCACTTACATCCATGCGGCCTTGCAAACATTTGCTGAAAATGTGGGTGGCGTATTTATATTTGTCTATCTGATTAAAGCTGGGTTTTCTGCGCCGCAGGTTTTTGCTGCTATTGCGGCCATCTTTTTTATACGAATCTTTTCTCGGCAATTGGTTCTTCCCGTCGTCAAGCGCATCGGATTGCGAAATGGTTTGATTTTAGGAACTCTGCTGGTTTCGTTCTCTTATTTGTTGCTAACAGCTGTTGATGGAATTGGGCCAATGTTGGTTGTCTTCATTGTGTTTGATGGCATTAGTACAGCGTTTTATTGGACCTGCCACCATGCCTATGTGGCAAAGCTTGGCGATGTGGAAAATCGAGGCGCGCAGGTGAGTGCGCGCGAGGCCATCAACGCCATAATGGGTGTTATTGCGCCGTTGGTAGGAAGTTTTCTTTTAATCTATGCTGGACCTTTTTACGCCTTTGCAACCGCAGCAACTATTGAGGCACTGGCTATTTTGCCGCTGCTATCTGCGCCAAATTTTGATGTTTTGGAGAATGCAGTTCTTGAGCCAAAAACCAAACGCTATGCGTCTCTGTTGTTCTTCACTGATGGGCTTATTACGTCTTGTAATTTCTTCGTATGGGTTATTGCCCTGTTTCAAACTTTAGGCTCCAATTTTGGTTCGTTTGGTGGTGCAATCGCTTTTGCTGGGTTAGCAGGTGCTGTTATGAGTTTGGGCATTGGCCGCATGATTGACTTGGGGCATCATAGACGTTCAACCCAAATAGCCTATGGAGCAATGGCGATTATAATCTTGCTCAAGGCCCTTGGCTTTGCAACACCGTGGAGTGCCGTAGCAGTGAGTGCCCTAGGTGCAGCGATATTCCCAATCTATATGTCCGTGTTGATGTCGCGCATTTATAATATGGCCAAGGCATCTGCTTGTCCGTTACGGTTCAAAGTTGCCACTGAAGGCGCTTGGGATTTGGGAACCGGCATGGGCTGTTTAACTGCGGCGGCACTTACTTGGTTTGGATTTAGTTATTTCTGGCCCCTGCTCCTAGGTTTAGTCGGGTGTTTGGCTGGATATAGATTGATGCTGCAAAAGGCCACTTAATAAGGCGTGCCGTCTTTCTTTGTGTATTGGGTAACACGATCAATTGCCGTTACCTTCATATCAATATCGCTATACCACGCGGTTTCATTTGGCGAGCGGCTGCCAACTTCAAGATAAGTTGCAACTTTATCGGTTAAGTTTTTAAGGCAATGGCCATTGCCATTACCCGCCTTGAAACCTGCACACATGCCGGGGGTTAACGCATGGTCACCTTCATTATCGCTCAGCGTTAAAGTGCCTTCGAGCACATAAATGAACTCATCTTCCATCTCATGCCAATGGCGCTGTGAAGACCATGCGCCGGGCTGAATGACCGCGAGATTCACACCAAACTGCATCAGGTCGAACACATCTCCCAAAAGATACTTGGTTCGGTTTTCACAGATTTCATTGTAAGGGCTTGGATATCTCGAGCCTTCGCGCTTAGGGGCTTTGGTTGCTTTGATCGCTGCTGGCATGTTTGGCCTCAATTTGGTTTACGGCATCTACAACAGCGTCAAATGTGAGAAGCGTTGACGCATGACGTGCCTTATAATCGCGAACAGGTATCAAGGCTTCAAGATCAGACCATTTGCCTTGCGGAGGCTCGCCATTTTCTTTTAGCATCTTGTGCATGGTTTGGCGCAATGCACGCAGCTCATTTGGGGTTGAGCCAATCACATGGCTGCCCATGATTGAGGATGAGGCTTGGCCAAGCGCACAAGCTTTCACATCTTGGCCAAAATCGGAGATCACACCATCTTTCATGGCAATATCGATAGTAACTTTCGAACCGCAAAGCTTGGAATGGCCTATGGCCGTTGCATCAGGATGGGCAAGGCGCTGCAGGTGAGGAATGTTTGCGGCAAATTCCAATATCTTACGGTTGTATATTTCGTTGATCATGTCCATATCCGCAGTGACCAGAGTTTGCGTCACACTGTATTCCTATGATATGGGAATAAAACGTAAGTTTGTGAAGTATTATTCTGATCTGGGGTGCTCGTTTAAGCGTAATCTCAGTTCCGATCAATGTGCTGCCAAGGAAAATGTTAAGCCATGGATGCCAAAGTTCTCCAGAGAACCCCTGCAATGCCCGTTCAAAAGCCGACGAAGGAAGAGGCTGAAGCCGCCGTTCGCACGCTGATTGCGTGGGCGGGTGATGACCCAACACGCGAAGGCTTGCTCGACACGCCGCGCCGTGTGACTAAAGCTTACCTTGAATACTATGCTGGATATGCAGAAAATCCTGCTAATATTTTGGACCGCACATTTGCTGAAATCGGCGGCTATGAAGATATGGTTATGCTGCGCGATATTCAGTTTTCCTCACACTGCGAACACCACATGGCACCGTTTTATGGCCGCGTGCATGTGGCTTATTTGTCTAAGGGTGCCGTGGTGGGCATTTCAAAACTCGCTCGAGTTGTAGATGCATTTGCCAAGCGCTTACAAATTCAAGAAGCGATGACAGCACAAATTGCCAAGGCCATTGACGAAAATCTTGATCCACGCGGCGTTGCGGTGATGATTGAAGCAGCGCACACTTGCATGTCGATGCGCGGCGTGCAGAAGCATGATGTGGCTACCATCACCACACAATTCACTGGCGAGTTTAAAACCAATCCCGTGCTGCAAGCCCGCTTCATTGATATGGTGCGTGCGCCGAAGAGTAGCTACTCACTATGAGCAAAGCGGACGACACGCTTGAGCTTCAACTAAAGTTTGATGCCCACGGTTTCATCGCTGCCATTGTGTGTGATGTGGCGGATAATGCTGTGCTGATGTTTGCTTATATGAACCGCGAAGCATTCACTGAAACCCAGCGCACTGGCATTGTGCATTTTTGGAGCCGGTCTCGCGGAGTGCTTTGGAAAAAGGGAGAGACTTCAGGCGAGACTTTTGCTGTAAAAGAGCTTCGCGTCGATTGCGACCAGGATGCGTTGCTGGTGATGGTGGAGCCACAAGGCAAAGGCAATGCGTGCCACACTGGGAGGCGCAGTTGTTTTTATCGAGTGATTGACGGAAACAACCTCAAATTTGACTAATTGCCTGCTATATAAGCCTTCATGTCATTGGCTTCGCGCTCGATGGCTTCAATGCGGTTTTTCACCACGTCACCAATGGAGATCATGCCGATGAGTTTTCCGGCATTGACCACAGGCAAATGGCGGATGCGATTTTCGGTCATCAAGGCCATGATTTCAATTTCACTGTCTGATTCTGAGCAGGTTTTAACTTTTTTGGTCATCACCTGAGACACTGCAAGATCAAGTGCCCCTGCCCCATCCTTAGCAATGCAACGGACCACATCACGTTCAGATACAATGCCTTCAATGCCGCCATCTTTGTTGACGATAACAATTGCGCCGATGCGTTTTTCTGCAAGTGTTTGGGCAATGCTTCGCACTTTATCAGTTGCTTTTGCAGTGATCGTACCGCCGCTTTTGCCGCGTAGAATGTGGGATACAGACATGGTGCCCTCCATCATTGGAAAATCAGGCTATCATGCTTTGTTTTTTCTGTCCAAGAGATAGAACAAAATAAATCCCGCAATGAAGCCGCCAAGATGGGCTTCCCACGCGATTACGCGTTCTTCCAAAAATGCGGTGCCAGTAAAGTATTGTGTCGTGGCTGTGAAGGTGGTGAGCGCAAGCCACATCAACGTGAAGCCTGCCGCAGTTTTATTGGTTATGATGCCCCATAGCGTTAAAGGTTTTATCATTGCCATGTGTTCAGGCGATGTCATGCCCCAATGGCCACCGCGTGCATACATAATTGGAATTGCGGCGGCCATCACGCCAGACACGCCAGCAGAAATACCCACCATCACCAGAAACTCGCCCCAATGAACAACAAGGCTTGCCAACGCTCCCGCCACAATTGAACCGCTGAGCAGAACCAAATAGCTCAAATTGCCAAGACGCAACACAACTGGTTTGGAAAAGATCACCAACCAAAGACTGTTAAAGCCTAGATGCATCCAATCAGCATGAAGCAGGCCGTAAGTTAACATGCTCCAATAGGCCGAGCCTTTGAGTTGGTTAATGGGCTCATGGCCAAATCTTGCTGGGTTGAATGAGAAAACGGCTTGAGCCCAAATTTGATATTGCTCTCCGCCCACTTGCAGGGCCGCATGAATGGCAATCAAAAGCGCAATAATCACAACCGTTACGAGAGGTAAGTTGAAAATTGGGGGTGGGACTAAACTTTCCACTTGCTCGTTTTGGTTGTGTTGCAATTGATCAGTCATAACCCCTCCAGCTGGCACAGCACATGCATTTCATACACCAGACGTTCACGAATGGGACAGGCATTTTAAAGTTTGCCTTTGGAGAATTAGCAAAAATGCAAAATTTTGACAGGCCAGATGAGATACAAGCGCAAAACCAAATGCTTCATCCTGGCAGCCGCCAACTTTTCCGTTATTGGGAAAGTTTGCGCGCTGAACGACCCTGCCCGCGCAAAAGCGAGATTGAGCTAAAAAATATCGTCGATGTTGTGCCAAACCTCACAATTATTGTCCAAAATAGCGAACCTAAAACTTGGCAGTTCCGTTTGGCTGGAACGAAGATTTACAGCCTATTTGGCAAGGAAATGACTAATGCTGACGCATTGCAAGGTTTTGATAGCTTTGAACGTGGTGTTGTGAGCAATTGCTTGGATATTTGCAAAACACGGTTGCAGCCCAGTTTAATTCGTATGCGATTTATTTCAGAACAAAACGAAGTGATTGCTGCAGAAATGATTGGTTTACCAATACAAGATGGTGCGGAAGGACAAACCCAAATTTTTGGTGGGTTATTTCCCTTCACTGATAGCCGTTTGAGTGATTCTGCTGGTTTTTTGCGCCGTGAATTGATCTCCGCTCGTATGATTTGGACGGAGCATGATGCTGGCAACACATTGCTAAGCACTGTTGGGCGAAAAACGCCTGTGCACTTGCAAGTTATTCAGGGCGGCTTGAGCTAAATTCTTAGTTTATTTTTCATCGATAAGTTTGAACTGTTAACTCTGCCTTTACTCGTTCAATAGAGAATAGAGAGTGGAACGGAACTCCGTTCTATGGCGCCCGGGGAGAAAACGGTAAGGGCCATAAGAAGAGGTCAAACGTGAGCGCATTAAATAGGGAGCAAATACCCTCGTCTGGCATGTCCAAGGCGCTGGGAATAATATTCGGGAGGTTCATGCTTCCGGACATGTCTGAGTATGCCTGCCAAGTGGTAGACGTAACGCGAGACGGTGCTACATTTTTAACTGAAAACATTCCTGATGCTGGCCAAGCTTTGGTGGCCTATCTTGAAGATATTGGACGCGTAGAGGCAGTTTCTACAATATCGGTGCCAGGTGGTTTCAATGTAACTTTCACATTGCAAGGCGCAAGATTAGAGCGTTTGCAACAACGTATTGAATGGTTAAAAAATCGTGACCCTTCAGTTGACGATGGGCGGCGTCATTCACGATTTGAGCCGAGTGAAAAGCAATCTCAAATCTCGCTACCGGATGGCCGAGTTTACAATTGTGAAGTCATCGATATTTCAGTTTCGGGTGCTGCCATAAAAACAGATGTTGTGCCAAGTGTGGGAACTTACTTGATGCTTGGCAAAATGCGTGGCCGCGTGGTGCGTTATATTGATCAAGGTGTTGCCATGGAATTTGTTAAACAATTAGATCGCAATCAGCTGCCATCATTAACAAATACAGTTCGCCTATAAGTCTTGTACATCGACAACGCCAGCAATAGCTTTTATGGCACCTCTTATTTGAGGTGTGATGGCGAATTTTGAGCCGAGACCAATTTCAACTTCGCGGCCAGTTTCCATCAATAGTGTTAAGCGCACAGGGGCTTTGCCGCCCGGCTGCAAACGCTTGGCGATAGACTCCAAAGACTTTGCGTCACGCACAAAAACTTGAATGCCTTGCACCACGGTGGCTGCGGCTTTGTCGAGAACTTCTAACCCTTGGAGTCGCAGTTTTATTTCCTCTCCATCAAGATCAGCTTCCACGCGGGCGATCACGGCTTTGCCGGGTTCGAGCATGTCTCGCACCACGTTTAAAGTGTCCGAAAATACTATGGTTTCAAATTGGCCAGTAGGATCAGAAAATCCGACAAAGGCAAATTTATTTCCGTTTTTTGAACGGCGCTCTTGTTTGTAAGTTATGGTGCCAGCAAGTTTTGCCGCTGTGGCACCGCGCGTGAGAACTTTCTCTTGGAATGAGAGCCAAGATTCCACACCGAGACGCGCCAGTGGCTTCACATATTCATCAAGCGGGTGGCCGGAAAGATAAAAGCCCACAGCCTCAAATTCTTGCGCCAGTTTTTCCATCGGCAGCCACGCATCACGTACTGGCAAGATAAAATCTTCACTGGCTGCCTTCATGCCGCCGAACATATCATTCTGGCCTGCGGCCGCTTCGGAGGCCGTGCGGTTGGCTATGCCGATGATGCTATCTACACCATCTAAAACTTGCGCGCGGTTTGGGTTGAGCGTGTCGAAGGATCCGGCCTTGGTCATGCTTTCTAAGGCCCGGCGGTTGAGGGCCTTGGCATCTACACGGCGCGAGAATTCACCCAGTGATTTAAACGGCCCGCCAGCTTTTCGCGCTGTTACGATTTGTTCAATTGCGCCCGCACCCACATTTTTGAGTGCCGCCAATGAGTAGAGTATGGTGCCATCCTTCACCACAAAATCAACATCGCTGCCATTCACTGAAGGCGGCACAACTTTGATACCTAAGCGCTGCGCTTCACGGCGGAAGAGCATGAGCTTATCGGTGTTGCCCATGTCGAGTGTCATCGAAGCAGCCAAAAATTCAACGGGGTAGTTGGCTTTAAGATAAGCAGTTTGATAAGACACTACGGCATAGGCAGCGGCGTGGGATTTATTAAAACCATAGCCTGCGAATTTTTGCACATGCTCAAAAATTTCATCGGCTTTTTTTGCATCCACATTATTTTTAAGAGCGCCTTCAATGAAGCGTTCTTTCTGGTCGTCCATTTCCTTTTTAATTTTCTTCCCCATGGCGCGGCGCAAGAGATCTGCTTCGCCAAGCGAGTAACCAGAAAGCACCTGAGCAATCTGCATCACCTGCTCTTGATAAACGATAATGCCGTAAGTTTCTTTGAGCAGTGGCTCCAACATCGGGTGCATATAATCGGGCGTTGCATCGCCTAATTTATTGGCGATGAATTTTGGAATGTTCTCCATCGGGCCTGGGCGATAAAGCGCCACGATGGCGATAATGTCCTCAACGCAATCGGCCTTCATCCGTTTGGCAGTGTCCCTCATGCCGGAACTTTCCAGCTGGAACACGCCCACAGTGTCGCCCTGCCGCAGCATTTCATAGGTTGCGATATCCTCATAAGAAATCGCATCAATGTTAAATGTTGGTTCGCGCACATGGATGAGCTTAATGGCTTTATCAATAACAGTGAGAGTTTTGAGGCCGAGAAAATCGAATTTCACAAGGCCCGCCATTTCAACATATTTCATGCTGAATTGCGTGGCTGGCAATGATGAGCGCGGATCGCGATAGAGCGGAACCAATTCTTCTAGCGGACGGTCGCCAATCACCACACCTGCGGCGTGGGTGGAGGCATTGCGGTAAAGGCCCTCGATACGGAGCGCAATGTCGAACAGGTTTTTTACATTGGGGTCGCGGTCGCGCTCTTCCTGCAGGCGCGGTTCCATGTCAATATATTCACGAAGCGTCAGCGGATTGGCAGGGCTCATGGGGATGAGTTTAGACAACCTATCCACTTGGCCATAGGGCATTTGCAACACGCGGCCCACATCACGCGTGACCATGCGGGCTTGCAGTTTACCGAAGGTGATAATCTGCGCCACACGGCCTTTGCCGAAGCGATCCTGCACATAATTGATCACTTCATCACGGCGGTCTTGACAAAAATCGATATCAAAGTCGGGCATGGATACGCGTTCAGGATTGAGGAAGCGCTCAAACAGCAGATTGAAACGGAAGGGATCTAAATCCGTAATGGTGAGCGCATAGGCCACCATGGAACCCGCACCCGAACCACGGCCCGGCCCCACGGGGATGCCCTTATTCTTTGACCACTTTATAAAGTCAGCCACAATCAGAAAGTAACCCGGAAAATCCATGCGGGTGATGACGCTGAGTTCAAAGGCGAGGCGCTCTTGATATTGCTGTTCGGTGTAACCCGAAACAAGTCCACGCGTGGCGAGGCGGGTGGCAAGGCCCTGCTCGGCCTGAATACGAAGTTCTTCACCTTCATCGCCTTCCGCAAAGCGCGGCAGAATAGGTTTGCGGCCTTTCACCCAAAAAGCACAGCGCTTGGCAATTTCGATGGTGTTGGAAACGGCTTCAGGAATATCTGCAAATAGAGTTGCCATTTCGGCTTGGGTTTTGAAATAATGATCGGGTGTTAAGCGCCTGCGATCATCACTGGCCACTACCTCACCTTCAGCTATGCAGATGAGCGCATCATGGGCCACATAATCATCAGGTGTTGCGAAGTAACACTCATTGGTGGCAACTAAAGGAATTTCGTGGTCGTAAGCAATATCGATCAGGCCCTTCTCAGCACTGCGCTCATTCTCGGTCGAGTGGCGCTGCAATTCAATATAGAAGCGATCGCCGAAGAGAATTTTCAGTTGAAGCGCACGTTGCTCGGCCAGTGGTGCTTGGCCTTGCACCAAGGCTTCATTGATCGGGCCTTCAGGTCCACCAGAAAGGCAAATCAAACCTTCGGAACAGCTGGTAAATTTCGCCCAAGTTACATGCGGTTCGGCATTGTCTGCCACATCGAGAAATGAGCTTGATGTGAGCTTCATCAAATTCAAGTAGCCCTGCTCATTTTTGGCCAATAGCAAAACCGAAGTGTGGCGCTTTAATCCAGTTTGCTGATGATGGGCTGGCAGTTTTTCAACTGTGACTGCCATATCAAGCTTTATCGCCAGACCAATGATGGGTTGAATGGCTTTGGCTGAGAGGGCCTCCGAAAATTCCAGCGCGCCGAAAAGATTTCCAGTGTCGGTAATTGCTAGTGCTGGCATAGCCATATCTTTAGCCATGCCTGCCAATTTTTTAATTGGCAAAGCCCCCTCCGACAATGAGTAAGCGGAGTGGACGCGGAGGTGGATGAATAAGGGTTGGGGCATATAGCCAGTTTAGCGCGTTCTAATTCTTACGCACAATGCATGGGGCACCTGCGCCCACAAGTTTCTCACAGGTTTCGGCAGCGGCAGCGGCGGATTTTGCGCCTAACATGACGTAAACAATTTTACGTGTGCCACGCGACAGGTTTTTCTTGCGGGCTATCATTGGGTCTCGGTTGGCAATGATGGTGGGGAAACGCAGTTTCAAACGCTGAAATTGCGCCACAGCATTGCTTTCGCTGAAGCCCGCCGATAATAACGCGCCCCAAGGTTGGAACGAAGCAGAACGCAAATGGCTTCCGGCCATTTGGCCTTTACGCAAAGCCAACGCCACGCAATTTGCTTCGAAGTTTGCGCCTGTGCCGATGGCTGGCACTGGGAAACTTGCAGTGGTTATTTTCCAATCTTCCACGGGCCGCCCCGTGATGAACTCAACATAGTCTCGCGTTTCATTTGGCATTCCGCCTTTGCCTATTTGCCAATTTATCACTCGCTGTTCGCCTGCATTATAAGCTGCAGCGGCCAAGCCTAAATTGCCAAATTGTTTGCGTAAATCGGCGATGAAAGAGGCTGAGGCTTTTACGGCACCAATGGGTTCAAACGGATTCACCAGCCCACGGCGCTTTGCAGTTTCTGGCATAAACTGCGCGATGCCTTGGGCACCTTTGTCGCTCACTACGTTTGGATCAAACAGACTTTCACGCCAGAGCAGACGGGCAAAGAAGGAAGGGTCAATGTTATTAGCAAGGGCTTGCTGTTCAGCGGCAGCGCAGATTTTTGTTGCGAGGGTTGTGCGGTCTGATGTGGCAGCGTTGGTGGAGAGTGTGAAGAGCAGCAAGATCACAATGGCAAGCCAGCCTCGAAGCACTTTACCCATCCACCAACATGCCATCATTCAAACGCACCACGCGGCTCATGCGGGTGGCGAAATCTATGTTGTGAGTGGCGATCAGTGCGCCAAGCCCCTCCTCTGCAATCAGCCGCATAAACTCGCCATGCACCATGGCCCCAGTTGGCGGATCAAGATTTCCGGTTGGTTCATCAGCAAGCAACAACAGCGGTTTGTTGGCAATTGCTCTGGCAATGGCCACGCGCTGTTGCTCACCGCCGGAAAGTTCGGCGGGGCGATGGCTGGTGCGGTGGCTGAGGCCCATGCGGCCAAGCAAATCCTTGGCGCGTTTTATCGCATCTTCCTTGGGCGTGTTGGCGATCAATTGCGGGATCACCACATTTTCGAGTGCCGAGAATTCAGGCAACAGATGATGGAACTGATACACAAAGCCAATGCCAATGCGGCGGATTCTGGTGCGGGCGGCATCATCCAACTCATTGCAGTTTTGACCAGCAATTACCACGTCACCTGCCGTTGGTTTTTCGAGCAATCCGGCAATGTGCAGGAGCGAAGATTTGCCAGCGCCTGATGGGCCGATGAGGCCTACAATTTCACCGGGCACAATGGTGAGCGACAGGTTTTTAAAAATCTGCAACGCATTTTCACCCGAACCATAGGTGCGGGCGATGCTGTGGAGTTCTAAGGCGGGGCGCAAATTCATTCGTAGCGCAAAGCCTCAACAGGGTCGAGGCGAGCTGCCTTCCATGATGGATAGAGCGTTGCCAGATATGACATGACCAAAGCAAAGAACACGATCCAGAAAGTTTGCACATAATCCACTTTGGCAGGAAGCTGCGCCAGATAATAAAATTCCGCATTGAACGGATCAACACCGGAAAGCCACTGGATGGCATTCCGAATGTTGTTTGCATTGGCGCAAATGAGCAGGCCCAATATGAGACCCACCAAAGTTCCGATTGTGCCGATGGCAGCACCTGTGATGAAAAACACCCGCATGATGGCGCCTTTGGTGGCGCCCATCGTGCGCAGAATGGCAATGTTGCTGCCCTTGTCTTTGACCAACATGAAGAGGCCGGATATGATGTTAAGGGCGGCGACTAGCACCACAAGCGAGACCACCATGATCACTACATTGCGCTCCACGGCCAGCGCATTGAAAAATGCCACGTTGCGGCTTTGCCAGGTTTGCACGGAAAGATCAGGACCAGCGGCATCGAGCAAAGCGCCCAATTTGGTTTGAATAGTGTCGGGATCATCAACCATCACTTCAAGGCCAGTGGCACCATCATCCGTTGAGAAAAAATCCTGCGCTTCGGTGATGGGCATATAGACCACGCCTGCATCATAATCTGACATGCCCATTTTGAAGATGGCCACCACCGTATAATCGCGGATGCGCGGCGTGTTGCCAATCACCGTATCTGGGCCATTTGGGGCAATCAAAGTGATCACGCTGCCCAAAGCGACTTGATGGCGCTGGGCCAAGGCTTCACCAATGGCGATGCCATCTGATTTTTCAAAACCTTTGAGGTTTGCAGTTTCATCTAATGTGCCGGAAATTACGAGAGCAGTGCGGAGATCTTTATTGTTAATGCTGGGCAGTTTGATCAAATCTTCTTCGCTGATACCACGCACCAAAGCACCAGTTGCCGTTTTCAATGACGAGACCATGGCCTGCCCTTCAACGAGGGACATTACTCTGATTACACCTGGTACCTTGGCAATGCGCGCTTGCACAGCTTTGTAATCAGCGATCGGTTCTTGGTCTTGGCGGTAAATTGCGGCGTGGCCGGAGAAGCCTAGAATCTTGTCCAGCAGTTCAGCATGGAAACCATTGAACACCGACATGACAACGATCAGCGTTGCTACGCCAAGTGCGATACCGAGAAATGAGAACAGAGAAATGACCGAGATAAAGCCCTCCCGCCTGCGCGCTCGCAGATAGCGCAAAGCAATTTGCCATTCAAAGCCAGCGAAGGGGCGTGTGTCTGGAAGGCCTTCAGCCACTATGTAAACCGCTCTACAATCTGATCTAAGTTCACATTCTCACGCGCACCCGTTTTGCGGTTCTTCACTTCGGCTATGCCATCTTTTAATCCGCGCGGGCCGATGATCACTTGCCAAGGCAGGCCGATCAAATCCATGGCAGCGAATTTGGCGCCGCCTGGTTGGTTGCGGTCATCGTAAAGCACTTCAACGCCCTTGGCTTCCAGCGCTTTATAAATTTTCTCGCAAGCTGCATCGGCTTCCGCATCGCCCACTTTCAAATTGATCAAACCAACATGAAACGGTGCAACGGATTCTGGCCAGATGATGCCATCCTTATCGTGGCTGGCTTCAATAATGCCGCCAACCAAACGCGAAACACCAATGCCGTAAGAGCCCGATTGCACGGTGATCTTCTTGCCATCCGGCCCCTGCACTTCGCAACCCAGTGGCTTTGAGTATTTATCGCCAAAGAAGAAGATATGTCCCACTTCTATGCCGCGCCCGCTGAGGCGTTTGCCCTCGGGCACCCTGTGCTCAAATTCGGCCTGATTGTGCTTTTCATCAGTGGCTGCATATTTTGAAGTATATTCCGAAACCATATTGGCCACGGCTTCAACATTATCATAATCAATTTCGATTTTGGACCAATCGAGATCATGCAGAGCGCCATCAAAAAACACGCCACTTTCACCCGTATCGGCCAGCACCAAAAATTCATGGCTATCATCGCCACCAATAGGACCGGTATCGGCCTTCATTGGAACGGCTTTGATGCCGAGCCTTGCAAAGGTTTTGAGATAACTCACAAACATTTTATTGTAAGCGTGTTGGCCAGCTTCGCGCGTCACATCGAAAGAATAGGCATCCTTCATCAAAAATTCGCGGCCACGCATCACGCCGAAACGTGGGCGCACTTCATCGCGGAACTTCCATTGGATGTGATAGAGATTGCGCGGCATATCTTTGTAAGACTGAATACCCGAACGGAAAATATCGGTGATCATTTCTTCGTTGGTTGGGCCGTAAAGCAAATCACGATCTTGCCGATCTTTGATACGGAGCATTTCTTTGCCGTAATCATCATAGCGGCCAGATTTGCGCCACAGGTCTGCCGATTGCAGCGTGGGCATAAGAACTTCCAAGGCCCCGGCCCGATTTTGTTCTTCGCGCACAATTTGTTCAATCTTTTTCAAAACGCGAAAGCCCATGGGCAACCACGAATAGCTGCCAGCTGCTTCTTGGCGAACCATGCCTGTTCGCAGCATAAGTCTATGCGAAGCGATCTCAGCTTCCTTGGGATCATCGCGGAGGACTGGCATAAAATACTGTGAAAGGCGCATGAGAATCTTTGTTTCCAAGTGGTTTCGCGCCCTTTTAAGGCTTTGAAGGTTTTAGGCAAGCACAGGCGCTTTCGGTGAAAAATAATTCACTTGGCAAGCGCTCGATTTTCTGGCTAATTCGCGCCAGACGAAAACTCACTACGTGGGCCTAAGTCTGGGGAGAAACGAATTGAGCTGGCGCTTTAAAGCTGCCGCCGATCTGAAGTCCGAAAGAACTTCAGTAAACAAAGAGAAACTCAAAAATTGGCGGAACCTTCGGGTTCCGCCTTTTTCAATCGTGGAGTTAGATAGATGAGCTTTATTCCTGATCACGCCACGCTGCTGGCCTATTCATTGGCATCAATTCTGTTGTTCATTACACCAGGGCCAGACATGAGCTTGTTTTTATCGCGCACCATGGCCTCTGGTCGCAATGCTGGCATGGCTTCGGCCATGGGTGCCAACGTGGGTTGCGTCATCCATACATTGCTGGCGGCCTTTGGTGTGTCCGCTTTGATTGCCGCATCACCTACGGGATTTTTGATTCTCAAAATTGTTGGCGCTGGTTATTTGCTCTGGTTGGCTGTGGATGCCATACGCCACGGGTCATCATTAAATGTTGGCAATGTGGATAAAAAGCCCGTTTCGATGCTGAGCAGTTTCTTGATGGGAATCAGCATCAACATGACCAACCCGAAAGTGGTGTTGTTCTTCATTACATTCCTGCCACAATTCGTCTCCGCAACGGACCCGCATGTGACTTCGAAACTTTTATTTCTTGGAATCTATTTCGTGGTGATCAACATTCCGCTTTCGATTTTGATGATCTTTGGTGCCGAGAAATTGGTGACATGGCTAAAAAATAAACCCCGCGTGATGCGCGGGGTTGATTTCACATTTGCTGGTGTGTTCGCTGTGTTCGCGTTGAAGATTGCGTTCACACAGGGACGAAGCTAATGCGCCCTTTCTTAATGGGCTCTGGCACCTTCGCTTGAACGCTCAGCTGCTGCTCTTGCTGCGGCGGCGGCTTCTTCGGCGATTTCATCCCAGACGATTGCTTCTGGCATCCGCACCAGCGCGTGCTTCAACACATCATCGACCATGGTAACGGGGATGATTTCCATTCCGTTTTTGACGGAAGGCGGAATATCGGCCAAGTCTTTGACGTTCTCAATTGGGATCATTACTTTCTTGATGCCACCACGCAGGGCTGCATAAAGTTTTTCTTTCAGACCACCGATGGGCAGCACCCTGCCCCTAAGTGTGATTTCACCTGTCATAGCAATATCCTTACGAACCGGAATGCCAGTGAGCACAGACACAATGGCCGTGGCCATAGCGATGCCTGCTGATGGGCCATCCTTCGGCGTTGCGCCTTCCGGCACATGCACATGAATGTCTTTCTTATCAAACATCGGTGGCTTCACACCAATGGCAGGAGCACGTGAGCGAACATAAGACGAGGCGGCAGAGATTGACTCTTTCATCACGTCTTTCAGATTGCCAGTCACCGTCATTTTGCCTTTACCGGGCATCATCAAGGCTTCGATGGTAAGAAGTTCGCCACCTACTTCGGTCCAAGCCAAGCCAGTGACAACACCAACCTGATCTTCGCCTTCGGCCATGCCGTGTTTATATTTTTGCACGCCCAGATATTTCTTCGCCAATTCCACATCAACCTTGACCTTCTTTTTCTTGTTGGTCATCAAGTCTTTCACAGCCTTGCGGGCCATGGTGCTCACTTCGCGTTCCAAATTACGAACCCCAGATTCGCGGGTGTAGCTTTGGATTACTTCAGTAATGGCATCCGCGGTGACTTCAAATTCCTTCTTGTCGAGGCCATGGTTTTCCATAGCTTTCGGCACCAGATGGCGCTTGGCAATCTCAGCTTTTTCTTCTTCGGTGTAACCAGCAAGCCGAATGATTTCCATGCGGTCGAGCAAAGCTGGCGGAATGTTCAGCGTGTTTGAAGTCGTCACAAACATCACGTTCGACAAATCATATTCCACTTCAAGATAGTGGTCCATAAATGTGCCGTTTTGTTCTGGATCCAACACTTCAAGCAAAGCGGCAGAAGGATCGCCCCGGAAATCCATTCCCATCTTGTCGATTTCATCAAGCAAGAAAAGCGGATTGGATTTCTTGGCCTTCTTCATCGACTGGATAATCTTGCCCGGCATCGAACCAATATAAGTGCGGCGATGACCCCGAATTTCAGATTCATCACGAACCCCGCCTAAGCTCATGCGAACAAATTCGCGACCTGTGGCTTTGGCAATGGATTTGCCGAGCGAGGTTTTGCCCACACCCGGAGGACCCACGAGGCACAGAATTGGGCCACGCAGTTTGTTGGTGCGGCTTTGCACTGCAAGATATTCAATGATGCGTTCTTTAACTTTGTCCAAGCCAAAGTGATCGGTGTCTAAAACGCCCTGTGCGAATTCAAGATCATTCTTCACCTTGGAGTTTTTGCCCCAAGGAATGTTCAACAACCAATCGAGATAATTACGCACCACTGTGGCTTCTGCCGACATGGGGCTCATCTGGCGCAGTTTCTTCACTTCAGCTTCGGCGCGTTCACGGGCTTCCTTGGAGAACTTGGTATCAGCTACGCGCTTTTCCAGTTCGCCAATTTCGTCCTTCTCGCCTTCGCCATCGCCCAATTCTTTTTGAATGGCCTTCATTTGCTCATTCAAATAATACTCGCGTTGGGTTTTTTCCATCTGGCGCTTGACACGGCCACGGATGCGCTTTTCAACTTGCAGAACGGAAATTTCGCCTTCCATGAAGGCAAAGGCTTTTTCAAAGCGTTCTTCGATTGAAAGTGTTTCCAGCAAGACCTGCTTATCAGCAATCTTCACCGCCAAATGGGCGGCAATGGTATCAGCCAATTTTGCGTGATCAGTGATTTGGCCAATGGTGGCCAAGATTTCTTGCGGAACCTTTTTGTTGAGCTTCACATAGGATTCAAATTGCGAAACAGCAGTGCGCGCCATTGCATCGGCATCGGCATCGGCCTTAGTGATGTTCGGCAACAATGAAATTTCAGCTTCAAAGAAATCTGTGCGTTCCGTAAAGCGTTCCACGCGGGCGCGCTCAACACCTTCGACCAAAACTTTCACAGTGCCATCAGGTAATTTTAAAAGCTGAAGAACTTGGGCCAATGTGCCCACTTCATAAATTGTATCAACAGCAGGATCATCATCCCCCGGATTTTTTTGCGCCACAAGCATAATGCGCTTGTCTTCACGCATCACTTCTTCCAGTGCCTTGATGGATTTTTCGCGGCCCACAAACAGGGGCACCACCATGTGCGGAAACACCACGATATCGCGCAATGGCAATACTGGAAGTGTTTCAATTTCGCCGGAGGATTCGATATTTTTCTTAGCCATTCTGGTTCCTTTTGATCCTCCGCCCTTCATGGAAGCAACGGGGGACCTTCATGTTTTGATAACAGGGATGTGGCGTTTGAGTGACGCCGTTTCAACCCCTGCTAAGCAGATGCTGGTGCCATTTTGCTGTTAGATTCGCGGTCCGCATAAATCAACAGTGGCTTGGCATCACCTTCAACAACTTCTTTTGAAATCACCACTTCTTCCACACCGTCCATGCCGGGCAGATCATACATGGTATCAAGCAAAATCGTTTCCATGATGGAGCGAAGCCCGCGCGCACCTGTCTTGCGATCAATGGCTTTGCGTGCAATTGATTTCAGCGCTTCTTCTGGCAAGGTAAGCTTCACACCTTCCATTTCAAACAAGCGTTGATATTGCTTCACGATAGCATTCTTCGGCCCGGTGAGAATTTCCACCAATGCTGTTTCATCCAAATCTTCAAGCGTGGCCACAACTGGCAAACGGCCCACAAATTCTGGGATCAAACCAAAGCGCAGTAAATCTTCCGGCTCAAGCTCACGAAGAACCGCACCCATGCGTCGATCATCTGGCCCACGCACTGTGGCGGCAAAGCCCATGCCGGTGCCTTTGGATCGCATCGAAATAATCTTTTCAAGGCCAGCGAAAGCACCGCCGCAAATGAAGAGGATATTCGATGTATCCACTTGCAAAAATTCTTGCTGTGGGTGTTTGCGTCCGCCTTGAGGTGGAACGGAGGCGACAGTGCCTTCCATAATTTTTAGCAAAGCTTGTTGCACACCTTCACCAGACACATCGCGCGTGATTGAAGGGTTATCAGATTTGCGGCTGATCTTGTCGATTTCGTCGATGTAAACAATGCCACGCTGGGCGCGTTCAACATTGTAATCAGCCGATTGTAACAATTTCAAAATGATGTTTTCAACGTCTTCACCCACATAACCAGCTTCGGTTAAAGTGGTGGCATCGGACATGGTGAAGGGCACATCAAGAATGCGCGCGAGCGTTTGAGCGAGCAATGTTTTGCCCGAGCCCGTTGGGCCCACCAACAGAATGTTGGACTTTGCCAATTCCACATCACCATTCTTGGTGCCGTGATTGAGGCGCTTATAATGGTTGTGAACAGCAACGGAAAGCACGCGCTTGGCATGATCTTGGCCGATCACATAATCATCCAGCACTTTACGAATTTCATGTGGGGTTGGCACGCCATCTTTGGATTTTGTCAGCGAAGATTTATTTTCTTCCCGAATGATATCCATGCAGAGTTCAACGCATTCATCACAAATGAAAACAGTTGGGCCAGCGATTAGTTTGCGAACTTCATGTTGGCTCTTGCCACAGAAAGAGCAATACAGCGTATTCTTGCTGTCACTTCCGGTGTGAGTAGCCATCGGTATCCTCTGCGCTCCGCCGACGTGGCGTTCTTTGGGGGAAGTTTAGGCCAAGGCCCGCGCCACCACAATCTGAAATTGGTCACAGGCGACAATCGCCGCCCGTGACATGATAAACCGGCCTTAAACCGCGACCGTTTTGTCGCGCGGCGGCATGATCTCGTCGATCAACCCCCAGGCTTTTGCCTCTTCCGAAGACATGAAATTGTCCCGTTCCAGCGCCTTTTCCACCGTGGCAAGGTCGTTCCCGGTATGTTTGACATAGATTTCGTTAAGACGAAGCTTAAGCTTTTCGGTTTCGCGCGCATGGATCAAAATATCCGTCGCCTGCCCCTGATAGCCGCCCGAAGGCTGGTGGACCATCACCCGGCTGTTGGGCAGCGAATACCGCATCCCTTTTTCGCCCGCCGTCAGCAACAGCGAGCCCATCGAGGCCGCCTGCCCCATGCAGACCGTCGAAACCTTCGGCTTAATGTATTGCATTGTATCATAAATCGACAAACCGGCGGTCACGACCCCGCCCGGAGAGTTGATGTACATCGAGATTTCCTTCGAAGGATTCTCTGCCTCAAGGAACAAAAGCTGCGCCACGATCACCGTCGCCATCTCGTCGTGGACCGGACCAGAGATGAAAACAATGCGTTCTTTCAACAGCCTGGAGAAGATATCATAGCGGATGGATCCGCGCGAGTTGGTCTCTTCCACCGTCGGGATGATGAAATTGGTGTATTGGTCGATCGGATCTTTCATGGGAACCTGCCTGTTGATTGCCAAAGCTTTATCGCTGAAGTCTTGCAAGAGTCTTAGTGCCGCGACCCGGGGGCTGCAAGGGCAGCCCTTCGTGCGTTTGGTGACATTCTCGGCAAACGGCCCCTATCGCGGCTGAATGAAATCCAGCACCCAGGTTCCGCGCGGCACGCCGTCCGCCCGCCCGATGCCAATCTCGCTCACTTCGGCGCGCAAAATGTTCGCGCGGTGCTGGGTCGAGGCCATCCACCAGTCAAACGCCATCTGCGGCGCGCTGAACCCAAGGCCGGTGTTTTCCGCCGCAAGCAGCACCTTGATCCCGTCCCGGTGCAGCCGCTCTACGAGCGCCGCCCCATCCGAGCCCACATGGCTGACCGTTTGCCCCGCCGCATTGTCACAGGCATGGCGCTGCGCCGTCATCGATAATCCCTCAGACAGCGCCAGCGGCCCAACCCCCGCGCCCGCCCGCGCCCCGTTGATCAGCGCCAGCAACGCCCGCGCATCCGCCGCGCTTCTGGCGGGCAGCGGGCACGCCGCGCGCGCGGGCCACACCGTCACCGGCAGGCTGTCAGCCAAAAAGCGCTCCCGCGCCGGCACCACGATGCAGGCGGACAGGACGATTGGGAAAAGCACGGCAAGTCTGGACATAGGCAGCGGCCTTTGTGACTATCGTCGCGAACCTGCCGCCCGCACCCGGCGGCGTCAAGGACCAGATGCCATGCTTGATGCGATGATGCGCCGCCTGATTGATCCGCCCCTGAACGCCGGCGGCCGCGTCCTTGCCGCGCGCGGCATCAGCGCCGCGCAAGTCACCCTCGCGGGCCTCGCCCTCGGCTTGACCGCCGCGCTGGTTCTGGCGCTTGGCCTTCCCGGATGGCTCGCGCTGATCCCGCTGCTCGCCGGGCGCATCGCCGACGGGCTGGACGGCGCCGTCGCCCGCGCGACCACAAAAACCGATTTTGGCGGCTACCTCGACATCGTCTGCGATTTTGCCTTTTACGGCGCGGTCCCCTTGGCCTTTGTGCTGCGTGATCCGGCCAACGCCGCCGCCGGGGCCTTCCTGCTCACCAGCTTTTACATCAACGGCGCCTCGTTTCTGGGCTACGCCATCCTCGCCGAAAAGCGCGGGCTTCAGACCACCGCGCAGGGCGAAAAGACGCTCTACTACTCCGCTGGCCTGCTGGAAGGCACCGAAACCGTTGCCTTTTTCACCGCCCTGTGCTTCTGGCCCACCCTTTTTGCGCCGCTCGCCGCCGCCTTCGCCGCCCTGTGCCTCGTCACCGCCACCGCAAGGATCCTCCTCGCCGCGCGTACCTTTCAGGGTTAACCCCGGGGCCATAGTTCCGAACCCATCCGGCAAATCCGTAGGGTGCGTGATCCACGCACCGCGCGCCCCATCTCAAATGCGACCACAGATCCGCAAGGCTACGCCCCTGTCCGGGACCGGATCGTGCAGCAAGCCTGTTTTCCGCCGCCGCCCGCCGCCAAAATTGGAAGCCCCCCCAGCGTAGCGCGGGCGATCCCATGTTCGGCAAAATATGGTTTCCACCGAGTTTTGATCGGTCAACTTCCCCCTGACATCGACTGGGATTGACGAAGTTTTGCCCGAAAACACGCGGCTGATCAGCAAAGAATACGCAACGTTCAGATCTCAGGCGGATACGCCACACCCATTGCATAAAGGCGCCCTTCCGTCAAAGGGCGTAAAATGCACCGAAAAACTCTCCCCCCCCTTCATCACTGCATCCCGGGTTTAGGTTCAAATCAGATGTCCGAACCAGTTTAACGGTTGCTGACGCCGCGGGTTATCCGGCGCTTTGCGCCCCGCAGGTCGGGCATTAGCCCGACTTTTGCCAAGCTCAAACCGCCCCCCCTCCTCAAATCCGCTCAATATCCCCCCGCTCCTGCATCCCCCGGAACACCCCCGCGAAAGCCGCCAGCCGCCCCGCCGAAATTGCCTCCCTGAGGGACTGCATCAACTCCTGAAAATAATGCAGGTTATGCCAGGTCAGCAGCATGCTCGCGATGATCTCCTGCGATTTGAAAACGTGGTGCAGATAGGCCCGCGAATAGCCCCGGCAGCACGGACAGCTGCAATCCTCGTCCAGGGGCCGCGGATCGTCCTGATGCCGCGCGTTCTTGATGTTCACCTGCCCCCACCGGGTCCAGGCCTGCCCGGTGCGCCCCGACCGCGAGGGCAGCACGCAGTCCATCATGTCCACCCCCCGCTCCACCGCGCCGACGATATCATCAGGCTTGCCCACCCCCATCAAATAGCGCGGGTGATCTTCGGGCAGCATCCCCGGTGCATAGTCCAGAACGCCAAACATCGCCGCCTGCCCCTCGCCCACGGCAAGCCCGCCAATGGCATAACCGTCAAACCCGATCCCCCGCAGCGCCGCTGCGCTCTGCGCCCGCAACTCCGGGTTCACCCCGCCCTGCATGATCCCGAACAAGGCATGGCCCGGCCGGTCGCCAAACGCATCGCGCGACCTTTGCGCCCAGCGCATCGACATCTGCATCGATTTGGCCACCGCCTCATCACTTGCGGGCAGCGCCGGGCATTCATCAAAACACATCACGATATCAGAGCCCAAAAGCTTCTGGATCTCCACGCTGCGCTCAGGGCTCAGCATGTGCTTGGACCCGTCGATGTGGGAGGAGAACCGCACCCCCTCCTCGGTCAGCTTCCGCAGCGCCGCCAGCGACATCACCTGAAACCCACCCGAATCCGTCAATATCGGCCGCTCCCAGTTCATGAACCTGTGCAAGCCGCCCAAAGCCGCAATCCGCTCCGCCGTGGGTCGCAGCATCAGATGATAGGTGTTGCCCAGCAGAATATCCGCCCCCGTCGCCCGCACCGATTCCGGCAGCATCGCCTTCACCGTCGCTGCCGTGCCTACCGGCATGAACGCCGGCGTCCGAATCTCACCCCGCGTGGTCTTGATCACCCCGGTCCGGGCCCGCCCATCCACCGCGTTCAGCGTAAACCAAAAGCCCGCCTTCATCGCCTCCCGG
>JANNBH010000081.1:0-1841 GCA_031385245.1 Hyphomicrobiales bacterium | reverse complement strand
GTTCCAAGCTCAGCTTTAACCAAGGGGTTATCCTTTCAGGGGAATAATGTGATTGGGGCGGCTCATGCCACGGCTGTGCAGGAATGTCAAAAGGGGAGTTTATCCCAGTTTTTGGTGACAGGTTTTTTTAAACGGTGTATCTGGCCTCACATGACCCATATTTCAACAAACCCCACGCCACTCATCTCACGCAAAGCCACGGGCCTCAAAGGCCGCATTAAAGTGCCGGGGGATAAATCTATGTCGCATCGCTCGCTGATGTTTGGTGCAATTGCTACCGGGCAAACCCGCATTTCAGGGCTTTTGGAAGCCGAGGATGTGGTGAACACGGCCAAAGCCATGGCGGCATTGGGTGCCAAAACTACCAAGCTACCTTCTGGTGAATGGTTAGTGGATGGAGTTGGCATTGGTGGGTTGAAATCTCCCCAAGAGGATTTGGATTTTGGTAATTCAGGCACTGGCGTTCGCCTTGCTATGGGCTTGATGGCCTCAACCAAGCTAACGGCGCGCTGTGTTGGCGATGCCAGCCTTTCAGGTCGGCCCATGGGGCGTGTGACCAACCCCCTCGCCCAATTCGGCACCACATTTGAAGCTTCTGAAGGCAATAAGTTGCCGCTGATTATTCATGGTGCGGCCAATGCAAAGCCGATCACTTATACTCTACCGATGGCATCAGCGCAGGTGAAATCTGCGGTGCTGCTGGCTGGCATTAACACAGCAGGTGTCACCACGGTGATTGAGCCCGCGGCTACGCGTGACCATACTGAGAAAATGCTGCAAGGCTTTGGTGCCAAGCTGACTATAGAAGTGAAAGACGGTGCGCGGCATATTTCAATTGAGGGCAAGCATGAGCTGACAGCGCAAATTATCGCAGTGCCGGGGGACCCTTCATCAGCTGCCTTCCCTATGGTTGCTGCGCTCATCTGCGAAGGCTCGGACATTATCATCGAAAATATTATGCTGAACCCAACGCGCACTGGACTCATCACCACGCTCATTGAAATGGGCGGCGATATTAAAATTGAAAATCGCCGTGATGCGGGTGGCGAAGAAGTGGGTGATTTGCATGTGAAGCATTCTCAGTTGCGTGGTATTCGCGTGCCGCCAGAACGCGCGCCTTCGATGATTGATGAATACCCCATCCTCTCGGTGGCAGCTTCTTTCGCTGAAGGCACAACGCGCATGGAAGGGCTTGAGGAACTGCGCGTTAAAGAAAGTGATCGGCTTGCAGCAGTTGAAGCTGGCTTGCAGGCCAATGGCGTTTCCACAAGTTCGGGGCGTGATTGGCTGGAGGTGACGGGCGGTGGCGCGCCGGGTGGAGGCAAAGTTGTCACCCATATGGATCACCGCATTGCTATGAGCTTCCTTGTGATGGGACTTTCCTCACGCATTCACGTTAGCATTGATGATAGTGCATTTATTGCCACAAGCTTTCCGGGCTTTACAGATTTGCTGAATGGCATGGGCGCGCGCATTGCGCCTGCTCCATGATCATCGCCATTGATGGGCCCTCAGCTGCGGGCAAGGGCACTTTGGCCCGTGCTGTTGCAAAACATTTGGGTTATCATTTTTTAGACACGGGCTCACTTTACCGAATGGTGGGCTTGAGTGTTTTGCGCGGGGCGGCCGATGCAGCGGCGGCGGCGCGAAATTTGAATCCGACAGAATTTAAGGATGCCGATTTGCGCGATGAGAAGGTGGCGCAAGCAGCTTCAAAGGTTGCCGCAATTCCAGAAGTGCGCCAAGCGCTGCTCGAATTTCAGCGCAGCTTTGCCCAGAAGAAACCTGGTGCGGTTTTAGATGGCCGCGACATTGGCACGGTGATTTGCCCGAACGCTGAT
>JANNBH010000046.1:0-21275 GCA_031385245.1 Hyphomicrobiales bacterium | reverse complement strand
AACAGCCCCCATCACCATCATGCCTTCGACACCAAGATTAAGAACGCCAGATCGTTCCACCACCAACTCACCGAGAGCCGCAATAAGCAATGGTGTTGAGGCTGTTACGATGGTGGCGGCGATGGCCAGAAACTGTTCCATTATTTTTTGCCCTCAAAGCGAATGCGGTAAAGGATCAACGTGTCACACGCTAAAATGAAAAACAGCAAAATGCCTTGAAACACTTTGGCAATTTTATCAGGAATACCAAGGGACACTTGCGCTGCTTCGCCACCAATAAATGTGAGCGCCAAAAGCAACGCCGCAAGAATCACGCCGACTGGATTAAGCCTTCCCAAGAAGGCAACAATGATGGCAACGAACCCATAATTGGGTTCATATGGCGTTTGCAATTGCTTGCCCACGCCCATCACATCGCAAGCTCCAGCAAGCCCAGCAAGTGCGCCTGATACGGCAAAGCAGAAGTAAACTGCTTTATCGGCAGAGAAGCCCGCAAAGCGGCCCGCACGCGGCGCTGATCCTAAGGTGCGAAGCTCAAAACCTTTGAGCATCCGCGACATCATATAAGCCAAGCCGAGGGCTGCTATCAGCGCCAGCACAGCCCCCAAATGAACATCGCCCCATGTGGGCAAGCGTTGCCACTCTACAAAACGCACGGTTTTTGGAAAATTCATCCCCAATGGGTCGCGCATGGCACCACGCACCAGCCAATCAAAAATGAGCCGCGCCACATAGACCAGCATCAGCGATGTTAGAATTTCATTGGCCCTATAGCGCACGCGTAAAGCAGCGGGGATGAAGGCCCACAACGCGCCGCCGATGGCACCCAATGTGAGCATCACAAACATCACTTCAGGGGTTTGCCATTTGGAAAAAAGCACCGGCACCGCACCAGCTGCCAAGGCCCCCATCACAAATTGCCCTTCAGCACCAATGTTCCAAATGTTAGCCGTGTAGCACAGTGCCAGCCCAACGGCGATGAGAACCAAAGGAGTAGCCTTCACAATCAGTTTCTCGCGTGACCAATCATCTGTCAGTGGTTCAACAAAAAACACATAGAGGCCGTGCAAAGGCTCAACACCGCGTAAGGCAAATACAATAGCGCCAAAAACCAGCGTAAGCGCAATGGCAATCACTGGCGATAGCAATGCCATTTTCCACGAGCGTTCAGCGCGCTTTTCAAGAATGAGCCGCATGTGACACCTCACCTGAACCAGCCATCAGCAGACCAATTTTTTCCAAAGTTAATTCTTGTGCTGGCACTGCAGGTGAAAGCTGCCCGCGTGAAATAACCGCAATGCGATCAGCGATTTCAAAAATCTCATCAAGATCTTGGCTAATCACCAAAACCGCTGCACCCGAACGGGCGAGATCAATCAGCGCTTGCCGGATGGTGGCAGCAGCGCCTGCATCAACACCCCAAGTTGGTTGATTAACCACCAAGACTTTAGGGTTCCGATCAAGCTCTCGCCCGACCACAAATTTTTGCAAATTTCCACCAGAGAGGGATCGCGCTTCTGGATCGGGTTTCCCTTTCCTCACATCAAAAACTTTGATCACTTTTTCGGCAATTACAATTGCACGCGGCCGATCAATCACGGCAGCTTCTTCATGCCGCGTGAGCACCACATTTTCCGTTAACTTGAAGCTAGGCACCGCCCCATGGCCCAAGCGTTCTTCTGGCACAAAGGCCGCCCCGCGTTTACGCCGCTGCGTTACATTTTCTTTGCCACAGGCCGCACCATCAATCACAATGGACTCTTGCTTGGAAATATGTTCGCCGGAAATTGCATCAAAAAATTCGGATTGACCATTGCCAGCAACCCCCGCAATGGCCACCAACTCACCACCTTGCACATCAAGATTTATATTCTTGAGCGACACAGCAAAAGCCCCATCGCCTGATAAGTTTAATCCGTGTACGGATAATCTTACTGGACCTGCGGTTTTATTTTTCTCAGCGTGAATGGACGCTACATCACTGCCCACCATCATGCGCGCCATGCTGGCTGGCGTTTCTTTGCGCGGATCACATGTGGCTACCACCTTGCCATGACGCAAAACTGTTGCAGCCGAACACAATTTGCGAACTTCTTCCAAACGATGCGAAATATAAAGGATCGCCACACCTTCAGAAGCAAGGCGGCGCAAAGTGACAAACAATTGATCAGCCTCTTGTGGTGTGAGCACGCTGGTGGGCTCATCCAAAATCAACAATTTCGGATTTTGCAATAAGCACCGCACAATCTCCACGCGCTGCCTTTCCCCCACCGAAAGGTCAGCCACGCTGGCTGATGGTTCTAGCGGCAAACCATAATCTTGCGACACGCGGCGCACCCGCTCTGAAAGCTTGGCGAGATCAAATTCATCAGGAAGTGCTAGGGCGATATTTTCAGCCGCCGTTAAAGCTTCAAACAAACTGAAATGTTGAAACACCATTCCAATGCCAAGCTTGCGCGCCTCAGCTGGGCTGGCAATATCAAGAGGGGCCCCATTCCACAAAAACTCGCCCGATGTGGGCTGCAAAGCACCATAAAGCATTTTGACCAATGTGGATTTGCCCGCTCCATTTTCTCCAAGCAACGCGTGAATTTCGCCCGCATTCACCGAAATTGAAACATCATCATTGGCGCGCAAAGTGCCGAAGATTTTGACGATGTGATTGGCTTGGAGAAGGGTCATAGCTCCACCCTAGTAGTTTGTCGTGAAATCTCAGAATCCAATTCTTGCGTTCTCAACAGCTCATCTTGCTCTAGCATTTGCACAGAAATACCCGCAGCAATGGCAGCCGGGTGCTTGGATTTAAGGGTCGAAACCCCAATTGGACAAGTGAGGCGCGATGGATCAACACCCGCTTCATTGAGACGTTTGATAAACCGCGTGGCCTTGGTTTGGCTGCCAATCAATCCCACAAATTGAAATACTGGGTTACGCAAGGCCACATCAACAATTTCAAAATCCAAAGCATGAGAATGGCTCATCACCACCACAAAGGCATCAGGTTCCATTTCGGTTGGAGCACCCGTCCGACAGGTTACATTTTGCGGAACCGCTGCCGGAAATGCATTGGGCCTTGCATCCCACCAGCTAATTTTGAACGGCAAAGGGGCCAAGGCCATAACCAAGGCACGGCCCACATGGCCAGCCCCCCACAAATGAATATGGCGCAAGTCTTCCACAAAATTCTCAGCTCGGTGCTTTACAACTGCGAGAGACGCGAGATCAAAACTCTCAATCTTCAAATCAACCCGCCCACCGCAACACTGGCCAAGATCTGGGCCTAAATGTTTGCGGATGGTCTTGTGTGTAGCTGGCTTTCCGAGCAGGCCCTGCGCTTCCGCCATGGCGTGCCATTCCAAAGTGCCACCCCCAATGGAACCATGAAAGCCTAGAGGTGTGACCACCATCCACGCGCCCTCTTCGCGCGGGGTGGAACCTTCGGCAGTGATGATGGTAACCAAAGCGCAAGTGCCATGGGATTCAAGTGCGGCGAGTATTTTGAGGTGCGGGTTCATAATCCGCTCACCGCTTTCAAAATAGCCTCTGGCGTTGCGGGCGTATTAAGCTTTGGCACCACCCCGGGCTTGACACTTGCCACGGCATCCATCACTGCACACCACACAGAAATGGGCAGCATCAAAGGCGGTTCGCCCACAGCTTTTGAGCGATAGATTGTGTCAGATACATTGCCTTTGCTTTTGAACAGCGCCACGCGAAAATCTTCCGGCACATCAGAAGCGCAGGGAATTTTATAAGTAGAAGGTGCATGGGTGCGAAGTTTTCCATCATCGTTGAACACCAATTCTTCTGTGGTCAGCCAGCCCATGCCCTGCACAAAGCCACCTTCAATCTGGCCAATGTCAATTGCGGGGTTTAGCGAGTGGCCCACATCATGCAAAATATCCACACGGGTTACTTTCATTTCGCCTGTCATAGTATCAATCAAAACTTCAGAGCATGACGCACCATAAGCAAAATAGAAAAATGGCATTCCGCGTCCTGCGGCACGGTCCCAATGAATTTCTGGCGTTGCATAATGCCCAGCACAGGAAAGTGGAATGCGAGCTTCTTTGGTCAGCTTGGCGAGATCATTGAAGCTGATTGATTTGCGACCAGATTTAACTTTATCATTTTCAAAAACGACGGATGATTTTTTCACTTTCCAAAGCTTCGCCACAAATTCCGCCATGCGATCTTTGATAGCAAGTGCTGCATTGCGCGCGGCCATACCATTGAGATCAGAGCCTGATGAAGCGGCCGTGGCTGATGTGTTTGGCACTTTGCCAGTATTCGTTGCGGTGATAGCAACTCGCTCTAACGCAATGCCGAAAACCTCCGCCACCACTTGCGCCACTTTTATATAAAGCCCTTGGCCCATCTCCGTACCGCCGTGATTGAGATGCACTGAGCCATCAGAATAAACATGCACCAAAGCACCTGCTTGATTGAGATGTGTGGCGGTGAATGAAATGCCAAATTTAACTGGCGTGAGCGCTAAGCCTTTTTTGAAAGTGCGACTGGTTTTATTGAAAGCATCAATCTCTTTGCGGCGCTTGCGATAGCTGCAGGTTTTTTCAAGCTGGCCCACAAGTTCCGGCAAGATATTATCGCGCAGTTTTTGTCCATAGGGAGTCACATCGCGGCGCGGGCCATAGAAATTCCGTTTACGAACATCTAAAGCATCTAAGCCTGTTTGAATGGCGATGGCTTGCATCATCGCTTCCGCAAACACCATGCCCTGTGGTCCGCCAAAACCACGGAATGCCGTGTTTGAAACCGTGTTGGTTTTCAAGCGCCGTGTGGCAATGGTAAAGGCTGGATAATAATAGGCATTATCGGCATGGAACATGGCGCGGTCACAAATCGCACCACTCAGGTCAGCCGAATAACCAAGACGCCCGCGAAAATTAACATCGACATTTATAATACGAGAGGTCTTGTCGAACCCTGCTTCATAATCCACATTAAAATCATGGCGCTTGCCCGTCATTATAAAATCATCATCGCGGTCCAAGCGGCATTTAGCTGGACGATTTAATTTTTGCGCGGCCAATGCAGCCAAACACGCCCACTGTGTCGCTTGGCTTTCCTTGCCGCCAAAGCCACCTCCCATGCGCCGGCATTCACATGTTACTTTCGCATCAGCCACACCCAGCATGGCCGCAACTTTGTGCTGAATTTCTTGCGGATGTTGCGTGGAGGAATGCACCACCATGGCGCCCTGTTCTTGCGGAATGGCGAAAGCGATTTGGCCTTCGAGATAAAAATGCTCTTGGCCACCAATTGCAAACGCGCCTGATATTTTGTGCGGGGATGATTTTTTTACATCACCTTTTTGGAAGGCATAAGACGGCAGCAGGTCAATCTTAGAATCCTGCACATTTACAACTGGTGCAGATTTTTTAATTTCTATTTTCGCCAGAAGCCGCGCGCGCAAAGCGGCCTCGCGTGTGCTGGCCACTACAGCAAAAATCACTTGGCCATGAAAGTGAATTTCACCCTTAGCCAAAATTGGATCATCACCCATGATCGGGCTGCAATCATTATGGCCGGAAATATCAGCAGCAGTGAAAACCGCAAGCACACCTGCAGCAGTACGCACTGCAGAGAGATCGAGAGCAGTAATCTTTCCAACAGCGCCATCTTTCGCAAAGCCCGGAACTACATGAACCGTGCCTTCTGGTTCAAGCATATCGTCAATGTAAGTGGCCGTACCAGTGACATGAAGTTCAGCACTGTCATGGGCAATGGCTTTGCCGACGGTTCTCATGTCAGCGCCTTTTGCAACAGCGCAGTGGCCAAGGTGCTGCGATATTCCGCACTGGCGCGCATGTCGCTGAGCGGCGTGTAATCATCAAGAGTTACAGCTTCGGCTTCTTGCAAAGTTTTGCCGATCAATACCGTTTCGGTTTTCAACGCCCGCTTCGGCGTGGCCGCCATGCCGCCATAAGCAATGCGGGCGGCGGCTATTTTATCTCCGTCAAGCGTGAACAAAAATGCGCCCATCACCGCGGAAATATCATCATCAAAACGTTTAGAAATTTTAGTGCATTTAAAAATCTGATTAAGCTTTATCTTCGGCACATCAATGCGCCACACCAGTTCTCCTGGCTTTCGGTCTTGCTTGCCATAATCAATGAAGAAGTCTTCAAGCTTCATTGATCGCGATGTGTGGCCATGGCGCAAATGCAAAGTGGCCCCCAAGGCTATGAGCGCAGGTGGCATGTCTCCTATGGGTGAACCATTGGCAATGTTGCCGCCAAGCGTTCCCGAAGCCCGCACCTGCCGCGCTCCAAAACGGCGCAACAGTTCTCCTAGATCAGGATGCAATTTTGCCAGCACCTCATGCACAGCAGCGTGGGTGGCACCAGCTCCAATCGAAATGAAATCGGCGTGATCTTCAATCGTCGCAAAATCTTTGGCGCGGCCTGTATAAATAACTTGCTTCTGTGGACGCATCTGCTTGTTGATCCACAAACCCACATCGGTGGCACCAGAGACGATTGTTGCACTTGGGTATTTAGCACAAAGTGCCGCAAGGTTTTCAGCGCTCGCAGGAGCGGCAAAGAATGAGTTTTCATCACCAACAAACAAATCTTCGCGCTCAATGCTGCGAAGCTGGGCAGCAATTTCGGTGCGGTGCTGTGACCAATAATCATCAACCGAATTGCAAGCTTTTAAACCAGCCTCGATGATAGGGCGATAGCCGGTGCAGCGGCACAAGTTTCCGGCAATCTGATCAACCACAGCGGCACGATCAACTTTACGATTCTCGTGCGCCAGTGAAAAAAGTGACATGACAAACCCCGGCGTGCAAAACCCACATTGCGACGCATGAGCGTCCACCATGGCTTGCTGCACGGCATGTAATTTTCCATCACGGGCAAGATCATCAACAGTGATCAATTCCTTGCCGTGAATTTGCCCGAGCATGAGGATGCAAGCATTCACCGCTTGATAACGCACGCGACCTTCATGCACATCGCCCAGCACCACAGTGCAAGCACCGCAATCACCTTCATTGCAGCCTTCCTTGGTGCCTTTTGATTTTTCGGTGAGGCGCAAATAAGTGAGCAGCATCTCGTCGGGCGCGAAATTTTCAACGCGCACAATCTCTCCTCGCCTGAGAAAGCAAAGCGCCATCAGCTGCCCCTATAGGTGGAGTAACCAAAGGGCGAGAGCAGCAGCGGCACATGAAAATGCTGCGTAGCATCAGCTATGCCAAAGCGAATGGGGATTATATCGAGGAATAGAGGTTCTGCTAGGTTCAAACCAAGACCACGCAAATAATCGCCTGCAAAAAACCGAAGTTCATAGTGGCCTTTGGAAAATGACGCTCCTTCAAGCAAAGGCGCATCGGCGCGACCGTCAGAATTTGTGATGATAGTTTTAAGCAGTTCATCGCCCCACACTTCAATTTTGAGACCAGCGGCAGGCTTGCCCAAGCTCGTGTCCAAAACATGTGTTGTAAGCTTGCCCATAGAACTAATCCCCGAATTTTGACCAAGTGATCACATTTTAGAGCGTCTTACAAGTCAAGCAAGGCCACCATTCTTCACGATGAAGTTTTGCACATCTACCAAGCCTTTTAAGCGCAATAAATCAGTGAATACAAAAGGCCGCCCGCTTCGGGCTTTTTTAGTGTCGCTTTCCATCACGTCTAAATCCGCCATCACATGCGGAGCGAGATCAGTTTTATTAATCACCAACAAATCTGAGCGCGTAATCGCCGGCCCGCCTTTGCGCGGAATTTTTTCGCCTTGGCACACTGAGATCACATAGATTGAAAGATCAGCCAGATCAGGCGAAAAGGTGGCCGCCAAATTATCGCCGCCAGATTCAATGAAAATAATGTCCAGATCCGGATGGCGTTTGGTCATCTCGGCAATCGCCGCCAAATTTATGGAAGCATCTTCGCGGATGGCCGTGTGCGGGCAGCCACCAGTTTCCACACCCATGATGCGGTCTTCGGGCAGGGCCTGCAGGCGGTTAAGAATGAGCGCGTCTTCCTTGGTGTAAATATCATTGGTGATCACGGCCACCGAATATGTGTCGCGCATGGCTTTACATAATTTTTCGGTGAGTGTGGTTTTGCCAGAGCCCACAGGGCCACCGATACCAATTCGCAATGGACCGTTTTTCATGAGCGGAAAATCCTTGAACTTTGCGTCTCGTGTTTCATTGCCGCCACATCTGAGAGCAATGTGATGGAACCGAGATCATCAAGTGTTGCGCTTGCTGCGCGTGTTGCCGTTGTTGAAATCACCGGCATAAGATTCCGCATAATATCAAGGCCCGCAGTTTGCCCAATTGGAACCAAGCGCACCGCTACAGAAATGAGCGCGTTGGAAAACCCTTGCAAGAAAGCGAGTAGAGCATATTCGCGGTCAATACTCATGGCGTTGCAAGCGCGGGCAGCAGAGACGGGGTAGGCCAATGGCCCCTCATCCTTCCCATCGCTATCGCGACGGGCCCCTTCCTTCTCCCCACTTTGTGGGGCGAAGGTGGTGGCTGCGATTTTAAATGCGGCACCCAATTGTGTGGTTTCGAGAAAGCGTTCTTGTGAGGAGCACAACGCCAAAGCAAGGTCGTTCACATCTCGCTCATAGGATAAAGCAAATAGCACAGCATCATTCCAACCAGACCCGCGCGTGATCAGATCACTGATCCACTCTTCAACCTCATGCGGCGTAGAAACATCACCAGAATCAATCGCCCATTCCAACCCATGACTATAGGCATAAGCGCCAATCGGAAACGCAGGCGACATCCAATTGAGCAGCAGCAAGAGCTGTGAATGCCCAATGGCCCAATTCTTAGTGAGCATGATAAGCGCCATGCTCAGGTGAAAATTGCTCGCGTACCACACTCACTTTGGCACCAAGCTTTTCCAGCATCAGCGCAATCACGCGGTCATTGAGTATGAGAATGCGGTCCCATTCAAGCTGTGCCGCAAGATGGCGGTTGCCAATATGCCACGCCAGCTGCACAACATGAGCAGGGCTAACGCCACGCACTTCCAGAAGTTCTTCTTCGGCAGCACGGATTTCAAGATAGGTTCCATTTTCCAATTCAAGATGGTCGCCATCTTCGATGAAAACTGAGAGCGGCAGATCAACCATAACTTCAGCACCACTCTCGGTCACGATAAGCTTGCGCCGCAAATGTCGGTCCTGTGCCGAAAGCTCAATACCGTCCGTTGCGGTTCCGGGCGTATCGCTGAGGCGAATGTGTTTGAGCGCGCGCAATGCCATCATCAAAACAGAAAATACCGCTGCGCCATCGGAAGCTCAGTGGCCGGAGCGCAGGTGAGCAATTCACCATCAGCACGCACTTCATAAGTTTCAGGATTCACATCAAGCTTCGGCGTGGCGCTGTTGTGAATCATTGAGGCTTTGGAAATACCAGTGCGCGTGTTTTTCACAGCGATCATTTTCTTCTCCGTTCCCAAACGTTGTTGCAAACCATTAGCTGCTGCGGCTTGCGACACAAACACCACGGATGATGATGTGCGTAACTTTCCAAAACTGGCAAACATCGGACGGTAATGCACGGGCTGCGGTGTGGGGATTGACGCATTGGGATCTCCCATCGGCGCTGCCGCAATCGAACCCGCCAGCAAAACCATTTCCGGCTTCACGCCAAAGAAGGCCGGATTCCACAACACCAAATCAGCGCGTTTGCCCACTTCAACAGAACCCACTTCATGCGAAAGGCCATGGGCGATGGCTGGGTTGATGGTGTATTTTGCAATGTATCTTTTCACGCGAAAATTATCATTGCCGCTGTCACCCACGAGCGTGCCGCGTTGCACCTTCATTTTATGAGCGGTCTGCCAGCAGCGAATAATCACTTCACCCACACGGCCCATGGCTTGTGAGTCTGATGAGATCATCGAGAAAGCGCCGAGGTCATGCAAAATATCTTCAGCGGCAATAGTCTCTTTGCGAATGCGGCTTTCCGCAAAGGCAATGTCTTCAGGAATGCGTGGAGATAAATGGTGGCACACCATCAACATATCGAGATGCTCGGCTACCGTGTTGATGGTGTAGGGCCGTGTGGGGTTGGTCGAAGAGGGTAACACATTGGGAAGCGACGCCACTTTGATAATATCCGGTGCATGGCCACCGCCTGCACCCTCAGTATGAAAAGTGTGAATGGTGCGGCCTTTGATGGCAGCAATTGTGGCTTCCACAAATCCTGACTCATTCAAGGTATCAGTGTGAATGGCCACTTGCACATCATGCTCATCAGCCACATTCAAACAATTATCGATGGCCGCAGGCGTGGTGCCCCAATCTTCATGCAGCTTTAATCCACATACGCCAGACTCAATCATCTCGACCAAGCCCTCAGGCCGCGATGCATTACCCTTGCCCATGAAACCGAGATTCATTGGAAATGCATCGGCCGCTTCAATCATCCGCTCGGTGTGCCAAGGGCCGGTGCAAGTTGTGGCAAGCGTGCCATGGGCAGGGCCAGTGCCGCCGCCCAGCATGGTGGTCATGCCGGAATATAAGGCCTCTTCAAGCTGCTGGGGAGCGATGAAATGAATGTGACTATCAACTCCGCCCGCCGTGAGAATTTTGCCTTCGCCCGCAATAATTTCAGTGCCGGGGCCGATGATAATGGTGACACCATTCTGCGTATCAGGATTGCCCGCTTTTCCGATGGCCGCAATGCGCCCATCACGCAAACCCAGATCAGCTTTGACGATGCCGGAATGATCGACGATCAAGGCGTTGGTGATCACCGTGTCCATGGCCCCATTGGCGCGCGTCACCTGTGATTGCCCCATACCATCACGGATCACTTTGCCACCACCAAATTTCACTTCCTCACCATGAACCGTGAAATCTTTTTCCACTTCGATGATGAGTTCTGTATCAGCCAAGCGAACCTTGTCACCCACCGTTGGGCCGAACATTTGAGCGTAGGTGGAGCGAGAAATTTTTGCCATTATTGATCAGCCAGAATTGAAGTCTTTGTTAATTCACCCTCATCCTGAGGTGCGAGCCATTGCGAGCCTCGAAGGACCCGCGATCTTGGTTGCCAGCCCTTCGAGGCCGTGCAATCGCACGGCACCTCAGGGTGAGGGATGTTGGAAAATCGGTTCATAATTTCCCCATCACTTTGCCTTGAAAGCCATAAATCTCGCGCTTGCCGCCGATAGGAACCAGCGTCACTTCACGGCGTTGCCCAGGCTCAAAGCGCACAGCAGTTCCCGCAGCAATATCCAGTCTGAACCCACGAGCCTTAGCACGGTCAAATCTCAGGGCATCGTTAGTTTCAAAAAAATGATAGTGTGATCCCACTTGAATGGGACGGTCGCCCGTGTTGGCCACTTCGATAGTCACGCGCGGCGCACCAACATTGAGTTCAATATCGCCAGACGCAGGTATAATTTCACCGGGGATCATAGAGCACTTCACCTTATTGGTTGATGGACTGTGACAAGCTTGGTGCCATCAGGAAAAGTGGCCTCAACTTGCACATCGTGGATCATCTCAGTAATGCCGTCCATCACTTGTGCGCGGGAAACAACATGCGCCGCATCCTGCATCAAATCCGCAACGCTCTTGCCATCCCGCGCGCCCTCGACAACAAACTCTGTGATCAGTGCAATCGCTTCGGGATGATTGAGTTTCACACCGCGCTCCAAACGTTTGCGCGCCACGATTGCTGCCATGGCAATGAGCAATTTATCTTTTTCTCGCGGCGTGAGTTGCATAAATTTCCCTCAGAACGTCCAAACTTTTGGCAGACTATCCACCCCCGCCAAAACAGCAAGGGCTGGAATCAGTGATTTCCGCAATGTAAACCCATCTTTGGCAGCAAACCTTGCAACAAGCTTGCCATTCCAGAAAGAGGCTGCACCACAAGTGCCAATGGCGTAGCGCAATGGATCGAGATGCTTTTCCGCATCGGGGGAAACACAAAGCAAAGTGGCCATGGCCCCAGCGCCATTCAGTGTGGCTTTAGAAATCGGCACAGTCCCATCTAAGTTGAGGTCATCTGCATACAACAGCTTTCCATTTTGTTTCACCCGCCAGCAATCGCGAAAGGCAATGTGTGAAATAACTTCGGCAGATTCAGGCCGTCCAAAAAGCACAGGTTCAACAGCGATGAAACGAGAATTGGCCGCAAGCTCAACATCAAACTTGCGTTTCAGGCTGGAGCCATCAAATAAAATCGCTTCCTGTGGCAGCCAAAACAATGTGGCATCCTCGCCAACTTTCAAAGTCGTATGAACTATAGCCGCTGTGCCCAATGTGCGGTAAACCCGCTCGGCGGCTTGTGTGGTCACGGTGAGCTTAGCACCTGTACCCACTTCAACATCAAACTTAAAATCATCACCACCGGCTAAACCGCCACCCGTGTTGATCAGAATAGCTTCAAGGCCCATGTGCGGAAATCGCACTTTGGCAGAGCCTTCTTCACGCAAACGCTGTAAGCCAGTGGAAGTGACCGACAGAGCAATTTTTCCAACACTGCGTTGTAGGTGAAAACTATGCGTAAGGTCGTTCATTTAAACTTTTCCATAAGCCACCTTAACCTCGCCTCTGCCAATCTGCGATCTAATTTTTTGAATAGCTAGCCTTTCATTTTGCCCTTGCTAAGCCCAGCCCCCAAAGTGCTAGACTAACTGTGTAACAACAATAATTTTGAAAGGAGAGAAAAATGATTACGACAAAATTGAAATTACTAGGCGCCGGAGTAGCAATTTTCACACTTATGAGCACGGCAGCTTTTGCCGAGGTGGTTTTAAACCGAGGCAGTGCGGCTGATCCTGAATCTCTTGATCCCCATAAAACCTCCACCACTTATGAAGCAGATTTGCTGCGAGATCTTTTCGCTGGCCTTATGGCCCAAGACAAAGATGCTGGCGTTATTCCCGGTGCTGCTGAAAGCTACACAGTGTCAGCCGATGCAAAAACCTACACATTCAAATTACGAGCTGATGGCAAATGGTCTGATGGCTCGCCCGTTACCGCTGATGATTTTGTATTTTCATGGCAGCGCGCCGTCAATCCAGACACCGCCTCCGAATATGCTTATCTCTTGGCCCCCGTTGTGAATGCGGAAGATATTACCGCCAAGAAAATGAAACTTGAAGACCTTGGCGTGAAAGCCATTGATGCCATGACTTTCGAAGTCACGCTTAAAGCGCCAACACCTTATTTCTTAGAAATGCTCACCCACCAAGTGACATATGCCGTGAGCAAGGCCAATGTGGCAGCACACCCAACTGATTTCACCAAGCCCGGCAACATGGTTTCCAACGGTGCTTATACATTGGCTGAATTCGTTCCCAATGATCACATTAAGTTGGTTAAAAATGGCCAGTTCTATGACGCTGCAAATGTGAAAATAGACGCGGTAAATTATATTCCAAATGAAGATCGCGGCGCTGCCGTGAAGCGCTTTGAAGCAGGTGAGCTTGATATGTATGGCGATTTGCCAACCGAGCAGCTTTCTGATTTACGCACCAAGTTTGGTGAGCAAATTAAGATCGGTCCTTTTCTCGGCACTTATTATTATGTGTTCAAAACATCCAAGAAACCTTGGGATGATCTGAAAATCCGTGAAGCCATTTCAATGGCTATTGATCGTGATTATTTGGCTGAAAAAGTATGGGGCAATTCGATGATACCCGCCTATAGTTTCGTGCCCCCCGGAGTTGCAGGCTATAAGGGCCCAACATTAGCTTACGCAGGAATGTCTCAGCTTGACCGCGAAGATGCCGCCAAAAAAATTCTGAGCGACTTAGGCTATAGTGAAGCTAATCCATTGAAGATGGATATTCACTATAATACATCTGAAAACCATAAGAACGTGGCCATTGCCATTCAGTCTCAGTTGAAGCCACTGGGTGTTGCTGTAACCCTCACCAACACTGATACGAAAACCCATTATGGGCTTTTGGAACAGCATGGTGATTTTGATGTGGCGCGTGCTGCGTGGGTTGCCGACTATAAGGATCCTGAAAACTTCTTGGCGCTCTGCAAATCGGGCACTGGCAATAACTATGCTGAGTATTCCAATAAGGATTATGATGAGCTTTTGGCCAAGGCCGCCGCAGAAGGTGACGCGGCCAAGCGCATGGATAATTTGGCAGCTGCCGAAGCCATCGGCGTAACGCGCGATCTCTGCGTTGTGCCACTGCTTTATTATAGCTCACACAATATCGTTTCCTCGAAACTTTCTGGCTGGGACATTAACGTGATGGATTCGCATCCAACACGCTGGATGAGCAAGCAGTAATAGAAGGCCCTCATCTGTTCAACGCGGATGAGGGCTCTTCCCATTTTGAGGAAAAATCATGCTGCGTTATATTTTGCAGCGTTTGCTGACGGCAATTCCAACGTTCTTCGTGATCGTAACTTTGTCGTTTTTGCTGATGCGTGTGGCCCCTGGTGGGCCCTTCAATCAAGAACGTGGGTTAAACCCCATCATCAAAGCCAACCTTGAGAAACTCTATCATCTCGACCAATCGCTATGGCAGCAATATATCAATTATTGGCAAGGCCTTTTGCATGGTGATTTTGGCCCAAGTTATAATTTACCAGATTTCACCGTGGCTGAAATTCTTTCGAACGGCCTTTATGTGTCTATAACGCTGGGCCTGCTCGCCCTCACATTTGCACTGCTTTTGGGTGGCCTGCTTGGCATTATCGCAGCGCTTAAGCAAAATCAATTTGCTGATTTTCTCGTCGTCGCTATGGCAACCGCAGGAAGCACCATCCCAACATTTGTGGTGGCTCCCTTGTTTCAATTATTCTTTGCCCTTGCGCTCAAATGGTTTCCCGTTGGCGGCTGGACGGGTGGCGGCTGGAAAGTGATGGTGGGGCCAGTTGTGGTTCTCATGTTGCCGCAGCTTGCCACGGTGGCAAGGCTTATGCGCGGTGCCATGATTGAATCGCTTCATGCTCATCATATCAGAACCGCAAGAGCCATGGGCCTGTCTGATTATTCCATTATCATTCGCCATGCCCTGCGCGGGGCTTTATTGCCGATTGTATCTTATGCTGGTCCGGCCGCAGCCGCCTTGGTTACAGGTTCTATTATTGTGGAGACTATTTTCGCTATCCCCGGCATTGGCCGTTATTTTGTCGATGCCGCTTTGAATCGCGATTACACATTGGTGATGGGCACTGTTGTAGTTGTCGCCGTGTTCACCATCGCCTTCAATCTTCTTGCCGATATTCTCTATGCCGTAGTCGATCCACGGGTGCGTTATGACTGAGGGCAAAACCAAAGGCCGCTCCTTATGGGCCGATGCGTGGGCAAGATTGCGCGCCAATAAAGCAGCAAGCTTCAGCATTATCTATCTGGTGTTGATGACTTTGCTTTGCATTGCCGGCCCGTGGTTTGTGCAACATGATTTTGATACGATTTTTGAAAACTACAACCGCGTGCCGCCAAGCCTCACAGCCTATCCAAAAGCCGACACGGTTGCAGACATGCTTCAAGAAGCAACTAAACGCGCCAAGCTGGATTTTGGTGGCTTTGAAGAAAAGAACGGAAAAGTCTTCGTAACCCTCACGGCATCAACTCCCATTGATGAGCGTGTTATTCGCTATTTCGATCGGTCCGGCTCATTTGAAGGAACCCATGTCGAAGAAAAATCAGCAGATGGTTTGAAATTGATTGTCAGCACGAATGCCAAGAAAGACTACTTCTATTTCGGCACCGATATTTCAGGCCGCGATCTTTTGGCCCGCACACTTGTGGCAGGCCGCGTGTCACTTTCCATTGGCCTCTTGGCCGGATTGGTGGCTGTAACCATTGGCGTTCTTTATGGTGCTACATCAGGCTTTATAGGCGGCAAAACCGATGATGTGATGATGCGTATTGTCGATATTCTTTATGCGCTGCCATTTACTTTTTTTGTGATCATGCTGGTTGTATTTTTTGGTCGCAATTTCATTCTCATGTTTTTTGCAGTGGGCTGCGTGATGTGGCTGGATATGGCGCGCATTGTGCGCGGCCAAGCGCTGTCGATCAAACGTCAGGAATATGTGCAAGCCGCCGAAGCTTTGGGTGTGGGCAAATGGGGCATTGTGCTGCGCCACATCATTCCAAATTTATTGGGGCCAGTGGTGATTTATATGACGCTGCTGGTGCCACAAGTGATTATTTTAGAAAGCTTCTTATCTTATCTCGGCCTCGGTGTGCAGGAACCCATGTCCAGCTGGGGCGTGCTCATTTCGCAAGGGGCCCGCAACATTCCTTATGCCAATTGGCTGCTGTTCTTTCCTAGTTTTTTCCTCACCTCAACCCTCTTCGCGCTCAATTTCATCGGTGATGGTTTGCGCGATGCTCTTGATCCAAAGGACCGTTGAGATGAGTGACCCCTTATTCTCTATTAACAATATCAAAGTGCAGTTCAAAACCATGAGCGGCGTGAGTGATGCCGTGAAGGGGGCAAGCATAAACGTGCAACGTGGTGAAACCATTGCTGTGGTGGGTGAATCCGGTTCTGGCAAAAGCCAAATGATGATGGCCGCCATGGGCTTGCTCGCATCCAATGGAACAGCCACTGGCGAAGTACTTTATGATAGCCGCAATCTGTTGACAGTAAGCAAGGCTGAACTGAACACACTGCGTGGTCGAAAAATCAGCATGATTTTTCAAGAGCCCATGACCTCGCTTGATCCACTTTACACCATCGGCAATCAACTGATGGAGCCGATCAAGCGCCACTTGAAAATGAACAATGCTCAAGCCCGCGCCCGCGCCATTGAAATGTTGGAACTGGTTCGCATTAAAGAACCCGAACGCCGCTTGCGCTCATACCCGCATGAAATGTCGGGTGGCCAGCGCCAGCGCGTGATGATTGCGATGGCGCTGGCCAATAATCCGGAATTGATCATTGCCGATGAACCCACCACGGCATTGGACGTAACTATCCAAGCCGAAATTTTGGAACTGATGGCCGATTTACAAAAGCGCCTAGGCATGGCCATGATTTTCATCACCCATGATCTTGGCATTGTAAAGCGCATCGCCAATCGCACTTATGTCATGCGCCATGGTGAAGTGGTGGAAGAAGGGCCAACACAAACGCTCTTTGCCTCTCCCAAACACGCTTACACAAAAGCGCTGCTTGAAGCCGAACCGACGGGCCGCAAAGCGCCCGCACCAGCTGCAGCACCATCAATTCTGTCGGGGCAAGATTTGAAGGTGACTTTCAAAATTGGTGGGGGCCTGTTTGGCAGCCCAGCCATTCAGTTGAAGGCTGTTGATGGCGTGTCGATCAATCTGCATCAAGGCCAAACCATTGGCATTGTGGGTGAGTCAGGTTCTGGAAAATCCACGCTTGCCAGAGCGCTGATGAAACTTCTACCCAGCCAAGGTGCGATCAATTTTGATGGCCGAGACATCGCAATTTTGAGTAAAGCCGATATGCGGCCTTTTCGCAAACAATTGCAGCTGGTGTTTCAAGATCCCTTTGGTTCGCTCTCACCGCGCATGACGGCGGGGCAAATTATCACCGAAGGTCTGCTGGTGCATGAGCCTGCCATGTCATCAGCACTGCGTGATGCCCGCGCTGTAGAAGCCATGAAAGAGGTGCAGCTCGATCCTGAACAGCGCAATCGTTATCCGCATGAATTTTCCGGTGGCCAGCGCCAGCGCTTAGCCATCGCGCGCGCCATTATTTTAAAACCAAAAGTCATCGTGCTGGATGAGCCAACTTCAGCCTTAGACCGCCAAGTTCAAAAGCAAATTGTCGATCTGCTGCGCGATCTGCAGCAGCAGCATAAGCTATCCTATCTCTTCATCAGCCACGATCTTGCCGTGGTGCGCGCCATGGCTGATCATATTATCGTAATGAAGGATGGTAAGATGGTTGAGCAAGGCACCCCAGATGAAGTGATGCTGCGCCCCAAGCAAAATTACACGCGAAGGCTCATGGCGGCAGCGTTTCAATAATCATTTCAATTAAAAAGAGTGGTGCCCGAGACCGGAATTGAACCAGTGACACGCGGATTTTCAATCCGCTGCTCTACCAACTGAGCTACTCGGGCCTAAGTTGTCGAGGCTGTATAGGCAAACATTGCGGTGCTTGCAACCACTGAAAGCATAAAAAAAACCCCGCCGAAAAGCGGGGTTTCCAAGTTCATTAAATGTTAGGTTTTAGAGATATCCACGTCCTTGGTTTCCTTCAAGAACAGGAAGCCAACAACGGCAGTGATCAAAGCAAATATGATTGGATACCACAGGCCCGCATAGATATTGCCCGTGTAAGCCACATAAGCAGTGGCAAACAATGGCAACATGCCGCCAAACCAACCATTGCCAATATGATAGGGCAGCGACATAGACGTGTAGCGGATGTTAGATGGGAACAATTCAACCAAGAAGGCTGCAATTGGTCCATAAACCATGCCAACATAGGCCATCATCAAAGACACAAGTGCGATGGCACCCACGTAATTGATGTTTTCGGGTTTGGCGAAAGATGTTTTAATTTCACCAACTGAAACAGTTGACGAACCATCGGCACCTACAGTTGGCGCACCAATGCTGTTTGTCGCAGTCAAAGGCTTGGCGGCGGCATCAGCAGATTTGCGAACGTCATTGATGATCTTCTCAGCATCAGGGGCTTTCTTGGCGGCTTGTGCGGCCACCAAAGCATCTGTTTGCTCTTTGCTAAGCGTCACATCACCAGAAGCCACTGACATATGCGGATATCCTGCTTCAGATAAAGCCTTCGACCAGCCAAAGCCAGAGAAGCCTTCAACCTTTGTGCCATTGATATCAAGTGTCGCGACACTTCCCGCAGCACCATTCGCAGATGTGAATGAAATGCCGTTAGACGTGAGCAAGCTCTTGGCCTTATCACAATCGCCTTCCACCGTCACACCCTTGATTGGGAAAATGGTGAAGTGGCAATTTGCTGGATCAGAAGTGATTGTAATTTTTGAATCAGCGGCAAACTTAGCCAAGTCTGGGTTCACAAATTCCGCGAGCTTATGATAGATCGGGAAATAAGTGAGTGCAGCAATAACACAGCCCGCAAGAATAATTTTCAAGCGGCCAATGCGATCAGATAGTGATCCAAACAAAATGAACATGGGTGTGCCAATGAGCAATGCCGTGCCAACAATAATATATGTTGAATCGAAGTTGGCTTTCAGTGGACCACCGATGAAGAACAGCGCGTAGAATTGTGCAGTGTACCAAACAACACCTTGGCCCATGGTTGCACCCAAGAGGGCAAGCAAAGCAAATTTGTTATTTGGGTATTTGAAGAACGAGTCACGAATTGGCGAAGTTGAACCTTTGCCCTCGGCTTTGATTTTCAAAAATACCGGCGATTCATTAAGCTTCAAACGCACCCAAATTGAGAAGGCCAGAAGAATTGCTGAACCTAAGAATGGAACGCGCCAGCCCCAAGCTTTGAAAACGGCAGGGTCCATATTGTAACGCAGCAAACCAATCACAAGCAGCGCCAAGAAGAAGCCCAGTGTTGCCGTTGTTTGAATCCAACTGGTATTATAGCCACGGCGGCCATTGGGGGAGTGTTCAGCCACATACGTTGCAGCACCACCATATTCACCACCCAGTGCCAAGCCTTGCAGCAAGCGGATGCTCACCAGCAACCAAGGCGCAAGTTCACCAATCTGGGCATAGGTTGGCAATAAGCCCACCATGAACGTCGCAACGCCCATCACCATCACAGTGACAAGGAACGTATATTTGCGACCCCAAATATCACCGAGACGGCCAAACAAAAGTGCGCCAAAGGGACGAACCAAGAAGCCCGCTGCATAAGCCGCAAGTGCGCCGAGCAAAGCCCAAGTTTGATTGCCCGGTGGAAAGAACAGGGCTGCAAAGAATGGAGCTAATGTTGCGTAGAGATAAAAATCATACCATTCGAAAACGGTGCCTGTTGATGATGCGAAAATGACGAATTTCTCGTCTTTCGTCATAGCCTTATTGGCTGATGCCATTGTAATACCCCCTCCCTGAGGTGTTTGAATTGATTGCCTGCTGCTCTTTTCGGCGTGCATAACAATGTAAGCGCTACCATAGCCACAAAATTGGCTCAGTGCGAAGGGCTAATTCTTAAAGGGGATTACTAGAGCGTTTTGACTTTTCATGGAAAAGTCAAAATCGCCCTAGGTCTCAGTGGTCGATCAATTTTTCTGAACTTTGACTCTTCTGTCAAAGTTCAGATTGATCTAGGCCCCAGAGCTGTCATCATCATCGCTTTCCACGGCGGGAATTGCATAGTTCCCTCCGAACCAACGATTGAGATCAATTTGCGCGCAGCGGTTAGAGCAGAAGGGATGGAATTTTGGCTGCGATGGCTTTTTGCAAATCGCGCAGGGTTTTCGCGGGTGAAATATAATAGGCTCAGCCATGGCTTAAATCACGTCTGTTATTTGCGTCATCCAGGTGTGGTAAACTGGAAAGCCAGCACCTTGCAAAAGCACAACGGTTTCATAAAGCGGCAATCCAATAACGCCAGAATGCGAGCCAGAAAGATAGCGCACAAAAGCTTCAGCCCGGCCCTGAATGGCATAGCCGCCGGCCTTGCCGCGCCACTCTTCAGATTTTAAATAGCTTTCGCGGTCCTCGCGCGAAAAGCGCTTAAAGCGCACTTTGGTTTCGCTGCACCGCGTGGATAATTTGCCATTAGGCCCCAGCAAACACACAGCAGAATAAACCCAGTGCGAACGGCCCGAAAGCAACGTCAAACAATCAGCCGCCTGTTGATAGGTTTCAGCCTTGGGCAAAATCCGGCGGCCAAGCCCAACCACTGTATCAGCGGCTAAAATATATACATTTTCACCCAAGTCTCTCACTTGTGGCGCATCCTTGGCTTTTTTGGCTTTATCTTCAGCTAATCTTATGGCCAAGCGGCGCGGCGGTTCGCGGCGCAGTGGGGTTTCATCAACATCGGCAGGATTTAGCAAATCCGGGGCCAAGCCAATCCGGTCAAGCAAAGCAAGCCGCCGAGGCGATGCGCTGGCCAGAACAAGTTTGGGCTTGACGTCAAGAACCATTATTTAAACCGATAGTTGATGCGGCCCTTGGTCAAATCATAGGGCGTCATTTCCACCATCACCCGGTCACCAGCCAGCACGCGAATGCGGTTTTTACGCATTTTGCCAGAGGTGTGAGCGATGATTTCGTGCTTGTTGTGATCAAGTGCGACACGAAAAGTTGCGTTAGGCAGAAGTTCGGCAACAGTGCCTTCAAACTCCAGCAGTTCTTCTTTGGCCATTAGGACCCCTTAATTGGTGTGGTCAGAAGCGTTC
>JANNBH010000009.1:0-8105 GCA_031385245.1 Hyphomicrobiales bacterium | reverse complement strand
AGGTTCGTGGTACCATCATTCGAAGCTCGATCCCGCTCTTGTCCAAGGGCCAAGAAACAATAGTTACATATGTGGAGCTCGAAAATGGGAGAATGGTTACGGTTTCTCTCCCACTTGGAGCCACATTGCCCCAAGTGGGTTCTCATGTGATTGTCACGCGCTATATAAAGCGATTTTTCGGCGATAGTTTTGGATTGAAACAATAAAAAGGCGTACAGTTTCCTGCACGCCTTAAATTCATCCGTGAACGGATTATTATTCGCCGTGAACTTCTTCAGCTGCAGGAGCATCAGCCGCCTGTTTTGCACTCAAGTCTTCGCCAGTGGTTTGATCCACTTGCTTCATCGAGAGGCGCACTTTGCCGCGGTTGTCGAAGCCTAGCAGCTTCACTTTCACAGCATCGCCCTCCTTCACAACGTCAGACACTTTGTTCACGCGGTGTGGAGCAAGCTCCGACACGTGAACGAGGCCGTCTTTGGCGCCAAAGAAGTTGATGAACGCGCCGAAATCGACAACCTTCACAACCTTGCCGTCATAGATCATGCCCACTTCGGCTTCAGACGTGATTGACTTAATCCACTTTACAGCAGCAGCAATGGCTTCGCCCGAGGAGGATGCAACTTTGATTGTGCCATCATCTTGAATGTCGATCTTGGCGCCAGTCTTTTCCACGATTTCGCGGATGACTTTGCCGCCAGTGCCGATCACTTCCCTGATTTTGTCGGTCGGAATTTTGAAGGTTTCAATGCGCGGTGCATGTTCACCAAGACCCGGGCGGGCTTTTTCCAAAGCTTCGGCCATCTTCTCGAGAATATGCAAGCGGCCATCCTTGGCCTGCCACAAAGCAACCTTCATAATCTCTTCGGTGATACCGGTGATCTTGATATCCATTTGCAATGCAGTAACGCCATTGGCGGTGCCTGCAACTTTAAAGTCCATGTCGCCCAAGTGATCTTCATCACCCAGAATATCTGACAGAACAGCAAAGCGCTCGCCTTCCTTGATCAAGCCCATGGCAATACCAGCCACCGGAGATTTCAAAGGCACGCCAGCATCCATCAATGCCAGTGAAGCGCCGCACACCGAAGCCATGGATGATGAACCATTTGATTCAGTGATTTCAGACACCACACGCATCGTGTAGGGAAACTCATCAGCCGATGGCAACATCGGGTGAATAGCGCGCCAAGCCAATTTGCCGTGGCCGATTTCGCGGCGGCCAGTGGCGCCCATGCGGCCCACTTCACCCACTGAATAGGGAGGGAAGTTATAATGCAGCATGAACTTGGCTTTGAACATGCCATCGAGTGAGTCCACATATTGTTCATCTTCACCAGTGCCGAGTGTGGTCACTACAAGCGCTTGCGTTTCACCGCGTGTGAACAAAGCTGAACCGTGGGTGCGTGGCAGAACTGAAGCTTCAGCAACAATGGCGCGAACTGTTTTCGTGTCGCGACCATCAATGCGAAGACCAGTGTCCAAAATCGAATTACGCACCACATCTTTTTCAAGATGTTTAAACGCATCAGCCACTTTTTGTGCTGATGGAGCTTTTGCATCTTCAGCATCAACCAGTGATGCCAAAATCTTTTCTTTCACTTTGGCGACAGCGTCTTGACGATCTTCTTTTTTAACAATCGCATAAGCGGCGCGAACGCCTTTTTCGCCAGCCTTCTTTACAGCCTTGTAAAGTTTTTCTTCATCTGGTGGCGTGAAATCACGAGCGGCACGCGATGAACGTTCAGCCAAGCGAATGATCGCATCAATTACAGGTTGGAAGCCAGCATGACCGAACATCACAGCGGCCAGCATTTTCTCTTCCGAGAGTTCCTTTGCTTCTGATTCAACCATGAGAACAGCATCAGATGTTCCAGCAACCACCAAATCAAGGTCAGATGTTTTCATCTGGTCTTGCGTCGGGTTCAGAACAAATTCGCCATCAATCAAACCAACGCGCGACGCACCAACCGGGCCCATGAAAGGAATGCCAGACAATGTAAGCGCAGCAGAGCAAGCCACCATGGCCACCATATCTGAGTCATTTTCCATGTCATATGAAAGCACAGTTGCAACAACTTGCGTTTCAACGCGGAAGCCTTCAGGAAATAATGGGCGGATCGGGCGATCAATCAGGCGCGAAACAAGTGTTTCTTTTTCTGATGGGCGGCCTTCACGCTTGAAATAGCCACCAGGAATTTTGCCAGCGGCATAAGTCTTTTCTTGATAATTTACAGTAAGCGGAAAAAAGTCAATTCCAGGCTTTTCTGAGCGGGCGGCAACGGCGGTGCCGAGAACAGTGGTTTCACCGTAGGTGACCAGGATTGCAGCGTCTGCTTGGCGGGCAATGCGGCCCGTTTCGATACGAAGGGTGCGGCCTGCCCATTGGATTTCTTCAACGTCAATTTTAAACATTCATCTTTTCCTTTTGGTCCTTCGTCGCCACTTATCACCATCGGACGACATCCCCTTTGAACCACCATGCTGCCAGCCCTATTGCCAACATCAATTTTCGGGGACGCGAAAGCGGCAGATCGGTGATCCGCCTCGCTCGTATGTATTATGCGTCAAAGTGCCCTCATCCGCCCTTTGGGCACCTTCCCCCGATGGGGGAAGGGTAGAATTCTCGCCCTTCCCCCATCGGGGGAAGGTGGCCGAAGGCCGGATGAGGGCCTTCGGAAATTGTGTAATGTTAGCGGCGGATTTCCAAACGCTTAATCAACGCTTGATAACGCGCGTCATCCTTGCTCTTCAAATAATCGAGCAAGCTGCGGCGCTTGGCCACCATTCTCAATAGACCACGGCGGGAATGATTATCCTTTTTGTGGGTCTTGAAATGTTCAGTCAGATAAATAATGCGCGTGGTGAGAATAGCAACCTGAACTTCAGGTGAGCCAGTGTCGTCAGCTTTGGTCGCATATTCTTTAACGAGAGCAACTTTGCCCTCTGCAGTCATAGTCATGTCTATTCTCCGGACATCGGTTAAAGGTTGAACAGTCTTTTGGTTTTTAATGAACCCTGAGATATTTCGCAGATCCCGAGGGGTCTGCCATCATGGTTCACCAGAACCGCGTCGCAACTGACGGGAGCATTCGCTCCGCGTAGCAAAACCTGTTGGCCTTGCCGCAATTTTGCAGCGTCCTGATCCATTACGGCCAGTGCCGGGATGCCGTCCAGCACGGTCACAATAGAACGAAGCGCCCCGTTAAGAGCGCCCTCGTGGTCGGGTCTATGGCGCAATTCTTCGAGCATTTCCAGCGAAATCATATCTTTTTCACCAAATGCCCCAACTTGGGTGCGCCGCAGCAGAGTGAGGTGGCCAAAGCAACCCAGTGCGCGGCCAATATCGCGCGCTAAAGCCCGAATGTAAGTACCCTTACCACACACTGTTTCAAAATCCGCATAGTCGAAGTTTGAAGCATCGAGCAAGCGCAACTCCTCAATCATCACCTGGCGCGGCGTCATTTCCGGCTTTTCGCCTGCGCGGGCTAAATCATAAGCCCGCTCACCATCAATTTTGAGCGCGGAATAAATTGGCGGAACCTGGGTGATTTCGCCTAAAAACTTAATTAGTATCGATTCAATACTTGAAATCTCAGGTCTTTGATCTGATTGCGCGGTAATGGCACCTTCCAAATCATCCGTCTCAGTCTCTGCACCCCATTGAATCCGAAACTGATAGGTTTTGCGCCCATCCATGGCCCATTGTACAGTTTTGGTGGCCTCTCCCAATGCAATTGGTAACAAACCAGTAGCGAGTGGATCCAATGTGCCGCCATGGCCTGCTTTTTCAGCATCAAAAAGCCAACGAATTTTGCCCACAGCTTGTGTGGACGTCATGTTCAAAGGCTTATCAAAAACCACCCAGCCATGAACCGGCTTGCCGCGCTTTTTCAATCTTGGCTCTCGATGTCACGTTTTACTACGGGACTCCGCAAAATAGTATCAATTTTGCCGGCGTAATCCAACGATGTATCGATTCGAAATCGAATATCAGGCATGTATTTCATGGCCAACCGTGGGGTCATCAACATGCGAATATATTTGCGGTTGCGCTTCAGCGCTGCCAGCAATTGTTCGTCCTGTCCCATAATCAAGGTTCGCACAAAAGCTGTAGCGATTTTCAGGTCAGGCGAAATTTGCACTTCAACAATCGTCGGCGTCAATTTGCCCAATTCAGGATCATTAGTTTCGCCGCGCAAAAAAATCTCAGCCAGAGCATGGCGAATAAGTTCGCCAGCACGAAGCATCCGTTGCGAGGGGGCAGAAGAATGAGCCATTATAGGTGTTCGTCCAATTTTTTATAAGAAGCCAACCGCTCTTCAAGCGTGCCACTGTGCAATTCAAACAAATGATTATCATAATCATAAAAATAAAGCGATTGCCCTTCGCCAGAAACACGCGGGCGGGATTCGCGGGCATCGAGACCCAAGGCTTCGATGGCAAGCTTTGCATTGGCCAATTGCTCAGGAGAGACTTTGAAGGCCACATGATTATAAGTCCGCGTCGGAAGCGGTTCACCCTGCATGATAGCAATCCACAATCCACCAACATCAAAGAATTTTTCAGGCGAGATGGAATGTTGTTTGGCACCCGAAGCATAAACTTCGTGGCCGCCAAGTACATCCAAGATGATGCGAGTCATCTTGCCGAGATCGCTAACGATGAAAGTGACATGGGAGAGACTTAAGGTTATGGTTAGTTTGTTTGCCATGATGAACTAGGGGCGAGACGCAATTGCCCCTGCAGTTGCCAACATGACTCCCGCTGTAGTTCTATTCAAGCGTCGCACTGATTGCTGGGTACGAAATAATCTCCGTAATTGTTTTGCGCCATAGAGAACTGAAAATTGAAGTGGTGCAAACACCATTACTATTACAACCAAGATTTCGAATGCAGCATAGCCAGTCACTTGTCTCATATCGACGATCAGGGGCAAGATTGACATGAAGAAGACTATAACTTTTGGGTTGCTCAACGCGATCGCAATTGATCCAAAGAAGCTATTCCACCCATTCACCGTCTCACCTGCAGAAGCGATAGATAACTCTTTAATTGGCGAAGTCCATAACTTGTAAGCAATAAAAACCAAGTATGCACAGCCCATAAATTTAATGACAGTAAATAGAACCGCAAATGTCTGTGCCACAAATGCCAAACCTGATGCAGCGATGCTAAACCAAATCAAATCGCCAACCACAAAGCCCGCAATATAGGGGGCCGCATATCTTGTCCCCTGCGCCATTCCACGAGCAATAACTGCGGCAACGCCCGGCCCCGGAGAGATTACAAATAAAGCGTAAATTCCAGCAAAAGTCAGAAGATTGATTATGTTCATGCTATCTCACGCCAGCGTCCGTTGCACCTTCTCAACTCTAAAGCACTCGATCACATCGCCAGCGCGCATGTCTTCGTAATTGGCGAATGCCATGCCGCATTCTTGGCCGCTTTGCACTTCTTTCACTTCATCTTTGAAGCGCTTCAGTGTGGAAAGATCGCCTTCATGTACCACAACGTTATCACGCACCAAGCGCACTTTCGCACCACGTTGCACGTTGCCTTCGGTCACCATGCAGCCAGCCACTTTGCCAACCTTGGTGATGTTGAACACTTCCAGAATCTTCGCATTGCCGAGGAATGTTTCGCGCACTTCAGGAGCAAGCTTGCCACCCATCGCCGCTTTAATATCATCCACCAGATCGTAAATAATGTTGTAGTAGCGAATTTCGATGCCTTGCTTTTGGGCTGCATCACGCGCCTGCCCATTGGCACGCACGTTAAAGCCCAGCACCACAGCGCCAGAAGCGGCAGCCAAGTTGATATCGCTTTCCGAAATTCCACCCACCGCATAATGCACCACGCGCGAACGAATTTCTTCGTTGCCGATTTTATCAAGTGCCTGAACAATCGCTTCAGCAGAACCCTGCACGTCAGCCTTCACCAAGACTGGGAATTCCGCACGGCCTGATTGATTGAGCTGGCTCATCATCTGTTCAAGTGAAGAACGCACCATGCCAGTGCCACGGGTCTCGCGGCGCTTGCGCTCACGATAATCGGTAATTTCACGGGCGCGCGCTTCATTTTCAACCACGTCGAATCTGTCACCAGCTTCAGGAGCAGAATTCAAACCAAGCACTTCTACAGGAGCAGATGGGCCAGCAGTTTTAACGTGCTCACCCTTATCATTGACCAAAGCACGAACCCGGCCCCAAGCGGATCCAGCCACAAACAAATCACCCAATTTCAACGTGCCGCGCTGCACCAGAACAGTGGCAACCGGACCACGGCCCTTATCAAGCTGCGCTTCCACCACAAGGCCAGAAGCTTCGCGGTTTGGATTGGCTTTGAGATTGAGAACTTCAGCTTGCAGCAAAATTGCTTCCAGCAATTTGTCGAGGTTCGTGCCCTTTTGAGCAGAAACTTCCACATCCATAGTGTCGCCACCCATAGATTCCACAACAATTTCATGCTGCAGCAAATCAGTGCGAACCCGCGTTGGATTGGCAGATTGTTTGTCGATCTTATTGATCGCCACAATGATGGGAACACCAGCAGCACGTGCATGTGAAATCGCTTCCACAGTTTGCGGCATCACACCATCATCAGCGGCAACAACAAGAACAACAATGTCAGTTGCTTTAGCACCGCGTGCCCGCATAGATGTAAATGCCTCGTGGCCTGGTGTATCAATAAACGTCACAAAACCATTATCAGTTTTAACTTGGTAAGCACCGATATGCTGCGTAATGCCGCCAGCTTCACCAGTCACAACGTTAGTTTTGCGAATAGCATCAAGCAGCGATGTTTTACCATGGTCCACGTGGCCCATGATGGTGACCACAGGTGGACGCGGCAATTGTGAGCCATCTATATCATCATCAACACCCAAGCTGTCCACAACGTCGGCTTCGGAAACGCGGCGCACTTTGTGGCCCATTTCTTCAGCGATAATCTGTGCCGTATCAGCATCGATCAGATCATTGATCGTGTGCATCTGGCCTTGCTTCATCAACATGCGGATAATATCCACAGCGCGTTCGGCCATGCGGTTTGCCAATTCCTGAATGGTAATCGCATCAGGAATTACAATGTCACGCGACATTTTTTCGGTAGGTTTGGTGAAGCCTTGTGCTTGTTTTTTGAGGCGTTCAGTGCGGCGCTTGAAAGCAGCAACAGAGCGAACGCGGTCACCTTCTTCTTCACTGCCAACTGTAGCCAATGTAAGTTTGCCACGGCGCTTATCAGCTTCAGCCTTGGTGCGAACTGGAGCAGGCACTTTAACTTCGCGCTTAATAACCCCGCCAAATGTCCGTAAGGGAGCTTTGGAACGTTGCTCACCTTCATCTTCATTATTAGAGCGCAATGTAGCACTCGAAGGTGCTGTTGATTTTGGCGCAAGCTTTTTTACAGCTTCCTCAGCCTTGCGCTTGCCATCATCATCAGCCTTGTGGCGAAGGTCATCTTCTGCTTTGCGCTTTGCAGCGGCAGCACGGTCAATGGCTTCTTGTTCTTCTTGAGCTTTGCGATGAATTGCATCTTCAACTTGGCGTTTGCGTTCTTCTGCTTCACGCACTTTAGAACCAGCCAAAGCGCGTTCACGCGCTTCGCGTTCATCAGCAGATAAGGTGCGGAGAACCACACCAGGCCTTGCAGGTGCGGGAGGAGTTACAGGGCGCTGTGTAGCAGGCTCCGCAACACGCGGCGATGCTTGAAACTTCGGTTTCTCTGCAGCAGGTGCAGCACTCGGCGCAGCCTGAGTTACAGCAGCAGCGGGTACTGGAGCAGCCACAGGTGCTGTGGGACGATCTTCGCCAAAACGCTTGCGCTTGGTTTCCACCACCACAGTTTTGGTGCGGCCATGGGCAAAATTCTGCTTCACCTTCGATTGTTCAACCGAAGGGCGCTTCAGGCTTAACGTATTTCCGCCTGTGCGTGCTGCACTTGGCTTTTCGTTGCTATCGTTAATATCGCTCATGCTACCGTCTGTAATCCCAATCCTGTAACGCTTAAACTGTCGTACTGCGCGAGTTTTCGCGCATAATCCAGCAATTTCTCAGCCATACCACCGTTTGCTACGGCTGCATGTATCACATTTGACTTGCCAAAAG
>JANNBH010000088.1:0-29285 GCA_031385245.1 Hyphomicrobiales bacterium | reverse complement strand
CCAAAAACGTGGCATTGATACGCAAGTTTATGATACGTTTGAAATTGAACGCATCACCCGCGTGGCTTTTGAACTTGCTAAGACTCGCAAGAACAAAGTGTCATCAGCTGAAAAACGCAACGTGATGAAAACCGGTGTGCTCTGGCACGAAATTGTGTCGCGCATTCACGCCACAGAATATAAGGACGCGCAGCTTGAGCATGTGCTGGCTGATAATTGCGCCATGCAACTCGTGCGTTGGCCTAAGCAATATGATGTGATTGTAACTGACAATCTATTTGGCGATATCTTGTCGGATGTGGCCGCCATGCTCACAGGCTCACTCGGCATGTTGCCCTCAGCCTCGCTCGGTGCTCCCGATCCAAAAACCAAGCGCCGCAAAGCTTTGTATGAGCCTGTACATGGCTCTGCTCCTGATATTTCTGGAACCGGTGCCGCCAATCCCATCGCCATGATTGCAAGCTTTGGCATGTGCCTGCGTTATTCCTTTGGCATGGGCGAATGGGCAGATAAATTAGATCAAGCCATCTCAGCCGTTCTGGCCAAGGGCCTTCGTACCAAAGATATCGCTGGCGACATTCCTGCCAACACCAACACATCCGAAATGGGCGAAGCCATTTTGAAAGAACTTCAGGCACTGGCATAATGGACGGGCGCGGATTCAGTGTGGGTGATCGCATCAAAGCCTTTGGCTTTGCAATTGCAGGCTTGGCCCACGCCATAAAAACCCAACACGCTTTGTGGTTTCAATTAAGTGCCGCCTCTACAATTATTCTGCTGGGCCTGTATTTCAATATCACCCGCGAGGATTGGCGCTGGTTAATTGCGGCCATCGCCATGGTGATCACCGCCGAAACCATGAACACCGCAATTGAGTTTCTTGCCGATGCTGTGACCAAGGATCAACACCCGCTCATCGGCCATGCCAAAGACATTGCGGCAGGCGCTGTATTGGCCGCCGCTTTGGGTGCGGCAGCCATCGGCATACTCACCTTCTGGCCTTATATATTTTAAATGTTCCGCTTCCTTGCAGCCAACGTGCGTAAGCGCAACGCATTCAAGCGAATAAACCCTGCCGCATCCTTCTGGTCATAAGCACCGCGATCATCTTCAAACGTCACCAACTCATTGGAATAGAGTGACTTCACCGATTTGCGGCCCACCACAATCACATTGCCCTTATAAAGTTTCAAGCGAACCGTGCCTTCCACATGCTCTTGGCTTTTATCAATCATCGCCTGCAGCATTTCGCGCTCCGGCGCATACCAGAAGCCGTAATAAATCAACTCGGCATAGCGCGGCATGAACGAATCTTTGAGATGTGCGGCCTCACGGTCTAAAGTGAGTGACTCCATCGCACGATGCGCCACCAGCAAAATGCTGCCGCCCGGTGTTTCATAAATCCCACGCGATTTCATGCCAACAAACCGGTTCTCAACCAAATCCAAGCGCCCAATGCCATTGTCATGGCCGAGCTGATTAAGCGCCGTGAGCAGTGTGGCCGGTGACATGGCCTTGCCATCAATTGCCACCGGATCGCCATTCTTGAATTCAACATGAATGTAAGTCGGCGTATCCGGCGCATCTTCTGGTGCAATGGTTCGTTGATACACATAAGGTGGTGCTTCCACCCATGGGTCTTCCAACACTTTGCCTTCGGAGGATGAATGCAATAAATTCGCATCCACTGAAAATGGCGCGTCACCACGCTTATCTAAGGCCACGGGAATTTGGTGGGCTTCAGCAAAACTAATCAAATCCGTGCGGCTCTTAAATTCCCATTCACGCCAAGGTGCTATGACTTTAATATCGGGATTGAGAGCATAGGCCGTGAGTTCAAAGCGCACCTGGTCATTGCCTTTACCTGTAGCACCATGGGCAATGGCATCAGCGCCAGTTTCGGCGGCAATCTCAATCAAACGCTTGGCTATCAAAGGCCGCGCGATGGATGTGCCCAATAAATAAACGCCTTCATATAGAGCATTGGCGCGGAACATTGGGAACACAAAATCACGCACAAATTCTTCGCGCACATCTTCCACATAGATGTTTTTAATGCCCATCAGCTCGGCCTTCTTGCGGGCCGGTTCCAGCTCGCCACCCTGACCAAGATCAGCCGTGAAGGTTACAACCTCAGCGCCATATTCAGTCTGCAACCATTTGAGGATGATCGACGTATCAAGACCGCCAGAATAAGCGAGTACGACTTTATTGATTTTTTTGGACATGGGGCATAACTCTCTGATTTGATTCGTAAGTTTTGAACAACTCCAAAACACTATAAAAAGTCAAGTTTTTATGGACTTTTTTGAACTCTGGCCTTATATTTAGTTGGAAATCTGAAAGCGGGCTCTTCCCGGTAAGTAGGATTTCTCCGGGGGAGCGAGAGCTCCCCCACCCTTTTTAAATCATCACTATTCCCATTGAGTTTTTGTTGCTGGCTCGTTTGTTTAATATGGGCTCTAGTAATTTGAACGTATTCTGGCCTCCTACTTTTCTCATAAAACCATTGGGTTTAAGATGTTGAAATAGTAGATAGGCGCAAAGATCGGCGGCCTGTATAGGGTGGCTATTCTTAGAATCTCTCAGGTTGGGGTCTTCTATTACTTTTCTTATGGGAATATTTCGATATCCCGGGCCCATTTGGGTTTGATTGGGAATTGGATTGTAACTCCCCATCTTTCTCATCAACTTAGAAAGTTTGCCACCATTGGTATCATCACAAATTACAATTCCTAAATCGTCTGGATTTTGTGGACCGGGGAAATTTCGATAAGCAAGCGTGTTTTCAAATCTTTGAAATAACACTTTCCAAGCATTATCGAAGACATCATAATTAGCTGGCTTTCCTGTTTTATCGACCACTACGTTTGTTACGGACAGCCAGTTCATTCTTGCTAGTTCTGCAGCAAAATGCCTTAGAATAAGATAGCGATGATTTCTGGGTAAATTGATGGATCCACTGCTACGAACAAATTCAGCAGCATGAATTTCATCGCGAACACCAAGTCCATAGGTTGACTTCATGCGCTTTCTAAAAGCCAATATCTGATCAATAACCTCACGCCATCTCAGTTCGTGAACAACTAGTCCACTTAGAACGAAATATTGCGTTGGTGAATTTAGGAGCCCCGGATCGCCGCTCTCATCAACATACATCAAATACATTTATGATATTGCCACCTTATTCATTGCATCCCTCTCACTCGCCCTAACCTTCATGCTCTCGCTTTTCAATTGCCCGCAGGCGGCCATGATATCGCGGCCTCTTGGCGTTCGTACCGGGCTTGCATATCCGGCATTGTTTAAAATCTCAGAGAAGTTTTCGATGGTGTCCCAGGTTGAACATTCATAGGCGGTGCCAGGCCATGGGTTGAACGGGATGAGATTCACTTTGGCGGGAATGCCCGCCAGCAATTTCACCAAGCGCTTGGCATCGGCCACGGTGTCGTTCACGTCTTTGAGCATCACATATTCAAAGGTAATGCGCTTGGCGTTGGAAACTCCAGGGTAATTGCGGCAGGCTTCTAACAATTCCGCTATCGGATATTTCTTGTTGAGCGGCACCAGCTTGTTGCGAATTTCATCAGTAGTGCCATGCAAAGAAATCGCCAATGCTGAACCAATCTCTGCGCCTGCCCGCACAATCTCTGGCACCACGCCAGAGGTTGAAAGCGTGATGCGGCGTTTGGATAGCGACAAGCCTTCACCATCAGCAGCAATGTTAATGGCCGTTTTCACATTGTCGAAATTATACAAAGGTTCGCCCATGCCCATCAAAACCACATTGGTAATGTAGCGCCCTGATGAAGGTGGCTTAGGGTTGGCGGTAATATCATCCGGCCAATCTTTAATGCGGTCACGCGCCAGCATAATTTGACCAACGATTTCACCAGCCGTTAAATTACGCACCAGCTTTTGCGTTCCCGTGTGGCAGAAGCTGCAGGTTAGAGTGCAACCCACTTGTGACGAAATGCAAAGTGTTCCGCGATCTTCTTCGGGAATATAAACCGTTTCCACCTCATGGCGCGCACCTCTTTCATCAGGGGCCAAACGCAGCAGCCATTTGCGTGTGCCATCGGATGAGATTTGCTCGGTCACTACTTCGGGGCGGCCGATCACAAAAACATCCTCCAGCTTGGCACGAAGCTCTTTCGACACATCGGTCATATCGGCAAAGTCAAAAACCCCGCGCTGATAAATCCAATGCCACAATTGGCGCATCCGCATTTTGCGCTGTTTCTCAGGAACACCCACGCGTTCTAAAATTGCAGCAAGGTCTTCACGCGAAAGCCCCATCAAAGTGGTGCGCGTATCATTTGGAATATAGCTGGCGGCCAGCGGAATGGCGGTTTGAAAAAGCGTTGTCATGGCGCTGCCTTAGCGCATTTCATAAGAGCCTACTATAGGGCCGATGGGTAAAAATCCATCTTGCCGTCCCAGCTCAGAACTGAATAAAGCCGAAATCGAACCATCCAAAAACAAAGCATTGTCGCACCCAAGTTCACCTTGGAACAGTGTTGCAAATTCAAAAAACGTGACTGGCCCGTTGGAAATCACAAACACTAAGGTGTGATCATCCACCATGCCCACCCCATTGCGAACCTTGCGCGAGGTGCCCGAGGCGGAAATCTTCGGGTGAATACCACCTTTAATCACCAACATCGGCCCGCTTTGCGATGCTAGATCAGGCTTAATGCCAGATTTGGCAAAAGCTTCCGTTTCCATCACGCCAGCCTTTTCGCCTTTCACAAAAAACACGCCATTGGGTTTTAAGTGAAAATTGCCAGCACCATTGCGGCGGTTGAGCTTTTTAAGCTGCTTGCCGTTTTCCACATAAAGGCCAATGGCCTTCAAGTTCTGATCAAACATGCCTGCATTCATCGCAAAGGTGAGGGTTTTGTTTTCGCTGGAAAACTGGTCAATCAAACTCGAAAAATCACCATAAGGCCTGCCCTCTGGGTTGATATTATAGAGGCCCAGTTTCTGCGTTTGCACATCAATGCTACAGGCAGTATATGACCGACCTGCCGAAACTAAATTGCGGCATTCTGCTTGCGCTGGAGCAATAGAAACCAGCGCATAAAATAAAATAACAAGGGCAATGCGAGAAATCATAACAACCTTATTTGCAAGCGCTGTCGATCTTGTCCATCGCTTTGGAAACGCCCGCCAGAGAATAAGTATCAGTGGTCTCAGTGCCTTTCCAGCTGGTGCCAGTGACTGAAAGCGACGAGCCAGTTTTCATGGCGTTTACAATTTGCTCTTCGGTTTCGGGCGCTGCCGCCCAGGCCACATCGCCATTGGTGTAAAGTTCAAAAGCAGTCTCATCCACTTTTACGGTAACTGTGGAAGATTCCTTGAACGGATAGCCAATGATCGTGGACACTTGATTGTGAATTTTGCGACCTGAAAAATGCGTGACCAAAAAATAGATCGGATCGCGTTTTACTTTTTTTGCGGCATCCGATTTTTTCGGCACAGAATAGATGTAACACACTGGCGCACCCGAGGCTTGATAGGTGAAACTCTCCCAATCATCGAAGGTGCCCAGTGAAACCGGGTCATCAGCCAATGCGGCAGCACTGCTGCAAACCAGCGCAGCACCAAACAAAACCCATGTTCTAATCCTAGTCATGCCGTTAACCTTTAGCTGCAAATTCTTAACAACTTGCGAAAACTTCCAGTCCAGCTAGACGTTAAAAAATAGGCTCAATTGCGGCAGGAATCCATGACACCAAAAACCGTTTTAATAACTGGCTGCTCCTCTGGCATTGGCTATGCTTTTGCCAAAGACTTGCAAGCCCGCAACTACCGCGTGTTAGCCACCGTGCGAAACATGGAAGATGCCAAGCGCTTGGAGGCAGAAGGCCTCGAAGTTCTCATCATGGATTATACCCACAGCGCCTCGGTGAAAGCCTGTGCTGCCGAAGTGGAAAAGCGCTTGGACGGCAAACTTTTCGCACTGGTCAATAACGGGGCATATGGCCAGCCCGGTGCCGTGGAAGATTTGTCGCGCCCAGTTTTGGAAGCTGAATTCGCTGCCAATTTCTTTGGCTGGCATGAGCTCACAGTGCTATGCTTGCCCATGCTGCGGGCCAATGGCGAAGGCCGCATCGTGAACATCTCATCGGTGCTCGGCATCGTCGCCCTCAAATGGCGTGGCGCTTATAATGCCTCCAAATTTGCACTTGAAGCTTTGACAGATACCATGCGGCTGGAATTGCGGGGCAGCGGCATTCAGGTTTCCACAATTGAGCCTGGCCCCATAACCAGCAAATTTGTTGAAACCTCACTCAAGAATTTTGATCGTAATATAAATATTGAAAAATCGCATTACCAAGAGGCTTATGCCAAGCAGCGCGCCAGACTTGGCAAAGGCGGTTCCAACCGCTTCAAATTGCCGCCGCAAGCTGTGCTCGAAAAACTCATCCATGCGCTTGAATCAAAGCGTGCCAAAGCCCATTACTATGTAACCACCCCAACTTACATTATGGGTCTCGCGCGAAGAATTTTGCCGCAAGGCCTGATGGACCGATTTGTGAACAGGATATCTGACCAATGACTATATTTGATTATTTGGTGCCACTGTCTCTGGCTGCGGTTTTTATCGTTTTGCTTTTAGGCCTGTGGAACATGATGCGCGGTGGCTCCGCCAATAAATCACAAATGTTCATGCGCTGGCGCGTGGGTTTGCAATTTGTTGCCATCATAATTCTAGTCGCGGGCCTCTATTTTACCAGGCGCTGAACGATTGACAATTAACACCGCCGCCGCACAAACGGCCATGCCGATGATTTGAATGAAGAGCAGTCTTTCATCAAACATCACATAAGCCATAAGTGCCGCAACCGCTGGCACCAAATAAATCAGGCTCGACACCCGCGAAACTTCGCCTTCGCGAATTAAAATCATAAGCAATGTGATTGCCCCAATTGAGATCACAAGAACCGCCCAAACCAAGGCGCTCCACGCTTCTAAACTATAGTCAAATTGAAAATCACCCATGATAAGTGTGGCTAGACCTACAACGAGGCTGCCACCCACATATTGCCAAAAGCCACCTGTGGCCAAATGCAGGCCGGTGGCAAATCGTTTTTGGTAAACGGTGCCAAATGATATGGCAAAGGCACCAAACAAAGCGCACGAAGCTGTCAGTGGCGTAATTCCACCTACATGGGTAAAAATTAGTTTGGGCCATACTACCAATCCAACACCAAGCAACCCCACAACAAGCCCAAGCCAATGGCGTGGATAAATCACCTCACCTAATATCAGTGCCGCCATAAAAGCAGTGAGCAAGGGTTGGAGGCCCACGATCAAAGCACCAACCCCTGCTGGCAATCCTTCTGTCACCGCCCAATAAATTGGCCCCAAATAAAATCCATGCAAAAACGCCCCAGCAACCGCAGCATGAAGAGCGTGCTTTGCATTTGGCCACGCAGCCTTTTGCTGAAAAGCCACACCCAGCATAAAAACCGCTGCAATGGGAAAGCGCAAACTTAAAAACCAAAGCGGCCCAACATGGCCAACCGAAAGCTTGGAAACCACAAAGCCAGTGGCCCACAAAACTACGAAAACTGCTGGAACAGCAGCTATCAGCTTTGATTTTGCAGCAACAGTGGCCATATACAAGCAATTCCAATAGGATGACTGCATGAAAGAGAAAAGTAATTCAGTCTTGGCACTCTTCGGCAAAGCGCTCAAGCGCCTGTTTGCTGACGAGGCAATTCCTTTGGCCGGCAATATTGCTTTTAGAATTGTGTTTTCAATTTTTCCTTTCTTAATTTTCTTAACAACCTTGGCAGGATTTTTTGGCAGTGCAGAATTGGCCGAACAAATTGTGAATTTTTTATTGGGTGTAGCTCCTGAACAATTGGTCAAACCAATCAGCGGAGAGATCCGCGCCATTCTCACAGTGCCGCGCACCGGACTTCTAAGTGTTTCAGCACTCCTCACCATTTGGAGCGCTATGGGTGGCGTTGATTCAGTGCGCGTTGGCCTTAACCGCGCTTATGATCTGCAAGACAAAAGGCCCTTCTGGTTTCTCTATTTGCAAAACGTGCTGTTCATCATTGGCGCAGCCATTTTATTATTGATCGTGGCTCTGCTTATTGTGGTTTATCCAGTAGCTTTTAACGTGATTGCCGCATACGCCCCTTCGCAATTGGCCAATTTCGCCTCGCTCGATCATTTGCGCTATCCCATCGCCACGTTGCTGTTATTTTCCGGCCTGCTCTTTGCCCACCGCCTATTGCCGGCGCAATCCCTGCCCTTGCGCCACCTGCTGCCTGGCGTTCTTCTGACAGTTTTAGTGTGGATCGGCCTGTCAGCGGCCTTTTCGCTCTATTTGCAAAACTTCAATTCCTTTGCCTCAACTTACGCTTCTCTGTCAGGCCTGTTTGCAGCCATGTTTTTCATCTATCAAGCAGCCTTGGTGCTGATTTTTGGCGGCGAAGTGAACCGGGTGATTGGTTTGCTAAAGAGGTAGCGATTTTTATGCCGTGGACCACAGGATACACGCAAGCTCAGTTGGAACAGATTCAAGTGAAGTTTGACTTCATTTTCCCACCCGATCTTGTAGATTTGCTCAAAGAAAAGCGACCCACTAAGGGACATGACTGGTTTGACGAAGCTGCTATCAAAAGCGCCGTGGCGTGGCCTTTGGAATCGCTACTCTTTGACGTCAAAGTCAATCAACTGTGGTTGCCCACATGGGGAGAACGCCCAGAAAAGCCAGAAATTCGCAGTGAGTTATTGCGAGAGATGGTTTCTCTGGCACCGAAATTGATACCGTTAGTGGGGCACCGTTTTTTGCCTGAAACGCCATCCGAGGAAGATAACCCTGTGTTCTCTGTTTATGGGTCGGACACAATTTATTATGGAACCAATCTGAACGACTATTTTAAGCGGGAATTTGAAGGCTGGAACGTTACTCCTTGGCCGGGCCAAACTAAACGCATCCCCTTTTGGTCGGAACTTGAAGAAAACAATAGGTAGCTTAAAGTTAAGTCAAGCAGGGCTACATCATCCCATACCCTTGACTCAAAGCCGTCTCCACCCTAGAAGCCCGCCATCTGGCTTGGCATAAGGTCTTGACGGATATTCATGCGCTGCCCCCGGCAACCCATAAGGTTTCTCGGAACATTCATAAAAGTCTTCTTCTTTCAAGGGTTTAGGAGAAGCGCCAAAGGGTGCGGAAAAAGGTAGTTTATTATGTACGCAGTCATCAAGACAGGCGGCAAGCAATATCGCGTTGCCGCAAACGATAAAATTCTGATCGAAAAGCTCGAAGGCGAAGCTGGCGATCACATCAATTTCACCAATGTTCTCATGGTCACAGGCGATGGTGCCGTGCATGTGGGCGCACCTTTCATTGAAGGCGCTACAGTTGTTGGCCAGATTGAAAAGCAGGCCCGTGGGCCTCATTTGATCATTTTCAAGAAGCGTCGCCGTAAGCATTATCGCCGGCGCAACGGTCATCGTCAGGATTTGACTTCGGTGATCATCACTGAAATTCTCACAGGCGGCGCAAAGCCAACCGGCAAAAAAGCAGAAGTGAAAGTCAAGGCAGCTGCTCCAGTAGCGCTTGCCGCTGCAACTGGTGCCGTAGGCGCAGATGACATTTCATTGATCGGTGGCATTGGTCCAAAGATTTATGCAGCTTTGACTGACATGGGCATTACGACATTTGCTCAAATCGCTGCGTGGACACCAGATGATGTAACCCGCATTGAAGCTGATATTAAGCAGAAGGGCCGCGTTGCCCGTGAAGAGTGGATTGAGCAAGCCAAAGAATTGATGGCAGGTAAAGCCCCTCGTGCTAAAACCGATAAAGCTCGTTCATAAGTTAAGGCAGGAGAAATCTCATGGCACATAAAAAAGCAGGTGGTTCATCCCGCAACGGCCGCGACTCAGCGGGCAAGCGTCTTGGCGTGAAATGTTTTGGTGGCGAAAGCGTTATCGCTGGCAACATCATTCTGCGCCAACGTGGCACCCAGTGGCACGTAGGTTCAGGTGTTGGCATTGGCCGCGACCATACAATTTTTGCAAAGATCGCTGGCACTGTAAACTTCCGCAAAACCAAGGAAAACAAGCAACTTGTTTCCGTTTTGCCGATGAAGGCAGCAGAATAAAGGCAGAGAAATATCTGCCACCCCGTCTCGGGTTTGGCAGTTCAAAATTGAACGGAGAGATGGGCAACCACCTCTCCGTTTTGTTTTGGAACAACAATCATGGAAATCGAGACAAAGAGATTACAAATACGTGCCCTCAGAGATGAGGATGCGCCCACAATTGTGCTTGGATTAAACAACTATAATGTTGCAAAAAATCTAGCGCGTGTGCCTTATCCCTACACGCTGGATCACGCTGTATATTTCATAAACTTGCAGCGAAGCTTTTCAAGCAATTCAATGATCTGTGCAATAACTTTCAAATGCGCTCCCGATGAACTCATCGGTTTTGTGGGATATGAAAGCAGTGGCGCTGATGGCAAAATCGAATTTGGCTATTGGTTACGGGAATGTTGCTGGCACATGGGGCTGATGACAGAAGCTGCAACTGCACTGGTTCACTATTTCTTTGCCCACACAGATTTTACAAAGCTTCATTCAGGCTACCACAAAGACAACCCAAGCTCTGGCCGCATCTTGCGAAAACTTGGATTTCGTGAAACCCATGAAGAAATGAATTTCTCAGAAGCGCAAGGTAAAGACGTACCAGTTGTAAAAATGCAGCTAACGCGCGAAACATGGCAGCCATGATCATAGAAACATCGAGGCTCATCCTGCGGCCCTTGCAATTGACCGATTGCGATGCGTTGGTGCGTGAATTTGCAAATTACAACATTGTGCGCAACACGGCGCGCATTCCTTTCCCCTACCAGTTGAGCGATGCGGAAGAATATGTGCAGTTCGCAACCACGCTAAATGCGCGTTCAAAATCAGCTGCTATTACTTTAAAATCCGACAAGAAACTACTGATCGGTGCAATCAGCTATCTCTACAGTGCAGAAAAGGATGACGCCGAACTCGGATATTGGCTGTCTGAAAACTATTGGGGCAATGGCATCATGTCTGAGACAGTTTATGCAATGATCGAACATGCTTTCACAGCTGCCCACATCACCAAAATGGTTGCCTGCTATCACAACGACAACCCTGCTTCTGGCCGCATTTTATCAAAATTCGGATTTGTTGAAACTGCACGATGCAGTAATTATTCTAAAGCCCAAGGCAAGGAAGTTCCTGTGACCAACATGGCACTTAACAAAAAATAATGCCCGCTTGCGCGGGCATCATCTACACTAAATTTGCCTAATATTAAAACACCATGGCAACATAGTGTGGAACGAGGCTCTTGCGTCCAAGCCCCCCATTGTGCTTCGAAGCTGCTAACTTCAAATTTCCGCGCGACGTTTTCACTGCGATTTGCAAATGCTTCAGACCAAATTTGATATTGGTCGCAGCATTCAGCAACTGGCTGCAGTTGCCCTTGAACCCAACACCACGCGCCGTTGCGCATTTCATTTGGAAGACCCCATATTCACCGGCTGCTCCACGCACCGATGGGTTATAGCCAGATTCTATCTTTGCGATACGCAATGCAAACCATGTGGGCACACCATAAGCTGGCGCTTGCGCCTTGATCATCGAAATTACAGCGCCATTCTGCACTTTAGAAATGCGCGCGCCAGCTTCAACGCTTGTTGAAAGTATTGCTACAGAACATAATGCAGCTGCAAGTGTAGTTACCAATTTAATCTTCATAATTATTCCTTTACTTTACTCATAACAACGGACCATCTCTCAAGTATACTTGAAAGTTTAAACCACAAACCGCCGATGTCTGGGGGAAGACGCGGGTAGACTGCCTAAATGTGGCGATACTAAGGTAGTATACTGATCATTATTGTCGCCCCTTCCAAGCGCCAAAGAGTTAATTTCACGTTAATTTTGAGAGAGCTTGGCGAAACCCATTCTTGCGACTATGAGCTGGCACATGAAATTTCTTGATGAAGCAAAAATTTATGTCCGCGCCGGAGATGGAGGTGCGGGAGCCGTGTCGTTCCGCCGTGAAAAATTCATTGAATTTGGCGGGCCAGATGGCGGCGATGGTGGCAAAGGCGGCGACGTGTGGGTGGAGGCGGCTAACGACCTCAACACGCTGATTGACTATCGCTACCAGCAGCATTTCAAAGTTCGCACCGCTGGGCACGGTATGGGCCGCTTGCGCGCTGGCGCATCGACCGACGATATCGTGCTAAAAGTTCCAGCCGGCACTGAAGTCTATGAAGAAGACAATGAAACCTTGATTGCTGATTTGGGCAAAGCCGGTGACCGCGTGCGTATTGTTAAAGGCGGCAATGGCGGCTTTGGCAATCATTACTTCAAGTCAGCCACCAACCGCAGCCCTTACAATGCCAACCCCGGCCAACAAGGCGAAGAGCGCTGGATTTGGCTGCAAATGAAACTGATCGCTGATGCTGGCATCGTGGGCTTGCCCAATGCTGGCAAGTCAACCTTACTTTCGGTGGTCTCAGCCGCACGCCCAAAAATTGCTGATTATCCTTTCACCACTTTGCACCCGCAATTGGGTGTGGTGAAAGTGGGCAACCATTCATTTGTGCTCGCTGATATTCCAGGCCTCATTGAAGGCGCATCCGAAGGCTTCGGCTTAGGTGTGCGCTTCCTCGGCCATGTGGAACGCTGCGCTGTTCTCATTCATATGATTGATGCAACGGATGATGATTTGGTCAAAGCCTATAAAGTGATCCGTGGTGAGTTGAAAGCTTACAGCCCGATCCTAGCGGCCAAACCCGAAATCATTGCCTTCAATAAAATTGATGCTGTGGCACCAGAGGATTTGGAAAAGAAGCTCGCTGACTTTAAAAAGAAGGTGAAGAAAACGCCCTTGCTCATGTCGGCCGCCACTCAGAAAAATTCTGATGCCGCCATGTATGAGTTGTTCTCAGTCATCAACACGGGCCGCATTGCCGCGCGTATGCCAGACCCTGCGGGGGTCACCACCGAAGGGTGGAGGCCGTAATGTCGAGGTTAAAATCCGCCAAACGCATCATCATAAAAGTAGGCTCGGCTCTTCTGGTTGATCAGAAGACCGGAGCCATCAAAGCCTCATGGCTTAATTCATTGGTTGATGATGTCGCTGATCTTAAAATTGCCGGTGCTGATGTTATTTTAGTTTCATCAGGGGCCATTGCCCTGGGCCGCCGCACATTAGGTTTGCCCAAAGGCAAGCTGAAACTCGATCAAAGCCAAGCCGCCGCAGCTGTGGGCCAGATTGCACTGGCACAAGCCTGGGCCGAAGCCCTCCGTACACGGAACATTGTGGCAGCACAGATTCTAGTCACCCTACAAGACACCGAAGAACGCAGGCGTTATCTGAATGCCAGAGCAACGCTCTCCACATTGCTGGCCCAAGGTGCGGTTCCCGTAATCAATGAAAATGATACAGTAGCCACCTCTGAAATTCGCTATGGTGATAATGATCGCTTGGCAGCACGTGTAGCTTCGATGATGTCAGGTGATGTGTTGGTGTTGCTGTCCGATATTGACGGGCTTTATTCAGCGCCACCAAATCAAAAAGGTGCAACCTTAATTCCCGAACTGCGTGAGATTACGCCCGAAGTGGAAGCAATGGCAGGCAAACCGATTTCAGGCGTTGGCTCTGGCGGCATGATCACCAAAATTGAAGCGGGCAAAATTGCACTCTCTGCTGGCTGCAACATGGTGATAGCTTCAGGCCATGAATTGCACCCCTTAAAACGCATCACCGAAGGTGAACGTTGCACCTGGTTCATCGCGCAAAGCAATGCCATGCAATCGCGCAAACGCTGGATTGCTGGCACATTGCAGCCAGTTGGAAAACTCACCGTTGATGAGGGGGCTAAAGGCGCTTTAATCAAAGGCAAGAGCTTGCTACCCGCTGGTGTCAAATCAGTCGAAGGCAATTTCTCGCGCGGCGATACAGTGAGCGTTGTACTGCAAGATGGTATTGAATTTGCGCGCGGGCTGGTGGCTTATGACTCCATTGATGCCAAACGCATTGCCGGATTAAAATCTGCTGACATTCAAAAACTTCTGGGCAATGATGACCGCGATGTCATCATCCACCGTGATGATTTGGTGATGCTGGGTGGAGAACGCAATTGAACGAGGCAATTTTAAAAATAGGCCAAAATGCCCGCCGTGCTGCGCGCGCACTGGCGCTTGCCCCCACGACGCAAAAGAACCAAGCCCTCGTGGCAATGGCAGCTCACATTCGCAAAAGCACCGCTGAGATTATTGCGGCCAACCAAAAAGATTTAACCGCAGCCAAAGCTAAGAATTTAAAGGCAGCCTTCGTTGATCGCCTCATGCTCAATGAAGCGCGCATTGAAACCATGGCCAAGGGTCTCGAAGAAGTGGCCGTATTGAACGATCCCGTAGCCCGCGTTTTGGCAAAATGGGTGAGACCCAATGGCATGGAAATTTCACGCGTGGCTGTTCCCATTGGTGTGATTGGCATAATCTATGAAAGCCGCCCCAATGTAACGGCGGATGCTGGCGCGCTGTGTTTAAAATCTGGCAACACCGCAATTTTGCGCGGTGGGTCAGATAGTTTTGCCACATCGCAAGTTATTGTCGCTTGCTTACAGTCTGCTCTGAAAGAAGCCGGTCTCGACGAAAACTGCATTCAAATGGTGCCAAGCACAGACCGTCAAATTGTAGGTGCCATGCTCACAGGCCTAGGTGGCAGCATTGATTTGATCGTGCCGCGTGGTGGCAAAACTTTGGTGGCCCGTGTGCAAAATGAAGCCCGCGTTCCAGTGTTCAGCCACCTCGAAGGCATTTGCCATGTTTATGTGGATAAGGCCGCTGATTTAGAAATGGCCAAGGCAATTGTGCTCAACGCCAAAATGCGCCGCACAGGTGTGTGTGGTGCGGCTGAAACAATTTTAATTGATAGAGCAGCACTTCAAAATTTAAAACCAATCATCCGTATGCTGATTGATGCCAAATGCGAAGTGCGTGGCGATGCCGATGCGATGGCAGTAGACTCTGCAGTGATCGCCGCCACCGAAGAAGATTGGGCCACCGAATATGAAGACGCGATCGTCTCAATTCGCGTGGTCGATGGTGTTGATGAAGCCATTACTCACATTGCCAAATATGGCTCTCAACACACTGACTCAATCGTATCCGCGGATGCTAAAACCGCTGAAAAATTCTTGAATGAAGTCGATAGCGCCATTGTTCTCCACAATGCCTCAACACAATTTGCCGATGGTGGTGAATTTGGTTTTGGTGCAGAAATTGGCATTGCTACAGGCAAGCTCCACGCGCGCGGGCCAGTGGGTGTAGAGCAGCTCACCACATTCAAATATCAAATTCGTGGGAACGGACAGATCAGACCCTAATGGTAAAACTTCCACCTTTCGGACGTGGACAGCGCATTGGAGTGTTTGGCGGCTCCTTCAATCCGGCCCATCAAGGCCACAGGATGGTGGCGCTTTACGCTCTGAAGCGGTTACAAATTGATTGGGTGTGGTGGTTGGTCTCACCACAAAATCCATTGAAGGACGCAAGCGAAACTGGCGAATATTCGCAGCGCGTAAAGCACACAAAGGTGATTGCCAAGCACCCGCGTTTTGTCGTCACCGATATCGAAAATCAAATTCACAGCAAAAACACTGCACAAACTTTGACGGCCATGGCAATTGGCATGAAGCAGGCCCACTTTGTGTGGATTATGGGGGCCGACAGTTTTCGCGATCTCGACCGCTGGAAGCGCTGGAGCAAAATTGCTCAAACTCTGCCGCTTGCTGTGTTGGCCCGCCCCGGCTATTCAGTTCGCGCATTAGGTTCGCAAGCCGCCAACCGCTATGCTAAAAACCGCGTACCCAATGAGCAGGCAGGCATACTTGCCAAACGCCGGGCGCCAGCCTGGGTGTTTGTATCAATGCCGCTTCGCAAAGAGAGTTCGACTGCCATTAGGCATGGCACATAGTTGACCTTCACGCAGGCTGGCATGAAAATTCATTGCATGTTATAGGCAATCAAATTCATTTTAAGGACCAAGACCCTGAGCAAGAAACCCGTTAAGAAAAAAGCTGCGCCTGTGAAGAAAGCCGCTGCTAAAAAGCCCGCAAAGAAAGTAGCAGCCGTCAAAGCAAAGCCCGCGCCGAAGAAGGCCGCACCTAAGAAAGTGGTCAAAAAGCCTGCCAAGAAAATTGCTGTTAAGACGCCAACCAAAAAGGTTGCAGTTAAGAAAGCAATAGCAAAAAAGTCACCGGCCAAAAAAGCTGTTGCCAAGAAAGTAAGCAAGAAAGCTCCGCCCAAAAAAACTGTTGCTAAGAAAGTTACTGCAAAAAAATCAGTCGCCAAAAAGTTTGTAGCTAAGAAGGCTCCTGCAAAAAAAGTTGTGGCTAAGAAAGTTACGACCAAGAAACCTGTGGCCAAAAAAACCGTTGCTAAAAAGGCCTCAGCTAAAAAAGCTCCAGCAAAAAAAGCCGTCGCTAAAAAATCACCTGTCACAGCGAAAGTTTTGATCGCCCCCAAAGGCCCACGTTATGCTGGCCCAGACTGGCCTTTGATGAATGTGATCTTGGATTCGATGGAAGATTCCAAGGCCGAAGAAATTCTGCCTATCAATGTCATGGGCCGCTCTTCGATGGCAGATGGCATGGTGATAGCCTCTGGCCGCGCCAATCGCCACGTTGCCGCCATTGCTGATCAACTGGTCGATAAGCTCAAAGCTTTTGGGCAGAAAGATATTCGTGTTGAAGGTTTGGAAACTTCAGACTGGGTGTTGGTTGATGCGGGCAATATCATCGTCCACATTTTCCGCCCCGAAGTTCGCAGTTTCTATAATCTCGAAAAGCTGTGGTCGGAACATGCTCCGGTTGACAGCAGCGCTGATCAATAATTGAAGCTTGCAATCGCCGCCATCGGCCGCCTGAAAACCGGGCCAGAAAAGCTGATGGCGGATGATTATCAAAAACGCATTGAAGTGCTGGGCCGCAAGGCCGGAATCACCGCGTTGAAAATTGGGGAGTGGCCTGAATCACAACTGCCCACTGCCAAACAGCGCATGGATGAAGAGGTCAAAATTCTAATGGCAGCAACGCCTCAAGGCGCAACAACATTGATATTGGACGAACGCGGCCGATCACATTCCAGTGAAGACTTTGCTGCTCGCCTCAGAAAATATGCCGATAGCGGCGTGAACGATCTGGTCTTTATGATCGGCGGCCCTGATGGCCACAGCCCCCAAACCCGCGAGAAAGCCACAGAACTCATCGCTTTTGGGCCAATGGTGTGGCCGCATAGGCTGATCAGAATTATGTTGCTCGAACAAATTTACCGATCCGTCACTATTATGGTGAATCATCCCTATCACAGGTCGTAAACTGGCCGTATTTTCGACATGGGACCTTGCCAATTAAAGCAGTGATGATCAAATCAAACCTCGCTCTTATGGGCTGGCTGGCTTATGCTTTTTTGGGCACAGCACAGCTTTGCTTTGCCGAGGCCAGCACATCATCAGGCACAGCGCAGCAGCTGGATGCAATCGAACAGTCATTGCAATCATCGACAGAAAAACAAGCCGCCATCGCCAGCGAAATTGAAGCTGCCGTCAAAGCACAAAGTGAAATCTCAGAAAAATTGATTGATCTCGCAAAAACCCTGAGCGTTCAAAAAAATGCCATTTCCGAAGCCGATGCCCGTGTCACAACATTGGCCAGCGAAGCTATTGTTATCAGAAGTGATTTGGCAGCAAAACAAGATAGACTTTCTGAACTCTTGGCTGGTTTGCAGCGCTTAGAGCAAAACCCACCACCAGCTTTGGTGGTTGATTCACAAGACGTTTTGCAGGCCCTGCGCGGGGCTATGATGTTTGGTGCCGTGGTGCCCGAAATGCGCGTTCAAGCCAACGCCTTGAAAGCTCAACTCGCCCGTTTGGAAGCAATCCAAACAGAATCAGAAACAAGTAAAATAAATTTGAAGAGCGCAGAATTAGCCCTCAACGTGAGCCAAAAAGAACTGAAGGCTTTGCAAGCAGAAAAGAAAAATTTCGCCATTACAGCCGCAAAGGATTTGAGTGCCGAAAAGCAGCGCGCTAGCGATTTGGCGCAAGAAGCCAAAACCTTAAAACAATTATTGGCCAATCTTGAGGCCGCAAAAATTGAAGCAGAAGCCCGTAAAACTGCCGAGGCCAAAGCCCGCGAAGAGGCTGAAAAACTAAAATTAGCAGCCCTTGCAAAGCCGGCCATTGCCATTTCTGAGCAATTGGGAAGGCTGGCGTATCCCGTGCAGGGTGACATTCTGAAGCAGTTCGGTGATGATAATGGCCTTGGCAGCCAGTTAGAAGGTGTTGCTATTGCAACTTCGGCTGGTCAAAACGTCATATCCCCTGTAGATGGACGCATTGAATTTGCTGGCCCTTTTAGGTCATACGGACAACTCTTGATCTTGAATGCCGGAGAGGGCTATCTCGTGCTCTGTGCGGGCATGAAACAGATCTCGGTTGAAATAGGTCAATCCGTTAGGGCTGGAGAACCGTTAGGAATTATGGGTGAAGGTCCATCATCAGTGGCCCTCATCGGTGGTGAGCAAGAATTGGCACGTCCCGTGCTTTATGTTGAGTTTCGGAAAAACAATGAACCGGTCGATCCTTCACTTTGGTGGCTAGGCGGCAGAAAAGAGGCGATGAAATGAAGTTAAACACCACAACCCGTGCTTTTGGCTTGGTGCTTTTGGGCGCTGTTGCCAGCGCCATAACCCTCCAAGCTTTTAATGGCGCAACCGCCGCCACCAATGCCGAGACTTATAAATTGCTCAATCTTTTCGGCGATGTTTATGACCGTGTGAAAAGCGATTATGTTGAACAACCCGACGAAAAGAAAATGATGGAAGCTGCCATCAATGGTATGCTCACCTCGCTTGATCCGCATTCATCTTATATGGATGCTAAAGAATTTGCCGATATGAATGTTAAAACCCGGGGTGAATTCGGTGGCCTCGGCATTGAAGTCACCATGGAAAATGGTGTAGTTAAAGTTGTGGCCCCCTATGATGGCACGCCTGCCTCGAAGGCCGGAATTTTAGCCAATGATTTAATCGTAAAAATTGATGGCAAAGATGTGCAAGGCACCACGCTCAATGAAGCTGTCGAAAAAATGCGCGGCGCCATTGGCACGCCAATCACGTTGTTAATTGTGCGTGAAAAGCGCGAACCTTTTGAAGTGAAAATGGTGCGTGATTCAATTAAAATTGAATCTGTGAAATATAACTCTGAAGGTGATGATGTAGGCTATGTGCGGATCAGCACTTTTAATGAGCAAGCTGATGATGGTTTGCAAAAAGCTATCGCTGAACTTGATAAGAAAATGGGTGGTAAAGAAAAAGGCTTCATCCTTGACCTTAGAAACAATCCAGGCGGGCTTTTACAGCAAGCGATTGCCGTATCAGATGTATTTATGGAAAAAGGCGAAGTAGTTTCCACCCGTGGCCGCAATGCTGATCAAGTGGAACGCTATACCGCGCAGAAGGGTGATCTCACCAATGGCAAGCCTGTGGTTATTTTGATCAATGGTGGTTCAGCTTCAGCCTCCGAAATTGTGGCCGGCGCTTTGCAAGATCAAAAACGCGCCACCATCATCGGCACTACATCTTTTGGCAAAGGCTCGGTGCAGACCATCATTCCTCTTGGCAGTGAAGGGGCCATGCGGCTGACCACGCAGCGTTATTTCACACCATCAGGCCGTTCAATCCAAGCCAAAGGCATTGCAGCTGATATTGTGATTGAACAACCCTTGCCCCCAGAATTGCTTGGTAAAAACGTGTCCACCGAAGGCGAACAAGCCCTCAGCGGTCACTTGGCCAATCCCGGTGGTGGCAACGAGGGCGGTGGCTCATCAGCCTATGTGCCTGAAGATAGAACCAAGGACGTGCAACTCAAAGCCGCCATTGATTTTCTGCACGGCGTAAAGGTGGTCACCAACGTGGTGCCACCCAAACCAGCCGATGCTCCAAAGCAATCGAATTAAAACAAAAGGCGGGTCTCACTTCCCGCCTTTTTCTTTGCCAAAATCCTTATAGTTAACACCTCATTAACGCCTCCCTTGCCACACTGGCGCCAGACGAATCTACTTTAGAGATGCCATGCGCCGCGATGACTTAAATCAGCCGCTCCACAAGCGAAGCCTGAGCCAGAGACTATGGGAAAAACGCCCAAGTGCTTTGACGGCTTCCTATGTGGCTGTGCTAGCGGGCATGATTACCGGCAGCACTTACGTTGCGAAATTGCCACATCCCTTTGCCGGTGAGCCCATAATCACCCTTGCCATGGCCCCCATGGAAGAAATTAAAACTGCAAGCATTGAGCCACTGCTTGAACAGCCAGAAGATGTGATGGCTGAGGAAATTGACCCACAAGAAAAAATTTCGGTCAAAGTTGAGCCCCCTGTGGAGCAACAAAACTATGAGCAAGATGCCGTAATTTATGTGAGCCCTAAAACACCCCTCACCAAAGCGCCCATCTCAAGCCTTATTGAAGTCAGCGCCCAAGGCCCTTTGCCGCGCATGGCGGCTGGCAAAAAACCATCGGAAGCCTATGCCCGCTCAGTGTCCAAGGGCATCATCCATTCCGATGCGCCAAAGCTGGTTATTATTCTGGGTGGCATGGGCCTTAATGAAAAACTTACAGCGCGCGCGGCCAAAGATTTACCCAGCGACATTACCATGGCCTTCGCTCCTTATGGTGAGAACCTGCAGGCGCAAGTGAACAGAGCCAGAGCCAATGGCCATGAGGTGTTGTTGCAATTGCCCTTGGAACCTGTGGGCTTTCCTGCAGCCAACCCCGGGCCCAAAACATTGCTGGCTGATGGGGCAGAAGCCGAAAACCTCGACGCGCTCTATTGGCACATGAGCCGCTTTACGGGTTACACTGGCGTTGTGAATTATATGGGTGGGCGCTTTCTGGCTTCTGCTCCTGCCGTAAAACCCTTGCTCAGCGAACTGCGAAAACGCGGGTTGTTATTTATCGAAGATGGCTCCTTACCGCTTTCAGCCACTGAAGATGTAGCCGAAACTTTAAATTATGAAGTGCGCCGTGGCCAAACCGTATTTGATGCCAATGCCGACCCTGAATCAATCATCGCGGCGCTTAATCTGCTTGAAGACGAAGCCCGCAGCAACGGCATTGCCATTGGCACAGGTTCTGGCTTGGATACCACAATCAGAACCGTGAATGACTGGGCCAAAGCCGCCATTGAGCGCGGTGTTGTTTTTGTGCCCGCCAGTGCTGCCTTTAAGGGTAGGCTTGGTTAATGGCAGATACGAGCCACATCACCGCGTATCGCCCATGCGTGGGCATCATGCTTTTCAATAAAGATGGGCTTGTGTGGGTCGGTCGCCGTTTTGAAAAACAAAATGATGATGGCATTGGCAAATGGTGGCAAATGCCCCAAGGCGGCATTGATGAAGGTGAAGACCCACAACCTGCCGCATTGAGAGAACTTGCCGAAGAAACTGGCATCACCTCCGCCAAAATCATAGCCGAGGCTCCTAACTGGCTCACCTATGATTTGCCAGCCCACTTGATTGGCAAAAGCTGGAAAGGCAAATATCGCGGCCAGAAACAAAAATGGTTTGCCCTTGAATTTTTAGGCGCTGACAGCGAAATTAATCTCGCACCCCCCGGCCACAAACAGGAATTTGATGAGTGGCGCTGGGTTAATATGGACGAAATGTTAGATTTAATCATTCCCTTCAAACGCGAAGTCTATGTTGACGTGATCGCCAGCTTCCGGCATTTGGGCACATGACCATTTCTCATATCATATTCGATTGTGACGGCGTTCTTGTCGATAGCGAACCCTTGTCCATGCGTGCTGATGTTGAAATCTTGAAACGCTTTGGCGTGGATATAACTGAAGCCGAGGCCCACCGCCGTTTTGTGGGCCGCACTTTTGAGGCTATGCTGAAAGAAATTTCAGCGCAGCGCGGCGTGGCATTTCCAGAAGATGCGGCCGCTTTGAAGAACGCACGCATAAACGAACTCTATCGCAGCGAATTGCAATTGGTGCGCGGCGTGCGTGATGCGCTGGAAAGCATTCGCAATCTCGGCCTCACAATGTCCATTGCTTCAAACAGCCCGAAAGAGCGCGTGAAGCTGGCACTCCAACTCACCGGCCTCATTGGCTACTTCAAAGACAATATCGTAACCTTTGAAGACGTGCCTCACGGCAAACCAGCGCCCGATGTGTTTTTGCTGGCCGCTAAAAAAGCTGGTGTGAAAGCTGATCATTGCATCGTCGTTGAAGATTCAATCACTGGTGTCACCGCAGCCGTTGATGCAGGCTGCTGGACGCTTGGCTTCACCGGCACCCACGAAGATGAAGACGCCCACGGCACCAAATTAAAAGATATTGGTGCCGAAGCTCTGTTTGCTAAAATGATCGATTTACCAGCCTTAGTTTCGACTTTTGTTTTAGAGAACTGAAATGTGGGTATAGGGCTATGATTTGACTCCCCCCCGTTAATTGCTAAATACCGCCCCAAATAGATCATTGCGAGATATGACCATGGTAAAAGCACGCACTCTTTACGACAAGATCTGGGATGATCATGTGGCCCACAAAGCCGATGATGGCACGTGCTTACTCTATATTGATCGCCACTTGATCCATGAAGTAACCAGCCCACAAGCTTTTGAAGGCTTGCGCATGACTGGCCGCAAAGTGCGCCACCCCGAAAAGACTCTGGCTGTGGTGGACCATAACGTGCCCACCACCGATCGCTCCAAAGGTATTGCCGAGGAAGAAAGCCGCATTCAAGTTGAGGCACTGGCCAACAATGCAAAAGAATTTGGCATTGAGTATTTTAATGAATTAGATAAGCGCCAAGGCATTGTGCATGTGGTGGGGCCAGAACAAGGTTTCACGCTTCCAGGCACCACCATTGTCTGCGGCGATAGCCACACCTCCACCCATGGCGCATTTGGCGCTTTGGCCCATGGCATTGGCACCTCTGAAGTTGAGCACGTTCTGGCCACACAAACGCTGATTCAGAAAAAAGCTAAAAACATGAAAGTGGAAGTGAATGGCAAACTGGCCAAACATGCCACAGCAAAGGACATCATCCTCGCCATCATCGGTGAAATTGGCACCGCAGGCGGCACTGGTTCAGTGATTGAGTTTGCTGGTGAAGCCATCCGTGATTTATCCATGGAAGGCCGCATGACGGTGTGCAACATGACCATTGAAGGCGGTGCGCGCGCTGGCATGATTGCGCCGGATGAAAAAGCTTATGCCTTCCTCAAAGGCAAACCCAAGGCCCCAAAAGGCGCTGACTGGGACGCCGCGCTTAAATATTGGGAAACTTTGAAATCTGACGACGGTGCTCATTTTGACCGCATCGTGAAATTAGATGCCGCCAATCTTCCACCCATCGTAAGCTGGGGCACCAGCCCTGAAGATGTTGTTTCAGTGGCTGGCATTATTCCTGATCCGGCAAACATTGCCGACGAAGGCAAGCGTCAATCAAAAATCCGTGCGCTGGAATATATGGGCCTGCACGCAGGGCAAAAGATCACCGATATTCCATTGGATGTAATCTGGATTGGCTCCTGCACCAATGGCCGCATTGAAGATATGCGCGCCGTGGCCAAAATCGTCGAAGGCAAGAAAATTGCTGGCAGCTTAGATTACGCCATGATCGTTCCGGGTTCCGGCTTGGTCAAAGAAATGGCTGAAGCTGAGGGCTTGGACAAGATTTTCTTGGCCGCTGGCTTTGAATGGCGTGAACCTGGTTGCTCCATGTGCTTGGCTATGAACCCAGACCAGCTGAAACCAGGGCAACGTGCGGCATCGACCTCAAACCGCAACTTTGAAGGCAGGCAGGGTTACAAAGGCCGCACCCATCTGGTATCACCGCAAATGGCTGCAGCAGCGGCCCTTGCCGGACGATTTGTGGATATTCGTAATCCATAGGAAAAAATTATATGAAGGTTGAAAGCATTAGACTTAAAAATTTCAAAACGTTCCAAAACGTCACGCTTGAAGAAATTCAACCTTATACCGTTTTTGTAGGTGCAAATGGCGTAGGCAAAAGTACGCTTTTTGATGTGTTTGGTTTTTTGCGTGATTGTCTGCGCGACAATGTGAGGCCAGCTCTAGCAAAGCGGGGCGGATTCAAAGAAATCGTGTCACGAGGCCACGAGCAAGAAGAGATTGAAATTGAACTTAAGCTCAAGATGGAACTTCCAATTGGCTGGCGCACCGTTACATATATTGTATGTATTGAAAATAGCGCTCAAGGCCCTGTAGTTTCAAATGAGATTTTGAGATATCGCCGCTTTGGCAATAGAGGTGCGCCGTTCGAGTTTATTCGATTCAAGAATGGGCAAGGCGATGCAATTACAAATGAAAGTGCATTTGAAGAAGGTGTTGCCGAGGAACGTGAGACACAGAAATTGGAGTCCGCTGACATATTAGCGATCAAAGGACTTGGTCAGTTTCAACGATTTGAAGCTGCAAGTAGGTTTCGGAGTTTGATAGAGAATTGGCATGTTTCAGACTTTCATATAGGTGCGGCGAGGGGATCGCAAGACGCTGGATACGCCGAGCACTTATCTGCTCAAGGTGAAAACCTCCCGCTAGTTACACAGTTTCTATATGAGAATCACAAAATTGAATTTGACAAAGTTCTGAGCGCCATGGCCCGACGGGTGCCAGGTGTAACCAATGTCGAAGCACAAGCAACGCAGGACGGGCGAGTTATATTGAAGTTTAGCGATGGCAGTTTCAAAGACCCATTCGTTTCAAGATATGTTTCCGATGGAACAATAAAAATGTTCGCTTATCTGGTATTACTTTATGACCCAAAGCCGCATCCACTTCTTTGCGTCGAAGAACCAGAAAATCAACTCTATCCCAGTCTTCTCGGTGAATTATCTGAAGAGTTTTCTGAATATGCGGACCGCGGTGGGCAAGTATTTGTTTCTACGCATTCGCCGGACTTTCTAAATCATGTTGGACTTGAAAACATATTTATTCTCTCCAAGGAAAGCGGCTTCACCTCGGTCAGAAAGGCCTCCGATGACGGAAACTTGGTTTCTCTTGTGAAAGCCGGCGATTTACCGGGCGCACTTTGGAGACAAAAGCTTTTTGAAGGTGTTGATCCTACATGAAACAAGCGGTCATCATGGTTGAAGAACAATCAATTGAAGAAGTTACCAAAATAATAGCTGCGCGGCTGAGAATAGAAAAACAGATTAAGGTAATTCCGCACGAGGGTAAAAATGATCTTGAAAAATCTTTCCCAAGAAAAATTGCAAGCTGGCGAAGCCCGCAAAGAACTCGGTTTGTAATTTGCAGAGACAATGATGGGAGCAATTGCGCAATCCTCAAGCAAAGACTTAGAGGTCTATTGCCTCAAATAACCCATCATGAATTTAAACTCAGGCTTGTAATGAATGAACTTGAGGCTTGGTATTTGGCTGATTTGGAGGCCCTACAGAAAGCAGGGTTAATTTCGCAGGGGGTTGTAGACCAAAATCGTAATAAGAAAAAATTTCGTTCGCCGGAAAATCTTCTAAATGCCAAACAAGAATTCGCGATACTGGTTAAGACTAAAGGTCAAATTACTCTGGCCCGAAGAATTGCGCCACACCTTGAACTTCAAAACGAACGTTGCAGCAGCTTCAAACATTTTATTGCAGCGCTACGTTGGGCTGTAGAATAGTCTCTCTAAACTCAAACCGCAATTTTGAAGGCCGCACCCACTTGGTGTCTCCTCAAATGGCCGCAGCCGCTGCCCTTGCGGGCAAATTTGTGGATATTCGGCAACAGTAACAACCACAATTTTAACAGAATTGATAAACCTCGCATTTACGTTAATGAAACACATGGATGGTAAGTGATTCGCATGCCTGCGGATCAAAGTGGTGGAGTTTCTAATGAGTTCAACAACAATTGCTGCAGATGCAAAGTTTCTGCGCCGCGTCCTTATGGGCCTTGTGGTTCTCACGCTTTTCACCGGCGGCATGGCCGGCCTCGCAACCGTTCAAGCGATGAGCACAACTCCCGGCACCTGCCTGTTTTTCTGCCAATAATTAGCTTCTAATTTCACCAATAAAAAACCGACCGTGGGGTAGGCGTTTTGACTTTTATTAGAAAGTCAAAAGCGCTTGAGCACGGCCGGCTTTTCGAATTTCAGGTTAACCTTGCAGGGGACCTGAGTGGATTTTAGTAGCAAATCCACTTTTTCTTCCAAGTCACGATCTTGTGGGTGTGGTTCCAATTCCAATGCTTAGATTTAACTATTTTCCAGCCACATGATTCTTCATCATAATCAGCGTCATAATAACCACCACCGTAGCCACCATCATAGTAACCAAAACCACCAAGGTTGAGGTCGATATTCAAATTGGTTTGGGCTTGAGCAGAAGCTGCAAAACCAAGGGATAGAGCGGCAGCAGCAGTGAGAGCGATAAGGGATTTGCGTAACATAATTTAAGTCCTTCCAGGTTGTTGTTCAGTTGAATGCGTTTCGATGTGACCCTTATGAAGGTGCGGCCCTGAACCTATTCTGAGGGCCATGTTAATCTGCCGTTCATGTTGAAAATTCTCTTGGCAGCCTGTAGAAGCCCGCACATGACTACAAAACCCACCATATTTATTGACGGCGAAGCAGGCACCACGGGCCTGCAAATCCGCGACCGTTTGAAAAATCGCCAAGACTTAGAGTTGGTCTCCATTCCCCATGAAAAGCGCAAAGACATGGATGCCAAAAGTGAATTGCTGAACAGCGTTGATGTGGCGATACTCTGTTTGCCCGATGACGCGGCAATGGAAGCTGTTTCGTTGATCAAATCAAAAACTCGCGTCATTGATGCCTCAACAGCTTTTCGCGTGAACCCCGAATGGGCTTATGGCTTTGCCGAGCTTGATGCCAAACAACATGATAAAATTGCTCAAGCTAAATTCGTGTCAAACCCCGGCTGTTACCCACAAGGTTTGATCGCCCTCACCAAGCCGCTGATTGCAGCTGGCCTTCTCGAAGCTGATTACCCAGTCACTTATAATGCCATCAGTGGCTATTCTGGCGGCGGCAAAAAGATGATTGAGGATTACGTGGCCCAAGGCGTGAACGCTTCACCCTATATGCCTTATGGCCTCACCTTCAAACACAAGCACATGGCCGAGATGAAACTTTATGCTGGCCTTTCGCGCGGGGTTATATTCCAACCAGCTGTTGGCAATTATGCCCAGGGCATGATGGGTTGCGTGCCACTGTTTACAAAACATTCTGGTGCTAAAATCCACAGTGTACTGACGAATTATTACGCTAACTCGCGCTTCATCAGTGTTGCTCCACTTGAAGCACACGAGCGCCATATGAGCCTGAACCCTGAAAGCTTGAACAACACCAACAACATGCGGCTGCATGTGTTTGCCAATGATCTAAGTGGCCAAGTTTTGCTCATGGCAATTTATGACAATCTCGGCAAAGGCGCATCAGGTGCTGCTGTGCAAAATCTCAACATTATGATTGGTGCGGATGAAGCCACATCGGTCGATCTCGTTTCATAAGGAAATATCATGGATAAATTTAATACGCTCACTGGTGTGGCTGCTCCGCTCAACATCACCAACATCGACACCGACATGATCATTCCAAAGCAGTTCCTGAAAACCATTAAACGCACAGGATTAGGAAAATCGCTATTCTTTGAAATGCGCTACACGCAGGAAGGCGTTGAGCTGCCACAATTCGTTTTAAACCAACCCGCATATCGTAAGGCCGAAATTCTGGTGGCTGGCGATAATTTTGGCTGCGGTTCCAGCCGCGAGCACGCCCCATGGGCCTTGCTAGATTTCGGCATCCGCTGCGTGATTGCCACCAGCTTTGCTGATATTTTTTATAACAACTGTTTCAAGAACGGCATTTTGCCGATTGTTGTGAGTGCTGAGGATCAAAAGAAATTATTGGATGACGCCCAGCGCGGCTCCAACGCCACCATGACCATTGATCTGCCCACCCAAGAAATTCGTGGGCCTGATGGCGGCACCGTGAAATTTGAAATTGATCCGTTCCGCAAACATTGTCTGCTCAATGGTTTGGACGACATCGGCCTCACCATGGAAAAAGCAGACTCTATTTCAACATTTGAAACGAAAAATGCCGCGTCTCATCCTTGGCTATAAATTATGAACACCATCCTCGTCACGGTTCTGCCAGTCTTCGGCATGATCATGCTGGGTTATGGCTTTTCCAAAGCCAAAATAATTGATGAAGCTTCCGGCAAGGGCCTTTCGCTTTTTGTCTTCAACGTGGCCATTCCGGCGCTGCTCTTCAAAACCATGGCCACCTTGGGATCACAAGATTCAGCCCCTTGGAGTCTGTGGGGCACATATTTTGGTGGCCTTGCTCTCACATGGATTATCGCAGCTTTTGTTTCCAAATATATATCCAGTCTCAATTTCAGCGGCGGGGCCACCACGTCTATGGCTTCTGGCTTTGGCAATTTGGCCATGTTGGGAACGCCCTTGGCCTTGGCGCATTTTGGCCAATCGGTTGCTGTGCCACTGGGCATGATCTTGTCAATCCATGCACCAATTCTGTGGTTTGCTGCAACCATGCACCGAGAGATGTCGAAGCATTCAAGCAATTTTTCGCTTTCAAACACCGGCCAAGAGCTGCTGTCAAACCTCGCCAAAAACGCGATTGTTTTGGCGCTCATAGCCGGAACGCTGTGGCGCGTAACGGGACTTGGCTTGCATCCCATTCCTGAAAAAATGCTCGCAATGCTGGCCGATGCGTCTATTCCAACTGCCCTCTTCGCGCTAGGCACCTCGCTGGCCGCTTATTCTTTGCGGGGGGCTTGGGATGGCATGTTGGCGCTGATCGCCCTTAAAATGATCGTAATGCCAGTGTTGGTTTTCATCCTCGGCCATTACGTGTTTCACTTGCAACCATTGTGGCTCGAAATTGCCGTGCTCTTTGCGGCTATGCCAACAGGCGCCAATGCGTTTCTGTTTGCTCAACGCAATGATGAGGCGGTGCCAGCAATTTCAGGGGCCATTGCCGCAGGCACGGGCCTTGCCGCCATCAGCGCTTCTGTGCTTCTTTATCTGATGGACGCTGGTTATATTTAATCATGGCAAAAATTCTGGCCATTTCATCACAAGTGGTTTTTGGCCCGGTGGGCCTCACAGCCATTGTGCCCGCCTTGCAAGCTAAAGCCCATGATGTGTTGGCACTGCCAACCGTGAT
>JANNBH010000031.1:0-4118 GCA_031385245.1 Hyphomicrobiales bacterium | reverse complement strand
CCAGAGGGGAAGGGTGAAGTTTGACACCACCCCAAATTATTTCACCCTTCTCCTTTGGGGAAGGTGGCGCAACGCGCCGGATGAGGTCCCTTTATACCCATCCCAAACAACCCTGCCATCACACACTGTCATAACAGCCTTCACATTGCCCATCTTATCCGGTGCTGTGTCTTCCAAATCAGAATCCAGCACCACCACATCGGCGAGATAGCCTTTCTTCAACATACCCTTTCTCTCTTCCATAAACTCCATTTCCGCACCTGCTAGCGTAAACGCGTGGAGACAATCCATCAGGCTCTGGCGTTGATTGGGGCAATCTGCGTTTGGGGGGATGCAGGTCATGGCGGCTTGGATGCCTTGGAAGGGGTTGAGGGCGGCGATGGGCCAATCGCTGCTGAAGGCTATGGCGGCTCCGGCTTCGCGCAGGGTTTGCCATGGGTAGGACCATGGCAGTTTTGCGCCGATGCGACTTAATATCGGTTCCTTGGGAATGCCGGGCACGCCAACGGCGGTTACGGGCTGCAACGAAGCAATCACGCCCAAGTCCTTCAGGCGCGGCACATCGGCTGGATCAATCAGTTCGATGTGTTCAATGCGGTGGCGGCTGTCTCGCACGCCATTTTGCCCTCGCGCGAACTCATAACCATCCAGTGTGCGGCGCACCGCGCCATCGGCAATGGCGTGCACGCTGATTTGTAGTTTATGTTTATCAATGCGGGCGGCCAGCGCGTTAAATTCTTGCGCCGTGAAAAGTGGAGCACCTTTGTTGCCCGGGTGGCCGGGGTAATCATCCAGCGTGAGTGCGGTCAAAGTTTCGAGCACGCCGTCCATGAAGATTTTCACGCGGCCGGAATGCAGCATGTCGCCTTTATATTTCGCGTGCATGTCGGCTGCCTCATCGACGCGCGAAATATCGAAATAATTTTTTTGATGGAAGGGAATTTCGATGCGGGCGTTGAGTTCTCCACGATCTAAAATATTTTTCAGAAGTTCAAGCTGATACCAATTGCCATCCATATTATGCATCGTGGTGATGCCCAGAGAATTGGCGTGTTTGATGCCGCTCACCATCAAGGCTTCATCGATGCGGCGCTGCTCAGGCGTGGCAGGCGGGGAGGGGTTTTCGCCCGTGGTCATGCCCAGCCATTCGCGGCCACCTGTGGGGGTGAGCGCCTGCACCGGCATATAGGCTGCGGGTTCGCGGAGTTCACCTGTGGCGTTGCCTTCAGAATCAAGCACGATTTCATTGCCCACTGGCAGGGTTCGCCCGCGCATAATTCCAGCGGCTTCCAGCGCCTTGGTGTTGGCCCACATGGTGTGATGATCAAAGCAGCCCACGATGAAAGGCACATCAGAAACAATGCGGTCCAGCAGTTGGCGGGTGATCGGGCCGTCACGCCCCAAGCTCTCATGGGCGATGCCATTGGCACTGATCACCTTGAGGTTTGGATTGGCCTTTCGATGTTGAGAAACTGAATCATGAAACTCTTGGAAGTTACTGATATGGTTTATCATTAAGGTGGTTATTTCTACTGCTCCACCAAACAAATGCACATGGCCTTCGATGATGCCAGGCATAACGGTTTTGAGTTTAGCATCCACCACACGGGTGGACCTGGCACGGAGTTGCATCACATCATCATTGCGTCCAACGGAAAGAATTTTATTGCCACTCACTGCGATGGCCTGCGCGAAAGGTTGCAGAGGATCCATGGTGATAACGCGGGCGTTGGTGATGATGAGATCGACGTGTTGCATAATTTCCTCAAATTTCATTTTCCGCAAATTGTCCTCTTGAAAATCATTTGGCAAGAGCGCACCTTATTTGAGTCGTTAACAATTGAAAGGAGGTGATCCCATGTCGAGTGAGTTCAACGCTAATGAGGCCCAGACATTGCGGATTAATTCCGTTGGGGTAACCGCCTAACAGAATGCAATGTTCGAAGCTTCAGGAAGCTTCTCACGGTAATGGCCACCTTCAAAGGGTGGCCATTATTTTTTGCTTTAAGAATTGGGGCCATTGACTTAGTCAGTGGCCTTTGTTTTTTTATGGCAGACCGCTAAAGCTGCGCCATGAACATTTGGAACATTCTCACTGCCGATCGGAAGTTCAACCCCATTCCGCTACGGCATTATTTTTCGAGATTGCGCTTTGAACGCGAAGATAAACGCGTGCGAGATTTGCCGCTTGGCGCTTTGCCCATGGTGCAGGGTGCGCCACCCAAAGGTGGGGCGGGGCCGGTGCTTTTTGCCGTAGCCGACATCGGATATTTCAATCGCTTTGCAAATATATTTGCAAGTTCGGCTGCGCTGCAAAGTTCACAGAGTGCGGTGCATATTCATGTGCTCGGTGTTGATCACCGACCACAAACTCAAATTGATCATCTGCCCAAACATTTTTCGGTAACATTTGAGCCGGAGGGTTTGTCCGCGATGAGTGCCCGCTATTACCAGTGTATGCGCTTTGTTAGGCTGGCGCAATTTGTGCGGCAGTCAGGCCGCGACTATGTGGCCTTTGATATTGATGGGTTGTTTCAAAAATCATTTGCAAATTTAAGCGCTGAATTTTCTGCTGATATAGGCTTGATAGTGCGGCCCGAATTTTCTGATCCTGGGCTTCGTGTGAATGCAGGCGTGGTGTTCATGCGGGCCACAGCGCCGGCGCAGAAATTTATGGATGCGGCTTCCCAACACATGCTGCGGCATTTGCAACATGCACCTTATATTGAAAAGCTTGATCAACGCTGTCTGGCTTTGGCGATTGATGAAGCTGTCCAGCCGCTTCCGCCTTCGCTTTATGCTTTTGAGCCGGGGCAGGGGGCCTTTTATTCGGCTAAAGGTTCACGGAAGACTGATGATTTGTTGGATGTTTTTGAACAAATCTGAACTGGGCGCGCAGTGCGCGGCCCATATATTTTATGGGTTAGTTATTGATGTTGTTTAGATAGCGGCAGGTTTGACGGGTTTGGCGATTGGTGCCGTAATCAAAAATCCGGTTGCGATCATTTGGACGATCCATGCGCTGAGCGATGCGGGCTGGGAACACGCGCGCGCTGGACGTTAACGTCTGCACCGCCACTCACCTGATTACGCTTGAAGAATGTTACCAGACAAACCTCGTTTTGATTTCTCATGTTCCAGCGATAATCTTGATGATACCAGCCGTAATTTTGATCGTACATATAGCCTGGTCCAACATTATAATCATAAAATGGCACACCAAAATAGAAGGTAACTCTGGCTTCAGCCATTGTCGATAAGCCCGCAAAAAAGAGTTAATGCTGCTAGAGAAGCAAGGATCAATTTTTTCATTTTTAACACTCCAATAAATTTGTTTGTAAATGTCATTCGTTGAATTTACTCGGGGCTATAACGCGTGTGCTTGATAAAGGTTCCGCTCGTTGGTTGGAGTAGTGGGAACGCTTGCCTTGTTCTCCAATCTCGTCGGCTCAATCCTCGGCGGTCGCATCCCATTTCGGTTTCATTTCTTTGCCCCATTTCTTGGGATCCTCGTTGTGCATTTTCTCCATGTCCTTGGCGACGTCTGGGTTTTTTTCCATGACGTGCTTGGTCATGGTCTGCACCATTTGGTCCCAAGTATTTGCTGATAACTTCTCAGCACATGTCCCGCCCAATTGTTTGCATGTCATCGTTTTCATGGGGGGTATCCTTTGCTTTACGCACGGCGTTGGGGTTTTGACGGACATCGGAATGGGGTGTCCACTTCAATAACGTCCTAACGGTGCCTTTGTTCCTGCCCTCATGGATTTATAGCTTTACGCGCTGTATGTTGAAAGTGTTTAGTGAGCTGCTGCCGGTTTCACGGACACTGAGTTAAGGTGTTGCGTGGACCTACGCATTAGCGAGGCCCAAATGGCGGTCGATTTGTCCTTGCATCCCGCCCCCACTTCCGCCATAAGCCCGTCATCTGAAGGCACCCGCTGGGGGCTGAACGGAAGAGGTGTTTTCCAAAACACCTAGGAACCACAAGTTCCGGCTTCCCGTGTCTCCGCTCTTTACTGATCGGCTTAACTATCCTTTCTCCTGGATCGTTAGAGGCTCTGCGCTGGTGGTTTTGGTTGTTGTAACAAAGAAAGGTTGATCCCTAATGGGTCTCT
>JANNBH010000099.1:0-29556 GCA_031385245.1 Hyphomicrobiales bacterium | reverse complement strand
AATCAGTGTTGCTGGCCATTGTGCATCCATCAAAAAATGGCGGAAGAAGAGGGATTCGAACCCTCGGTAGGCTATTAACCTACGCACGCGTTCCAGGCGTGTGCCTTAAACCACTCGGCCATCCTTCCGCATTTGAAGGTTGCTTCCCCGCTGGAACACTAAGTTTGGGGGGCAGTTGCGGCTGGACTATACGGTTGCGCCTCTCTTTTCAAGCGCTTGTGCATAATTATTGCAAAGTTCTCGCTGGCCGTGGCAAGTTAACGCAAATGGTCAAGAAAGTTAAAAACTCCACGTCAATCTCGCCCGAAACAACTGCTGAGCAATTGGAGCGTTTGGCAAGGCTTATCCGGCAGGCTGGCCATACGGGTGGCCTTCATCCCGTGCAATGGGAGGCTTTGCGTTATCTGGCGCGAGCCAATCAATTTTCTAATTCGCCGGGTGCTTTGGCCAAATATATGGGAGCCACGAAGGGCACAGTTTCGCAAACGGTTTTGGCGCTTATTAAGAAAAATTTGGTGACAAAGGATGCGCGCGCAGGCGATTCGCGTTCTGTTGCTTTGGAGCTTACGGAGCAGGGGGCAAAATTATTAAGTGATGATCCGCTGCTTGAGTTGGAAAAATCAATCTCTGCGCTCAGTGATAAAACCCGCAAACGGTTTTCCAAAGGTGTGGCTGAAATTCTTGCGGCTGAACATGTGCGGGCGAATGAGCCAAGTTTTGGTTCGTGTAAATCATGCCGGTTTTATCGTGATGGTGATCCTGATACTTGCATCAAATTTAATGTCGATTTGAAATCAGCTGATCTGAAACTCATTTGTGTTGAGCATGTTGCTGCACGTTAAACACCACAAGCTCCGCAACGCGTTTGTGGCCCAACGGACCGCGCTCAACACGCTGGTGAATATCAAGATCAGGCCTGCCATTGCCTTCAATAATCATCGGGCCATCTTTCAACATGGCAACATCCCAGCCCACCATAATACGTTTGGGAAATGCGCGGTGGGCCTCGCGCGCAAGCTCAAGCACGGCTGGCCAATCTGGCAGCACGCGATCTTTAAAGCGCACGCCGCTCACCGGGTGAACCTCGCGCCAACCCATGCCGGGTTTAATGCCGATATCTGAAGCTTCGCCAATCTTGCCTGTGGCCATATCAACGCTTGCTGCCAAGCCGCCTTGATGAAAATTATCGACCACGCTGTTGGTGCCAACAGCCATACGGAAGGCCACGTTGGTCACTTCAGGTTCGCCGTGTTCATTGCGAATAGTGAACACGCGCACGGTTGACAAAGCATCATTGCTGATATCAGCCAAAGCTGGATGGTTGACTAGGCGCGGCTGAATGATGAAGTCATCCTTTAAGGACTGCTGCAAAAGTTTGCCCAGCAATGCACTGCGTGAGAATATGCTGCCAGCACTGTTGCGATAATTTCCTTCTCCCGTAAAATCATAACGCTCAGCATTGTGACCGCCATTGCCTTGGCGCGGTTTTACAAAGAGATCGCAATCTGGAAGATCAGGTATGGAACTGAGGGCAGGCTTGATCTCACCAGCGGAGAGATAAAGAAAAACGGGCACTGCATTCACTTTGTGTTTCAGCGCATGGGCTGCGAACCACACTTTATCAGCCATGTAGTCTGCGCCTTCTGGCGGCTGTAACAGGCTGAAGGCGGGACCAATGGTTTCATGTGCGAGTAAATATAATGGTGCAAACTTAGCGCGGGTGGGATCATAAAGCTCAAACATATAAAACCAAAACGGCGCAATGGAATGCCGCCACGCCATGTCAAACTGCAATAGAATTTGTTTGGGAATTGAAACGCCGTACCGCTTGGAAATGGTGCTGCCATTCCATGTGGTGAATATGATAATCGCAGCGATCAAAGCAAACGGCCAAACTAAAATCGTAAGCACCGCCCGCAGTGGCCCGAATGGCAAATGCCAAAAACTCTTGCTATGATAGGCATGGAGAAATTGCGCGGCATCATTAGGTTTGTTTTTCTGAAAGGCCCAACGCAAAGCCATGGGCATTCCCACCAGATCATAAAGCCAAAATTCGGCATGATCTAAAAACCATTTTTTCGCTTTGCCATAGACCAGCGTGATTGATTTCGTAAAACTCATGGCGCTCTCATATATCAAACAGGGCTTTAACGCGAGTTGTTGCAAGTTCGAGAGCACTGGTAGCAAGTTTGGCATTTCGTGTTGGTGCGGCATCGCCTAACCAAGTGGCTTGGCCAGAAGCGAGCAATTGCCGGTGGACTATACGCAAATCGCGCGACCATCGCTTTGGGGCTATACGCATCGCAATGCGAAAGATCGTGGTGTTGAGGCTGCGTCCGCGCCAATAGATTCTCTTGTTATCGTCGTGCATGGCAAAGCGGCCTTGCTCAGTATCAAACATTTGAACTGGTTTCCCCGTGGCGCAAGCTTCGGAGAGCATTGAGATGCTGTCGGCTGTTACAATGAATTGATCGGCAAGAGATAGGAATCCGAAGAATGGATTTTCAGAACTGTCGTTGTTCCACTGGTGAAAATAATGAGGCATCGTTAGCGAATTCTTCAATGTAGCTGCTGTCAATTCTGGTGTTCGCGCACTGGTGGTGATGAGCAGCGATCCGCCATTAGCCTGTGACTGCTCGGCAAGGCGCGTGGCTGCGGCTTCATTAAATGTATAAGGCCCACTCGCTCCCCCTATCAAAACAGCAGTCCAAGGCCGTGGCAGATGTTTCAGTTTTGGTTCCCAAAAATTTGTTGCAGCGCGCAGTTTTCCTGGCACAATTTTGTGCAGAGGCAAATCTATGTGCAGCACATTTTCACGCTTGGGCAATTGATATTGTGGGGTGGTGATGACCAGATCAAAATTTTTAAGATTGGCCCATGGCGTTCCCATATACACCACGCGAGTTTTATGAGGCGCGTTTTGCTTAAGCCATAGGGCAATGGGTTCAGTGGGTTGGCCTGCGCCTATGATGAGATTGGGATAAGGTGGCGCAAGTTCGGCGCGGGACTCATCAGTCAAACCGCGCAAAGAATTTGGTAAAAATCTGCTGAACACATGTGAGCCTCGATATGACAACTTTTTTATATCGTATGGCCAGCCCAGATTTTCAGCCAACGCAAGAAGCTGCGTATTATCACCGGTGTGCGGGCTGGCGAGGAGCCAGATTTTGGGAGGGTTTTTATCCATGTTTCTAAGTGTCTTCTAACAGCACTTGCGGCAAAAATACAAATTCACTGTTTGGAATTTTGGCTTGCCATGGTATTGGTGCGCCACAACAGTACATGGATCAATTATGGCTGCCAAGCAGAAGTCGACCACTAAAAGACCACATATTTTCATTCAAACAAACGCCAAGCAAGAAATTGGCGCCATTGTTTCGGCGCATTCCATGAAGCGCAATTCGGCCCATGCCGATAAGTTTGATGTGTCTGTGATGCTGAAAGAGGATTTTCCTTATTTTCAGCAACGTGAAGGCCAGCATTATATGCGCAATGGCGGAAAACGCCTGTGGCTGAATGAGGATTTGCAATCTTTCACGATCACCAGGTTCCTGCCGCCACAGTTGATGGGCTATGAAGGCCGCGCTTTGGTGGTGGACCCTGATGTGTTTGCAGTTACTGATGTGTGGGAGCTTTTGAACCGCGACATGCAAGGCAAAGCTATTATGTGCCGCGGCTCCAAATTTAAAAATGGCGCCTTTGCCACTTCAGTGATGTTGCTTGAATGCGCCAAGCTTAAACATTGGGATGTTGAAAAAGGCTTTGCTGAATTGTTTGAAGGCAAACGCGACTATCACAATTGGATGTCGCTGTTGATGGAGAACCGCGAAACCATTGGCACTTTTGAAAATGAGTGGAATGATTTTGATAAGCTCTCCCCTCAGACGCGCATGGTGCATAACACGCATCGCCGCACGCAGCCTTGGAAAACCGGATTGAAAGTTGATTATACGCCAACAGAATTTGTGCCAGTGATTGGCCAGATTATGAAGCTGCGTCGCATCTTGTTTGGCGAACATGCCTTTCTTGGCAAGTATCACCGCCACCCAGATCAAAACCAAGAGAATTTATTTTTTGGTTTGCTGCGTGAATGTGTGGAGCAGGGCAAAGTGACTGAGACCAAACTGCGTGAAGCCATGGCAAAAAACTATGTGCGCCATGATGCGTTTGAAGTGATGGCGCGGGTGCCTAAATTGAAAGTTGTGGACCTTGCCTGAGACTGCAGAAAAACCTCTGCGGATTGCGCTGTTCACCGGCAACTATAATTATATCAAAGATGGGGTGTCACTCACGCTTAATCGCTTGGTTGCTTATCTTGTGAAGAACGATATTCCGGTTCTGATTTTCGCACCAACTGCTGCTGCGCCTGCTTTCCAATCTGTTGGCGAGGTGGTGTCGGTTCCATCTTTTGCAATTCCATTTCGCTCCGAATATCGGATAGCTTGGGGATTGCCAAAAGCGGCACGGGCTAGGCTTAAAGCGTTCAATCCCACACTCATTCACATCGCCGTGCCTGATATTTTAGGTTATCAAGCTTTGAAACAAGCAGAGGCTTGGTCACTTCCGGTGGTTGCCACGTTTCACACGCGCTATGACACTTATTTGAAATTTTATGGGCTTGGGTTTTTAGAGAAATATGCGGTGTCATATTTCCGAAAATTTTATGCGCGTTGCAAAATGATCTATCCACCATCGCAATCTATGGCCGATGCTTTGCGCGCTGATGGTATAGCAGAAAATTTGGAAGTTTTTGGTCGCGGTGTAGAGAGCGAATTATTTGCCCCAACGAAGCGTTCTCTCGAATGGAGGCGCGGCTATGGGATTTCCGATGATGAGATTGTGGTCTGTTTTGTAAGCCGCTTGGTGAAAGAAAAAAATACTGAATTGATGGCCCGCTGCTTTAAAAGACTGCGTGAGAGTGGGGTGAAATTTCGGCCACTTATTGTTGGGCTTGGTCCTGAAGAAAAAAGCCTTCGTGCTTCAATTCCCGACGCGGTTTTTGCCGGTTTCTTGCAAGGTGAAGATTTGGCTTTTGCCTATGCATCTTCAGACATTTTCTTTTTTCCTTCGGAAAGCGAGACCTTTGGCAATGTAACTTTGGAGGCCATGGCTTGTGGCCTTCCGGCGATTGTTGCGGATGCGACGGGCAGCAGATCACTTGTTGAAGATGGTAAAACTGGCTTTGTTCAAAACACCCGCGACGAGATTGGTTTTGATCGTGCATTGCTGCGGTTGATTGAAGACAAGAAATTGCGGAAGTCTATGGCCGCTGCCGCGCGAAAGCGGGCCTTGACGTTTAACTGGGATGTAATTTTAGCAAAACTTGTGGCCAGCTTTCGCACGATTTCTGATCACCACAGTGCAAGCCGATGATTTGGATTCTGTGGCACAGGCGCATTGGCGATCTCAACCAGATGCAAGATTTGGCGAATGCGCTGGGTTTGCCATTTGTGGTGAAGAAGTTGCAATTTCGCAAACCACACTATGCGCCGCTGGCGCGTTTGTCCGAAGGCGCGGATAGCTTAGATGGGCCTTGGCCTGAACTTATTTTATGTGCAGAGGCGCTCACAAGTGTGATTGCGCGGAAACTGAAAAAGCAGGCGGCTGGCAAGATTAAAATTGTCAGCCTCGCGCGGCCCTCTGGTGATGTGCGGAATTTTGATTTGGTTTTGACCACAGCCCAATATCGCCTGCCGAAGCTGCCTCATGTAGTGGAGTTAATGTTGCCGCTCACGGCGGCACCACCGCAGGCTCCCAAAGAAAAATCAAACACCCTCACAGTTCTGATTGGTGCGAGCAGTCCACCGGAGGTTTTGGATGCTGATGTGGCGGGCAAGATGGCGGCGGATATTTTAGCTTACGCAACCGATAAGAAGTTGATTTTGAATGTGGTTACTAGTCCACGCACCTCACCCGCTGTGGCTCAGATTTTTGTTGATGCGATTGCAGCGCCGCATCCAGTTTTTATCTGGACCGCTGACTCTGAAAACCTTTATCAAAAATGCTTAGCGGATGCCGCAGAAATTATTGTCACCAGTGATAGTGTTTCGATGTTGGCGGATGGTTTGGCAGCTAGAAAGCCCGTACAGGTTTACCGCTTACCGCGTAGATTTACAGCTTTGCAAAATGTGGTGGAATGGGTTTTCGAGCGCTGGCCGACAAATTTTATCTTTCGCTCAGGTATTGTCGAACCCGCAACTGATCGGTGGCTTTTAGTTGATCGGTTGGTTGCTAAAAAATATGTTTGCTGGTTTGGCGAGGATCAAAAACCAATTCACGTTTTTGATCCTCTGCAAGATATTGATGCGGCTGTTACCGCCATACAAGAACTGATCAGTCCTTCGAGGCTCGCAAACGCTCGCACCTCAGGATGAGGACAAACAATACTCCCTCACCCTGAGGTGCCCTGCATAGCAGGGCCTCGAAGGGCGGCGCGTTTAATCACACATCCAAGTTCACAACATTCAACGCATTCTCGCGGATGAAATCGCGGCGGGGTTCCACCACATCGCCCATCAGCTTGGTGAACAGATCATCAGCATCATCCATCTCAGCCACTTTCACACGCAACAGAGTGCGAACATTGGGGTCAAGCGTGGTTTCCCAGAGCTGATCAACATTCATTTCACCAAGGCCTTTATAGCGCTGCATGGAAACACCTTTGCGGCCTGCCGCAAAAATGTTTTCAAGCAAGGACAGTGGCCCATGGATTTGCACTTCGGAATCTTTGCGGCGCAGCTTTGCTGTGCGGGCATAAATTTCTTGCAGATGCGGGGTTTTTTTGTCTAAGCGCAGCGCATCTTGCGAGGCGATGAGCTTGCCATCAATGTGCCAGCTTTCTTTCACGCCGCGCAGTTCACGGTTAAACTGCAAGCCGCCATCGGCAGCAGCTGCACCTTGCCAGTTGCGCTCGGTTTCCTCTGAAATTGTATCAAGGCGTTTGGCAATATAGGTGGCCGCACTTTCCGCATGTTCAGCCGTGCCAATCACTTCAGGGTTGAGCGAACCTGCAATGGCAACTTGCTCAATAATGTGGGTTGGATAGCGCGAATGCAAACCTTCAATCATCGTGCGAACTGTTAAAGCCTCATCGACAATCAACCGTAAATCTGGGCCAGCGCGTTCACTGCCATCAGCCAGAATAAGTGTTGCCCCTTCTAGGCCCACTTCGACCAGATTGGCATCAAGGCCCTTATTGTCTTTGATATATTGCTCAGAATTGCCACGCTTGATTTTATAAAGCGGCGGCTGAGCAATATACAAATGCCCACGCTCAACAATTTCACGCATTTGACGGTAGAAGAAAGTGAGCAACAAGGTGCGGATGTGAGCACCATCAACGTCGGCGTCGGTCATAATAATGATTTTGTGATAGCGCAGTTTTTCAACATTAAAGCCATCGCCATTCTCATCGCGGCCAATGCCAGCACCCAAGCAGGTGATCAGTGTTCCAATTTGCTCAGAGCCTAGCATTTTGTCAAAGCGAGCCCGCTCAACGTTGAGAATTTTGCCGCGCAAGGGCAGCACGGCCTGGTTCTCACGATTGCGCGCTTGCTTGGCGGAGCCACCAGCGGAGTCCCCTTCCACAATGAACAGTTCGCACAGTGCCGGGTCGCGCTCTTGGCAATCAGCCAATTTTCCGGGAAGGGACGAAATATCGAGCGCCCCTTTGCGGCGGGTCAGTTCGCGGGCTTTGCGGGCGGCTTCACGCGCTGCTGCGGCTTCCACCACTTTGCCAACAATGGTTTTGGCATCAGCAGGGTGTTCTTCAAACCATGCGCCAAGCTGTTCATTGATCAAGCTTTCAACAACGGGCCGCACTTCAGATGACACGAGTTTATCTTTGGTTTGTGATGAGAATTTTGGATCAGGAACTTTCACCGATAAAACGCAAGTGAGACCTTCACGAGCATCGTCTCCAGTGATGGCTACTTTTTCTTTTTTAGCCACACCTGATTCAACAGCATAAGCGTTGATGATGCGCGTTAAGCCACCACGAAAGCCCGCCATATGCGTGCCGCCATCGCGCTGTGGAATGTTATTGGTGAAGGGGAACACGCTTTCATTATAGCTGTCATTCCACCACAAGGCGCATTCCATGCTGATCCCGTCTTTCTCGCCAGAAATCATAATGGGGGCTTTGATCAAGCCTTGCTTGCTGCGATCTAAATACCGCACGAAGGCAACAATGCCACCTTCATAATAAAGCTCAAGCACATGCGGTTCCACACCGCGTTTGTCAGTGAGAACAATACGCACACCAGAATTGAGGAATGCCAATTCGCGCAAACGATGTTCAAGTGTTGCAAAATCAAATTCAGTTTTGGTGAATGTTTCAGTTGAGGGCAAGAATGTAACTTCGGTGCCGCGCTTGCCTTCGGCATCGCCAATTTCTTTGAGTGGCCCATCAGCATCACCATGGGTGAAACTCATAAAATGGGTTTTGCCGTTGCGGTGAATAGTCAGCTTCAAAGAAACTGAAAGTGCATTCACAACCGAAACGCCAACACCATGCAAGCCGCCAGACACTTTATAGGAGTTCTGATCGAACTTACCGCCCGCATGAAGCTGGGTCATAATCACTTCAGCAGCAGAAACCCCTTCGCCTTTGTGAATATCCGTTGGAATGCCGCGGCCATTGTCGGTGACAGTCACCGAGCCATCAGCATTGAGTGAAACCGTCACATGCGTGGCATGGCCAGCCAGCGCTTCGTCAATGGCATTATCCACCACTTCATAAACCATGTGATGCAAGCCTGAACCATCATCCGTGTCGCCAATATACATGCCAGGGCGCTTACGCACAGCATCAAGACCTTTGAGAACTTTAATTGAATCCGCACCATAATTGGCAATGGCTTCGGCACGCTTGTCGCTGGCGATTTGTTCAATCGCTTGTTCGTCGTCGGTCATTAGGTCTTCACTTCCAAAATCGTGCCGTGTTCAACATTGTATAAAACCGAAGCTTTGCCCGCCTCGGAAAATAAATCTGCGTCCGTACCTGTCATCCAAGCCTGAACGCCAAGCGCAGTTAACGCTTCAAACAAACCTCGCCTGCGGTGCACATCCAAATGTGCAGCCACTTCATCAAGCAGCAACACAGGTGCAGCGCCAACTAACTCTTTAACCGCACGGGCTTGCGCCAATATCAGCCCGATCAACAAAGCCTTTTGCTCTCCCGTGGAACACAGTTCCGCACTTTGAGATTTTGGCCCATGCAACACTGAAAAATCAGTTCTGTGAGGGCCTTTTAAAGTGCGAGACTGGGCGCGATCAATTGCCCGCTGTTCTTTGAGAATCATAGCATATTCTGCCTCAGCTTGCACGGCTGGTTTTGCTGAAACTAAGGCTTCAGTTTCGCCCAAAAGCTGCAAGATTCCCCATGGAAATGGGCTGGTTTCGGCATGTCCGGCAAAGTGCTTGGCCAGCACTGTGGCAGCCTCATTGCGGGCTGCGGCAATGGCAATGGCCTGCTCGGCCATTTGGGCTTCAATTGCAGTGAGCCACGCATAATCGCAGCGTGGATCAGTCAACAAAAAATTGCGTTCACGCATCAGTTTTTCAAAGGCCGAAACGCGAGAGCCATGGTGTCCATCAAAACTTATCACCAAGCGATCAAAAAACCGTCTGCGGTCGGATGCTGGTCCAGCGAATAAGCGGTCCATGGCAGGGGTGAGCCAGAGCATTTTAAGATAATTTGAAAGTGCGCCCGGGCTGCGCTGCACTTCGCCATTGATCATGGCGTTGCGGCCAGAGGTGCCCCCATCTTCGGACAGGGGATCGCCTGCATAGCTGGTGCCGATTTTTAAGTCATCATCAGGTGTTGTGATCTCAGCGGCCACACCCCAAGAAGCTGAGCCTCCTAGTCTGGCAATCACATTGAACGCCGATCCGCGCAACCCGCGCCCCGGCACCAACAAAGATACCGCCTCCAGCACATTGGTTTTGCCTGCCCCATTTTGCCCAGTAAGGGCGATGAGCGGGCATGATGGCGTGATCCGCAAAGAGTGATAGTTGCGAAAATCAGAAAGCGTGAGGCGGGTTATGGCGAAGGTGGAAATTATGTGCGGCCTTTAATTAAAATATCTCTGTCATCCCGACGAAAGTCGGGACCCAGAATCACGCGTATCATACTTCAATTATTGAACCCGTGGCCAAGTCTGGGTCCCGACTTTCGTCGGGATGACAGCGCTTGGTGGTTAAACCCGCATCGGCATCAAAACATAAAGCGAATGGGCATCATCGGGATCGCGGATTACCGTAGGTGAGCCTGAGTCAGCCAATTCAAAGCGCATATTGGACGCTTTGATCTGGCCTGCAACATCGAGCAGATAACGCGAATTAAAGCCAATCTCGATTTCGTCGCGGTCATATGATACAGCTAGTTCCTCTTCAGCCGAGCCGCTATCAGGATTGTTCACCGTCAAAGTCAATTTGCCAGATGAGATATTGAGTTTCACAGCACGGCTTTTTTCAAAGCTGATGGTGGAAACACGGTCCACGGCTTCGGCGAAACTCTTGGTATCGGCTTCCAAAATTTTATCATTGTTGCGCGGGATCACACGGTCATAATCGGGGAAAGTGCCGTCGATCAATTTGGACGTGAGCACCAGCTTGCCAACACTGAAGCGAATTTTTGCAGTGGAGACCGAGACTTCGACTTCGCCGTCTTCACCTTCCATCAGCTTCACAATTTCTAATACAGTTTTGCGAGGCACAATGATGCCGGGCATTCCGGTGGCACCAGTAGGCAAGCTCATTTGCGCTTGGGCTAAACGGTGGCCGTCGGTTGCTACGGCGCGCAGCAAGCCGCCAGCCGCCACTTCATGCAGATAAATGCCGTTCAAATAATAACGGGTTTCTTCGGTGGAAATGGCAAAGCGGGTGCGCTCAATCAGGAATTTCAGTTCTGAAGTGGCCAGCGAAAATGTGTTGCCAAATTCGCCGCTTGATAAATCAGGGAAATCTTCGGGCGGAAGGGCTTGCAGCGCAAAACGCGAACGGCCAGCGTGAATGGATATGCGGCCTGAGTCGGGGCCTTGTTCCAATTCTAACTGGGCACCGTCGGGCAATTTACGCACAATATCATAAAGCATATGGGCGGGCACAGTGACTGCCCCTTCGCGGCTCACATCTGCGGCAACAGATTCAACGATTTCAATATCCAAATCAGTGGCAGTCAGTTTCACCATGCCGCCTGAAGCTTGCACCAGAACATTGGACAAAATTGGAATGGTGTTGCGGCGCTCCACCACGCTTTGCACATGGTTGAGGGCTTTCAAAAAGCCTGAACGTTCAATGGTTACACGCATGTCTAAAACTCATCCCCAATATCTTAATGGAGAAAGACATTGGCGGTTTAGATAGCTAAATTCAAGCCTCGGATACGGCCTGTGGACGGTTTTTGCGGAGGTGCCTCTCAAGATAAATAATGCCCAATCCGCTGGCTAAAATCAGCGCCATGCCGCTCATGGAAAGGATGTTTGGAATATCGCCAAACAATGCAAACCCCAATGCAACAGCCCAAATCATAAAGGCATAATAAAACGGAGCCACAGCTTGGGCTGAGGCGTTGCGGTAAGCTAGAAACGTGAACATGTGTCCCAGCATCATAAAGAAGCCCGCAGCGGCCATTAAAACCAGATGTTTTGAAGTAGGCATAATCCAATGTTCAGTTATTGTTCCTGCAATGGCGGCACCAGCCATCACCATCACAATTGTAATGAAGGATGCGGCCAGCGCAGGGATAGAATTGGTTACACGCCTGCCCGCAAGGTCGCGCACGGATGCAAACATGGCCGTGCAAAACGCAAACATAATATAGGGTGAGGTCGTGCCAGCACCGGGTTGAGCCACGAGAAGCGCTCCGGCAAAACCAAGGGCTACCAAGGCAAGGCGAGGGCCATTTGCGCTTTCGCGGTGAATGAAAATCATCCCTAAAATAACCAACAAGGGCGTGATTTGGAAAATAGCTGTCACATCGCCAATCGCTGCATGGGCTAGTGCTAAAATGTAAGTGAGAATTGCACCCACTTCTAGCAACCCCCGTAAAAATACCCATTTGTTCAGTGCTTGGGGTAATTTTTTGAAGTCACCCATCGCCGCCAGCAATCCAATCGCGCAAATGGTTCCAGATATTCCACGCAACACTAAAACTTCATAAGGCGGCAAATCGGCAAGTGCCAATTTCATAAAGCTGTCGTTGAGCACAAAAGTTCCGGCACCCGCCAGCATAAATCCAATGCCGCGCAAATTAGATGTTTGCGTCATGCAACAGCTCTGGCCAAAGCGCATTGCTGCCACAGGCCATCAAGTGCTTCGATCAAGAGTTCAATATCAGCGTCAGAATGATTAGGCGTAGGCGTGATGCGTAAGCGTTCGGTGCCGCGCGCCACTGTTGGATAATTGATCGGTTGAATATAGATGCCGTGATGATCGAGCAAATAATCGCTGATCCATTTGCACTTGTGGGCATCGCCCACCATCACCGGAATAATGTGGCTATCATTATTCATGTGTGGAATGCCAGCTTTATCCAAAGCCACCTTAACTTTGGCCACACGGTTGCGAAGGCGAGCGCGTTCCATTTCAGAGCTTTTCAAATGGCGAATTGCGGCAGTGGCACCAGCGGCCACGGCAGGCGGAAGTGCTGAAGAGAATATGAATCCCGAAGCATGGCTGCGGACATAATCACACAGAATTGCGCTGCCAGTAATGTATCCCCCGACCACGCCGAAGGATTTGGCCAGCGTGCCTTCAATCACCGAAATGCGCTGCATCAAACCAAGCTGCTCGGCCAAGCCGCCGCCGCGCTTGCCATAAAGGCCCACGCCATGCACTTCATCCAGATAAGTCAGCGCACCATATTGATCGGCAAGATCACAGATGTCTGCAATGCAGCCAAAATCACCGTCCATGGAATAGACCGATTCAAAGGCAATGATCACTGGGCGATCACCAGCGGCCTGAAGTTTCATTTCAAGATCAGCCATATCATTGTGTTTAAAGATGTGGCGTTCAGCGCGGCTGTGGCGAATGCCTTCAATCATTGAGGCGTGGTTGCCCGCATCAGACAGCACAACGCAATTTTCTAATCCAGCAGCTAATGTGGAAAGTGTGGCCCAGTTGGACATGTATCCAGAGTTAAACAGCAGCGCAGATTCTTTGCCGTGCAAATCTGCCAGCTCGTGCTCCAGTTCTACATGATAATGATTGGTGCCAGAAATGTTGCGTGTGCCGCCTGCACCTGCGCCACATTTATCAATGGCTTCATGCATGGCGGCAAGCACAGCCGGGTGCTGACCCATGCCAAGATAATCGTTGGAACACCAGATGGTCACATCTTGAGTGGTGCCGTCAGTCTTATGGCGCGTCGCTTTTGGAAACTGGCCCGCATGGCGTTCCATATCCATAAACACGCGGTAACGGCCTTCTTGCTTCAGGCGGTCCAGCTTGGCGGCAAACAGCCCCTCAAAATCCATTACAAACAATCCTTCATATTCCCTTCACGGGAAGTGGCGTCCTGGAAGGGATTCGAACCCCTGACCCCCGGTTTAGGAATTAGGAATATAAGCGCAAATCCAGTGCCGGTTATTGCGAATTGTTGGTTCGCGAACATACTCTTACAGCACATAATTGCCAATCGGAAGCTGATCCTGAGCGATCAGATTTCGGTGTCTCATACAGTGTTCGGAGAGAATTAAATGGCTGTGATAAATCTGACGGAAGCGCGCATCAAGGAACTTGAATTTGGTTCAGGCATCTGGCGCGATGAACAAGTGAAAGGCCTGATGGTCATCTGTCATGCCTCGACCAGGTCCTATGCGGTGCAAGGCGATGTGAGGCGGAACGGTCGTCATGTGCGCACCGTCCGCATGAAAATCGACAGGGTAGACCGGATCGGCTTGCGCGAAGCAAGGCGGAAAGCCAAGGAGTTGATGAGCATCATCCAGTCAGGTGTTGATCCCACGGCTCGTCCAGTAGAAAGTGGCATCACGCTTTCTCAGGCACTTGAGAAGCACCTCGGCGAAAAGCCGTTCCGGCCTGCAACCGAGATCAGCTACAGATACAATGTCGATCACTATCTTGCGCGGTGGAAGAACAAGGCGATTGCCGATCTGACGCGAACCGAAGTTCGCGATTTCTATGATAGCCTGCGCAAAAAGAGTGGGCAGACAAGTGCCACTTGTGTGATGCGCACTATGCGGGCAGTGATCAACACGGCCATGCGGCTTGACGAAACGCTCACCGCCAATCCCGTCACATCAATCCGTCTGCAAAATGCACCCAACAGGCAAGTGGGCGCCATCGACTTGGGCGCATGGTGGACGGAGACCGAAACCCTGAGCCCCATGCGGCGTGATCTGCACCGCGCCTTTCTGCTGACGGGTGCAAGACGAACGTCGTTACTCACGGTCCGGCGTGAGGATGTGGACCTTGAAAGGGGGACGATACATTTCCGGCACATGAAGGTGGGTGGCGCGATGTTGTTTCCCATGGGGCGGTGGCTGACCGAAACAATCATAGCCCGCATGGAGAATGACGGACCTCTTGGATCGCCTTGGCTGTGGCCCTCACCTGCAAGCGCAAGTGGGCGTGTCGAAGAACCAAAGGAAGGCCGCAAGCAGTTGCCAAGCCCGCATGAATACCGCCACCTCGCCAGAACCATGTTCATTGCGGCAGGCGTTCCCTATGCCGAGAGTGCGCTTCTTCTTGGACAGAAGCTGCCGGGTGCCTCAGGTGGATATATTCATGCCGAGCATTTGGTTGAACATTTGCGTCCCATGTCGCAGGCCCATGAAGACAAAGTGTTATCGCAACGCATGAAGTTGATTGCCTCACCAGTTATCGAAGGTGTTGCCTATGCCGCGTAATGCGAAGACACCAAACAACTCAGTGCCGCCAGCACCAAACCAGTCGGCAAGGCCCAGGCGCAAGTCTGGACCTATGACGATCGGTGAGGTTGAACAAACCGTGCGGTGGCTTCTGGACACCCACCGCTACACACCATGGTTCGACACCGAAGCGGCGGCGGCCTATCTCAGGCGCGAGCCTGGAACATTGAAAGGCTGGCGCTCAAAGGGCGAAGGTCCAAACTTCCATACCGTAAATAACAAGTTCATCCTCTATCACTTGGACGACTTGGACGCTTTTGTGCGCGGAAAGATTGTATCTTCCTCCTTAGGTTAATAAAATGCAATCTGGAGGCGAGTGAATGATGATGCTCATCGACTAAAAAAGGTGATGATTAGACGACGCGCGCCTTTAGGAGCCATTCCGGCCGGCGCGTGATCGGAACACTTCCGGTCTTCCTAGTTTGAGGAGATCGCATATGACTTTGACCAAGATTGATGTGGAGGACGCGTTGCGGCGGGTTCTTGATGTCCATAATCGCAGCCCGTGGTTTGATACCGAAGCGGCTGCAATCTACCTCACTTCAACACCAGGCACCTTGCGCACTTGGCGGGCAAACGGTGCGGGTCCGAAGTACCACACTATCAACGGCAAGACCGTTCGCTATCACGTCAGCGATCTTGATACCTTTGTACGTGGGGAGGCAGCACGATGACTGGCTTCATGGAAAAGGGAGGGCACGCCGCTGAGGACGGCGTGCCTGGGGAAGAGACATCTAATAGTGCCGGCTTCGACAGCGGCGACAACCTCAATAGTCTGGCTGTGGCGAACACTGTGCCGTCAAAGCATGATGCAACAATTTTGAATGCTCACTTTGAGGCGGGTCACGAGTTGATCCCGTTGAGCGGCAAGAAGCCTGCGGAAAGTGGATGGCGGCGCAATGGACCTTTGTCACCGACAAAGGCAAAGGTGCGATTTGAATCAGGACAGAACATCGGTGTGCGCTTGCGCAATACTGATCTGGTCATTGATATTGACCCCAGGCACTTTGATGACGGTGACCGGCCTTTTGAGCGCTTGGTTGATGAGTTTCGTTTGCCTGATGCACCCTTCGTGAAAACGGGCGGCGGCGGGTTTCACTATTACTTCAAGAAGTCGGCTGACACTGCTGTCGTTAATGGTCTGGATAGCTTTAAGGGAGTTGAGTTCAAATCGTATGGCCGTCAGGTCGTAGCGGCGGGTTCAGTGCATCCTGAAACGATGCGTCATTACCTTCTCGACGATGACGTCCTTGCTCTGTCGCTAGTGGATGCGCCCGAAGCACCTGAAGCGCTACTGGATGCAATCAGAAAGCCTGTTTCAGCGCCGTCTGATGGCGGCTTCGGAGATATTGAAGCTGAAAAGCTGGCGGAATGGTTGTCATGGCTGGATGTGACGAATTTTCAGGACGAAACGAAGTGGCGGGAATTGATGATGTCTTGCCACCATGCAACATGCGGCACAGGCATTGACGAGTTTGTGTCTTGGAGCACCTCTGACCCTGAATATGCACATGACACAGAGAAGATCAGAAAGCGCTGGTTCTCTCTGGGCAACAAGCCTGGAGCGATCACAATCAGGACTTTGATTGCTGCACTGCCAAAGGACAAGCGGCGAGAGGCGACCGAGAGCATTGGTCGGATGCCCGCTGAACTGGATTTCCCTGAAGATAACGATGATGAAACTTTTTATTCGGGATTCGATTGGGACAGTTGGGTCTTTGTGGCGCAAGCCATGCAATTCATTCGCAGAAGCGATTGTCAAAAGTACCGTCCTGAACAGTGGAAGGCACTCTTTGCGTCACTTTATCCTGACGGCGAAATTCTGGGCGCGGTCTGGAAGGGGCGCATTCCAATTAAGAAGTTCGAATCCTTGGTCTACCTGCCTGAGGAACCAGAGTTTCCTGATGGAATCGTGGGCAAGCGTTACAATATCTGGCGCAAGTCTGGTGTAGAAGCCAAGCCGGGTGACGCTAGACCCTTCATTGAGCATGTGGCTTTTCTCTTTCCCAATGACGATGATCGTTCTCTTGTTTTGGATTATCTGGCACTGCTCGTTCAGAGGCCCGCTAACAAGATTCACTTTGCGCTGCTCATTCGTGGTGCGCAGGGAACAGGCAAGAGTTGGATTGGCGACCTCATGGAACTGATCATCGGCAAGCCCAATGTGGTGCGGCCTTCAAATGGCGAGGTCACTTCGCCCTGGACTGTTTGGATGGAGGGCGCACAGCTGGCGATTGTTGAAGAATTGATGATGGTCGGTCGTCTTGACTTGGTCAACAAGTTGAAGACTGTCATCACTGACGCAACTATCAGAATTGAAGAAAAGAACTGCTCACTCTATTCGATTCCCAACAAGCTGAACTTTTTGTGCTTCACGAACCACTATGACGCTTTGAAGGTGGAACACGGCGATAGGCGGTGGCTTGTCGTCTTTTCGCCTGCAACGAGAAGGGAGCCTGAATACTACACGAGACTTTTTGGCTACCTGAAGGAAGGCGGCGCTTCCTTTGTGAAGCATTGGTTGATGCAAAGGAACGTCGAACTCAACAGCCACGGGGTAGCCCCGCCAACATCGGGTAAGGAAGTGATGCGGCGCATGTCCATGGGTGATGCCGAGTCGCACTTGCTAGACCTATTTGAGGCGGGTTCAAAGCCGTTCGACTTTGACCTGGTGCGTGTTGAGGACTTGGTCAGCGCTGTGCCAGTTGGCATGGGCGGCAAGGCATATTTGCGCGCACGCCTGGCAAAGTTTCTGAGGGAGGAACTGAGCGCTCAGCAGTGCAGTCGCTACAAGAAGGGAGATGCTGACCGACCCGCATATCAGCTTTGGTCAATCCGAAAGCATGATGTTTGGAATAACATCGGTGCAGCTGGCAGAATTGATGCCTACGTCGCCCACGGATGTGCCGGGCATGACCTTTGCTTGATTGATAACGAGGAGAAGTAGACAGGAATAAACAACTGGTGGGCGCTTCAACTGTCCACCAGTTGTCGTAATAAATTCATGTACTTAAGCTCTGGTAGACAAGGTAGACAACTCATTCATCCATTCTGTCAGACTCTCATACGGCATGAGGTAATGGCGGAGCCGGCACCGGAACAGAGTGACCGTAAGACTTCGATATGGCCGAAAACGCTGTCTGCCTGTCTACCGCCGAACCTCCACTACTTGAAGCAAACTGGGGTCACGCAGCATTCTCCGTGAGCCTCGCGCGCGTGAGTGGCCAATCAGCCGATATGGCGTTGTGGCTAGGATGGCACCGTGGACGACAGCTTCTTTAGGCCAATGTGCCACCAATCGAAGCGCCTAGGGCCAGTTCGAACCTCAGAGCATACAAGTGGCAATTGGGCGCTCTCGGCCAAGAAGTCGAGTCGGAACAAGGGCATGGTTGATTGAGGCTGTAAAAGCACTGACCCAGGCACCGGCATTGCCCCTTGAAGGCAAATAACCCACTTCCACTGAGCAACAGGGCCGGCACCTGGGCTTGCCATATGCTCTGAGAGTGCCTCCTGTGGAAATTATTGCCAACGCACAAAGCGTAAATATTTGTGATTTGGGTTCAATGGCTTCCCGCGAACCCCGCACACTGCAATGTCGCAATCAAGCAATCAAAGAGTCGGGGCAATGGCAAATCGATCAACAGAAAGAAGAGATGTAAGGCGGCCTGAATTGGATCGCAGGTGGTCGCCTGCCATTGAGGAACAGGTTCTGGAAATTGTTTCAAAGATCGGTTCGCCCAAAATGGCTTCACAACAGATTGGCGTGTCGGTGGCAACAATTCATGACCACAGGCGGCGGGACTTGGACTTCGGTGCCAAGTACAGTGCGGCCATGGACTCGGCGTTTCATCAAATTCTCAGCAAGGCCTTTGAGCGCTCAATGGCTGACGTGGAACCTTCCGACAGGTTGATCGAGGTGTTGCTTAAGTTCAGGTGGCCCGAACGCTTGAACGGCTTCTTGGCCTTTACGGCTGAAGGCGGTTCAGCTGGAAACGCGCCAGCCGGTCTTGACCCTCGTGTCATTGCCAGAATGGAACCTATAGACAGAACGACGTTAATTGAGCTGCTTGGCAAATACTTGGTCGTCGAAACTGAAGTGAGGCGCGATGGTGAGCTCGTCCCAATCAACTGAAGTTGCACAGCGGATGTTGCGCGACTTGTGGGCTGTGGATGCGTTTGCAAAGTCGTTGGAAGAAACTGCACCTCAGGCTGTTGCAGCAGCTGGTGGGGCGCAGTTTCTTGTTTCCAAGTTTGGCCGTCCGACTGGTGCTTGGTATTGGTCGCTAGTGCCGATGCAAGAATCGCTTTGGATCAAAATGGCTGAAGAACATCAATCGCCCCATAGAGTAAATCTTGGGAGTTGATTTCTTGAGAGCGTTCAAGCGCTGAAGTGAGCTTGCTTGCGCCGACGCCAAAATCATTGAAGTCTCACAGCTTTAAGCGGGTCCATTCCCGATAAAAGTTTTTGCCTGATACTTTCGAGTTCAGCGATTGTTTGGTCTGGGTCTGGACGAATGCCTTTACCAATTGCAACGCCGTCTCTAAATGCAGTGCGGTGTTGCCCTTCATTTCGCCACTCAATCTTGGCATCGGGCACAAAGTCGAATGAATTGGTCTTTTCCATCGGCACAGGCGTTACGCAAAAATGTTGACTGTCTTTCAGGACGACAGAATGCAAAACATATCCCTCCCTTTGTATCCACCAGCCTGTGATGTGCTTCGAACTACCTGTGGGGTCAGTTTGTTCCACAAAATGTGCATTTTGATGGCACTCTTTGGCTGGCATACGCATGTAGATCAATTGCTCATCTGAGAGTCTAATAGCTTTCACTCTAGGAAGAAGGTTCACTTCTGCCACTGTGTGTCTTTCCCACTCGGTTGGCTCAAATGTCCATTCATCCAGTCCAGCCAAAAAGACCTGGCGTAGCGCTTCGCGCTTTTTCTTTGCTTCGCCCAAACAAATATTCCTTTTCCAGTAGACTAAGCGAATTGGCCAGTTAGCCGCAACTCTAGAAAGCAATGGTGCCGCCTAACTACTTGTCAAGGCATTCTGATCTCGCTCGGACGGCCGATGGGCCGTCCGTACCGCGATGGCGGTGACAACAAGGCGGCTGTGCCCGCGCCTGTTTTCTCCCTGATCGTCGCGTGATGTGACGCAAAAGGAGACAAGTATGGCGATCAAAAAAGTAGCCTTAGCGAACCGGTGGATGTCCGTGACGGACGTAATCGACCGGCTGCGCCAGGCCCGAGAACACCGTGAGCAGCAATCAAGGTTGCTCAACAACTTGGAAGGGCGGGCGAAACAGCGCCGCGATGAAGTGGAGCGCTCGCTCGCCGATCTTTCCCCCGCACAGCGCGCAAATATCGTCACCCGCGCCGTGAGCGGCCATCGTGCCGAATTGAAGCGGTCAAGCCTTGACGGCCGTGTTGCCTACATCCGCTCAATCAGCAAGCTCCAAGACGAACTCCTTTCTGCAAAGGCGCACTACCAGTCACCCGTCCAGATGTTGGCCCGTGAAGGCCTTGGCAGCGAACGTCGAAGCCGCCTTATCCATCAGATTGAAAAGTCTGGACCTGTTGAACTGGCATCCTTGTCGGCACTCGCCGCCTCGACGGGCGACAAGGAATTGGGTGCCGCACTCCTCACACGCAACTCAAGTACAGCCGTCAATGAACGTGCGTTCTCCTCACAGGAACTTGCCGATGCACTTGTCGGCAATGACTGGCGCAAGGTCAATCAGGCCTTGGCCGAAGTGGAACGCCTGGCCCTTGAAGCGGTGCACGCTGACAGTGCCTTTGAAACAGGAAAGCCAAGTGCAGGACGCTCCATTCAGGTGGCACTTCGCAAGCGTGACGAAGCTGCCTTTGGCGCCGACCTCTCAAATCTTGACGAAACCGAAACTCAGGAGTCATGAACCATGCCGACCTATGCTTTCTACCCAGCCCGCGAAGAACTGCGCCGTGCAGATCAGTTGAATTTCGCAGTTGCAACGGGTGCAAATGTGGCTGTTGCCCGTTCGGCAGCCGAATTCATCCTTGGTGAACCCAACGCCCTTTCGTCTTGGAATGCGATAGACCTCGCAACCGCCCCTGCCGCTTTCGTTTCAGGCATTCCGATTGGTGCTCGTGCCCAAGCCGTCTGGCCGATCATGGACCGTGGCGGCTCCTACATGAAAGGCGCATGAGCATGGCTGATGATAAGTATGTTAGCTTCTTGGGAATACCTGGGATCAACTACCAAACGAAGCTTCGTCAGTACGAGGGCTTTGTGCGAGAACGCCTTGCAGGTTGCACCATCACCGATCCGCTGGATGCGCATCTTGCCTTCAGTGGCACGCTTGATGATTTTGACGAGCGTGCATGCCGAGCAATTACCGGATTGCTCCTGATCTTCAATTATGAACCACACCCCGATGGAGTCTATCTGCGCAAAGAAGTCTGGCCTGAAGACAAGCAGGCCGTTGGTAGGCGCTACCGCAGAGCGTCAATCGAACGTCTCTACTTCGGCAACAAATCGGGAAAGCAGAAGTAGGCCGTGAACAACCTGGACGCCTTCGCAAATCGCATGAACCGGATTGCCGTGCAGGTCGAAGGCAATGTCGAGAAGGCCGTCAAGGATTGTGCCGAGACTGTTACACGAACCGTAATCGGGGCTACACCAGCCGACACAGGCAAAGCAAAATCAAACTGGATTGCACAGCTTGATGTTTCGGCTTCGACTGAAAGGCCAGCGTTCTTACCTGGCTCGCATGGCAGCACGGCCGAGGCCAACAGCCAGATTGCAATCAGCCAAGCGTTGGATGTCATTCAACGATACAAAATGGTCGAAAACCAATCAATCAACATCACCAACAACATGCCCTACATCGGTGCGCTTAATGATGGCCACTCCAAGCAGGCACCAGCGGATTTTGTGAGGATTGCTGTACTGAGTGGCTTGGCCTCCGTCAGGAATGCGAAGTTAATTAGGGAATAGGGCAACCAACAGAGTTCCGAGCACTATTCGCCGCACCCCAGCTCGCAAGGGTCAAAGTTCACGACATGGTGGGCGATTGAACCCAACCGGTGGATACTCATGGACCTGATTTCGGATGCAATTGACTGGACATACAAATTGACTGCCTCCTGGTACGGTGCGGCAATGATTGGCGGTTTACTTATCCTTACCTTTGAACAGTGGGACCGGAGGCGTGAACCGTCCGAAGCTGACGTTCGGCAGTGTGCGGAGCGGTATCGCAACTGGTACGGCGACGAGGCCATGGTCAAGATTGGCGACCACATATTTGCCGCAAGCTTTGCGCCTGATGGGCGGCATAGGCGGTTCTTGAAACGAGTGTGTTCCGCCTTGCAACTGTCAAGTGATTGACAATATTTGTATATTTATACACTTTGCGTAAAGACTGTTTCATACTATCATGGTTTCATGAAACGTGAGGGTCAAGCCATGAAGGGCGCTGTGGAGCCGCAAGAGACCCTGCAAATTACTGTTCCGCAGAGCACCAAACGCAGCCTCAAAATGACTGCCGCTCAAAGTGGTGAGCCGATGCGCCTCATCATACTGAAAGCTTTGATGGCTGTCGGAATAAGTGTTCCCAAAGAGGAGCTTCTTGACAGAAGGAAAAATAAGTGAGCCGCGTAAAACACAAAGCAGCGTCAAAAAAGAAAAACAAAAATGTTGCTGCTTCAGTAGTCGACATCTTTTGTGGGGCTGGCGGATTGTCCCACGGCTTCAAGCAAAAAGGGTTTTCAATTGTTGGTGGGATCGATATTGATGAAGATTGTCGATACGCATTTGAAAGAAATAATGAAGCGCCTTTTATACGGCGCGATGTTTCCAGCTTAACAGCACGAGAAGTCAATGCGCTTTTTACACCTGGCCATGCGCGCATCTTGATTGGATGTGCTCCTTGCCAACCATTTTCAACTTACAATCAGAAGAACGAAGATCCAAAGTGGCAGCTTCTGCATCAGTTTGGCAATGTTGTAGAGCAGGTCAAGCCAGACGTGCTGTCAATGGAGAATGTTCCTCGCTTGCTTAACTTCAAGGGTGGAGAGATATTTGAGCAGTTTGTAAGTCAACTGCGCAGCGCAAAATATCATGTTGTGTGGGATGTGTTGTATGGTCCAGACTTTGGCCTAGCTCAAACCCGATCTAGGCTTGTGTTGTTGGCGTCCAAGTTGGGGCCCATAAAACTTCCGAAGCCTACACACAAAGGAAATCACCGTACGGTGCGCGATGAAATTGGTGCATTGCCGATATTGGCGCACGGCGAATCTGACAATCGTGATTTGCTTCATAGAGCCAGCAAGCTGTCATCAATAAATTTGCGACGAATTGGTTCTGCAAAGCCAGGTGGAACGTGGCGAGATTGGGAGAAAAGTTTAGTCGCAAAATGCCATCAAGCAGAATCTGGTAGAGGCTATTCTTCCGTTTACGGTAGAATGGAGTGGGACCTCCCATCACCAACAATAACTACGCAATTCTTTGGATTTGGAAATGGAAGATTTGGTCACCCAGATCAACACCGAGCTCTATCGCTTCGGGAAGGCGCAATGTTGCAAGGATTCCCGCGGGGCTACGAGTTTGTTTCGCCTTGCGACAAAATTCAATTCAAGAAAATCGGTCGCCTGATTGGGAATGCCGTTCCAGTAAAACTTGCTGCAGCAATCGCTAAATCTGTTCAACAACATTTGCAGACAGTCAGATGATACATAAACTCAAACTTGAGATGAGTATGATGTCGGGTGACAAGTAAATGTTTTACCCATTGGAGCTTACAAAAAGAATAAAAAGGGGAATTGTATGACAAAGGGTACGCACGACAGCGCTGTAGCAATCCCGACGAAGCAATTCTTCGTGTCCATGCTAACTCGCGACATTACTTTAGCTGACGCCATTCTTGATCTCGTGGACAATTGTCTTGATGGGGCCCTTCGAATAGCGAATGGAAGCGCCGTCGATTATTCCAAACACTTTGTCAATATATCACTAACCGCCCAAGAGTTTTCAATCGCCGATAATTGTGGTGGTATTCCCCGTGATGTAGCCAAGAATTACGCCTTCAAGATGGGGAGAGAGGCTGACGACGTGCGCGACTCTGACACCGAAACTATCGGCATGTACGGCGTAGGAATGAAACGTGCGATTTTCAAAATGGGCCGTGACGCGCTCGTGAGGACGCGGAACGGTAAAGACACTTTCGAAGTACCAATTACTGCTGCATGGCTTGGCGCCAAAAACTGGGATCCGTTACCGATTAACGAACCCACGGAGGCAGAGGATAAGCTTGCTGAACCAGGCACAGTCATTTTTGTTAGAGAACTGTATGAAGGCGTTTCTCGCCATTTTGCAAATCCTGCCTTCGAAAATGAGGTGAGAACGGCGATTTCTGAACATTTCACAATGTTCCTTCAGGGTGGATTAAAAGTTGAATTAAACGGCTCAGCTATTCAGCCTGTTTTTGTGGAAGTCCTCGTATCGGGGAAGAAGGACGGGCCTGCACCATACGTATTCCAAAAAATGATTGATGATGTTCTCGTATCTATCACTGTGGGTTTGAATACTGGGCGCAGTCTTGGCAACGACGATGAATTGGACGCTGATTTCGAACGGGATAGGTCTTCCGCAACGGCCGGTTGGACAGTCTTGTGCAACGATCGGGCTGTAATCGTTGGGGACAAGAGCCGACTTACTGGTTGGGGAGATGGCATACCTTTATATCATCCGCAATTTTCCATCATTACTGGAATTATCGAGTTTCGTTCAAAAAACGCGGATAAATTGCCAATCACGACGACGAAGCGAGCCCTTGATACGTCATCAAATGTTTGGTTGGAGTCGCTAGTCAAAATGAAGGAAGGAATGCGAATTTGGGTTTCCTATACGAACCAATGGAAAAACCATCCTCGATCCGATCAATCAAGTTACTGGGAAGACGCAAGTCCTATGTCATTAGCGAAAGTTATATCAGCTGTCGCAACGCGGGCTTCCACCAAGAAGTCCGGCACCCAGATTGAATATAACCCACTAAAGTCGAAAGTTCTCCCCGAACCAAAAGAAAAAACGCCAACCTCAAGCAAGATTGTATTTTCGCGTCCTATCGAGGAAATACGCCTCGTATCGAAGATGTTGTACGACGATGAAAGCGAAAGGCCTGGAATAGTAGGAGAAAAGTGTTTCGAATTGGCGCTCGTGAAAGCCAAGAAGCAAAATGGTTAGAAAATGAGCGCTGGTTCTTCACTCCCCTATAGGCTCCGCCCGAACAAGGCTGTTGACCGTGAGCTGTTTCTATCACTGCTCTTGCGATTGGCACCTAAGCTCGCACTGGAAAACTATAGATATATTGGACTAGGTGGGCCGTTCCTCGAAGATTTCAGGTTAGTGCATGGTCGACTTGGTATAACTCGAATGACCTGCGTGGAAGCAGAATCCGAAGTTCATAAGCGCCAACTTTTCAATCGTCCGATAGCATCAATTGATTGCATTCATCTTACACTTGAAGATTACCTTGACCAAAATGATTTCGACACGCCAGCAATAGTCTGGTTCGATTATACTGAACCTAAAGGGATAACTTCACAAATTGAGCGTTTCTCTCGAACGGTTGGGACAGTGCCGCTTGGCAGCATCCTTCGTGTAACACTCAACGCAAATCCAACTTCACTTGGAAAACCAGGTACTGATGAACTTTCTGTTGAAGTCGATGGCGAAGGTTCGTCAGATCGAGCTGCGAAGCCCACTATTCAAGAATGGCGCTTAGCTCGCTTTCGCGAACGGCTTGGTGATCTGTTTCCAAGTGGATTGACTGCTCATGGGATGAGTTTCAAGACTTACGGTCCGAGCTTGCTTCTTGCCTTAAGGCTTGCAGTTGAAAAGGAAGCTTTAAGTTTCCGCGACAGACAGATTGTTTGGGCGCTGAGTACTCACTACGCGGATGGCCAAGCAATGGTTACGGCCGCGCTCGTTGTCTGTGCAGCTGAAGATAAATCTATCGAAGAGATTGTAAAGGGTTGGGAATTCCGATCTACTCCTGATATTCCACATCGTCTTGATTTGCCCGCACTGTCAACTTTGGAGCGTTTGACGATGGAATCGAACAATGACGGCCAAGTAAGACTTGGATTTGATCTACCTAAGTCTGACATGGGAGAGGATCCATTTCAGATTTTCAAAAAATTTTACCGGATTTACCCTCACTTCTCCAGAGTTGAATTATAGTGATTCGCGAGTTGTAACTGAACATAATTTCTCGCTGGTGTATTGAATTCAATTAAGAAAAGTCTGAATTGTAATTCACGGGCAACAGGTCACCTCACCAACGCGCAGCAAGCTTATGGCGACTATCTTGACGAGCACATGAAGATTGACAAGCTGTGGGGGGTGTTTGAAGCAATTGACGATTTTGCTCCAAACAACTTGTAACTTTAAACACCTGTTGTTTAGTCGGTTTTTTCGCCACTATAACCGTCAAAATGCTGGATTTGTTTCGGCGCGTTCTTCAAGCTGAATTGTGTCTTAAGTTTTATAGCTTCTTGGGCGCTGAGTTTTTGGTATACTGATAGCTCGCCCTTCATATAGATTATTTTGTCCCCAATTTCCTGTTTGTATGAGTTTATCTCATTTTCAAGAAGTATGGCATCCCCATCGAACATTCCTGGTATTTCCGAGTCGGGGAACTGCGATGCAAACTCAAGTGCGAGCTGACCCACAGAAACTAGCGCTCCGAGTATTTTGATCTTTTGAAGGAAAGAGCTTATCTTTCTTTCTTTTTCCAAGTTTGTGGCTAGTTCAGCATTTATTGCGTCGATCTTTGCAGCGGTATCCTTTAAGACTTTGTGGGCCGCCTGGATTTCTAACTTCAATGAAGATTCTTCAGCTTTGATAGCAAGAACTTCAACCGCGTTAAGGTATTGCGCAAACTCATCGTGCGCCTTAACTGCTTTGGCCAGAAGCTTGTCATTCGCAATTGCAAGTCCATCAAGGAGCACGATCTTCGAGAATGGATACTCGATAATTCCAACTTTCTTGTTTTTCGGATCAAGCCAAACATAGAATGACTTTTCCTCAGAAAACCAAATTGGATTCGGGGGACTGATCTGAGGCTCCGAAAGATACACGCCGATTATGTTTGAAGGGGTGCTCCCCGTTCCGTAGACTCTAATACCGCCGTAAAAAAGGGCTGAAGTACCAGGGTCTTGTCCCATAGGAACATATAGCAAAGTACCCGCACCAGTCCAGGATGCGTCTTCAGTCAGTGATGGCAGAAGCTTTTCTAGGTCAGTTTCAAACTTTGACTTCAAGATTGAATCGGCAACTACTGGGAATAGATAACCTATTAGGTCACCAAGGTCTTCTAGGAACTTGATTACTTCTGGTTTGGGGCCCCCGGGCATCAGTTTGCGCCCAGTGCTATTAGTTGGGTTTCAACTTGTGCCAAGGTGTCATACGCAATTTGTGCTGACTTCTTGCAAATTTCTATTCGCGCCCGCAGTAAGTTTAGAAGGTCTACATCCGCCGAAAGCTGTTGCGATTGTTTTTCTAAATCTTGATATTCAGCTATTGTTTCAGCGTATGCAACCGCCTTGTCAATGTCGTCGGTAAAGCCAGCTTTCTTCCAAGTGCAAATAGTAGTTTGTTTGAAGGGGCCAAATCCCTCAAGGGACTTATTTCTAGCAACTGTCATTGAAAGAATTCCACGATCATAGGAGTATTGAAATGCGTTTAAGGATTGCTCAAACTTTATTCCAAAATGTGATGACCTTTCTAAAAGGGTCCCGCCAAGGAAATTGGCTGCAAAGGTCAGAGATTCGATTAGTTTGTCGTAGGTGTCGGTAATTTGGTCAGCAACACTATGCGAAAAGCCGAAACACAAATCTGTGGCCCTTGATTTTCTGTCGGTGTCTGTCTCCGAAAATGGATAGTTCGCAATGCCTAACAGCTGCCCGACTCTTGAGCTAGAATAGTTGTCAATAGTCTTTTGATGGATTTCAATTGCGGCAGCGCGTTGGGAAGGAATTGAACCGATCTCACCAGAAATGCATCGTGTTATCCATTCTCTGTAAGAGCTGAGGACTTGAATTATGTAGCTGGTAGGAAACTGAAGGTGCGAAAGCGTTGCTATCTCTAAAAAGAGAGTAGTGGGAATTGCAAAAAGAGTTTCGGGTGTCATTGCAACTGGGCTGACTGAAAGTGTAGCTCGCGTCTTATTTGTTTCATTTGAGATAAATTTTAACCGTTCCACAATTTTTATGTCATCCAATATATCCGAATTCGTCTCGGCCGCTGCCCGCACTTCTGAGTACGACTTCAACAAACCTGCAAGTCCATCCGTAAGTTCAAGGTTATAGTGTTCCAGAACTATTTTCTTGGTTGCTTCCGGTATTTTTCTTACTTCAATATTGAGTTCGATGATGGATTTCTGGATATTGTTTATGCCGCCGACGACAATATCTATTTTCTGATTTATCGCAGAAAGCATCGCCGACAATCCTCCATCGGAGGAGCTGAATGCGCTAATTACGTTTAGAGCAGTACTTACAGCAGCGAGCGCCAATGGCCAGAATGCTTGGGCAGAATTCGGTGCAACTGCTGGGGCTATGGCCACGCTAGAAAGCAAGAGGCGCTTCTGCATAGCCGATATACCAATTGCTGAACTTTGTTTAAGTAGCTCTCTTCGGTTGATATTCATACTCATCATTCACCGCCCAGATTGAAGATGGCGTCCCGGAAGGGATTCGAACCCCTGACCCCGGGTTTAGGAAACCCGTGCTCTATCCTGCTGAGCTACCGAGACTTTTTCTAGTGATAGCATCAAGAGTTGCGTTTAGGAAGGCTGCTCTGAATAGCTGAGCCATTCAGCTACGGTCTAATTTTTTTGAGTTGCCTTTCCCACCAATCAATTGCCTCTTGATAGACATCTCGAGCATCATCGCCTTCGCGAAAACCTTCAAGTAAAGGGCGATAGATGTTTTCGTCAAGCTTGTGGTGCTGAAGTTCAACGATGTCTTCTCCACCGCCCACCGGACGAAGCCGGACCGCCACCGCGATATCGACTTCTGCGAGCGGATGGAATCTGAAGTCGTATTCTTTCAGAATGCTATTTCGATCACGTTCAATGAACTCACGAAAAATAGCGTGGTCAGGAGAGGAGCCCTTCCATTCTGCGAATGCCTGATTTGAAAGTTTCGCAATTTCCCAGTCGGCTTTTCCGTCTACCTTGATCAAAACGTGGCCAACTGCTCGAAGCAATGCAACAGCACCAGCCCAAAGGACCCGCCAACGGCGAATATCTTGCTCTTCTTCAAGCAACTCGAGTGCAAGTCTGCAGTCGTCCAATACTTCTTGGGCTTTGAGCATGGTCGAAATTTCTAGCTAACAAATCCGGTATCCATACGGTACTTGGTCGGAAGCGGCTAGGCCTAAGCGCTTGTTCCGAATCGGCTTCTCCGACCCAGAGCATACAATTAGGAAACTGAGGCAAGACGTATATTATTCAATAACTTATTCTAATAAGTCTCTTTTTGGACTTACCCGGAAAAAGTGGAGAGATTTTCTGCCGTTTAGTTCATCTCAGCCATTTGGGCTTCGAATGTGATGGGCGATTTGTAGCCCAAAGCTGAGTGTCTCCTGCGCGGATTATAGAAGCCGTCGATGTAATGGCCA
>JANNBH010000090.1:0-4123 GCA_031385245.1 Hyphomicrobiales bacterium | reverse complement strand
TTACCTGATCTTCCGCGATTTAGGTTTGCTTGATACGCGATTTGGCATCATCACAGTTTTAATGCTGCTCAATCTGCCGATTATCATTTGGATGCTCTATACATATTTCAAAGAAATCCCAGGTGAAATTCTTGAAGCCTCGCGCATGGATGGTGCCTCACTGGTCAAAGAATTGGTTTATGTTCTAACCCCAATGGCCCTTCCAGGAATTGCATCCACGCTTTTGCTGAATATCATTCTGGCATGGAATGAAGCCTTCTGGACCTTGGCATTGACCACCAAAGACGCTGCCCCTCTCACGCAATTCATCGCCAGCTATTCCGCACCTGAAGGCCTGTTCTGGGCCAAACTTTCAGCTGCCTCAACAATGGCAATTGCACCAATCCTCGTACTCGGCTGGTTTTCTCAAAAGCAACTTGTTCGTGGCCTCACATTCGGAGCTGTAAAATAATGGGAACGATCTCACTCAAAAAAGTCCACAAAGCCTTTGGTGCAACGGTCATCATCCCAAGTGCTGATCTAGACATCAAGAACGGCGAATTTGTAGTCTTCGTTGGCCCATCGGGTTGTGGTAAATCTACGCTTCTGCGAATGATTGCAGGTTTGGAAGATTTAACATCCGGCCAGATTTTTATTGATGGCAAAGACGTATCAGAAACGCCACCCTCAAAGCGTGGACTTTCCATGGTGTTCCAATCCTATGCGCTCTACCCGCATATGAGTGTTCGCAATAACATCGCCTTCGGCCTGAAAATGGCTGGCGAAAGCAAAGAAATGATTGAGAGCAAAGTGGCAAAAGCCGCCGCCACTCTTAATCTTACGGATTATCTTGATCGCAAACCCGGCCAACTCTCGGGTGGCCAACGCCAACGTGTTGCCATTGGTCGCGCCATTGTGCGCCAGCCAGAAGGCTTCTTGTTTGATGAGCCATTATCAAATCTTGATGCAGCACTGCGCGTCAATATGCGCATTTTCATCATGCAGCTGCATCAAGATTTAGGTACCACCATGATCTATGTGACCCATGACCAAGTGGAAGCCATGACCATGGCAGATCGGATTGTGGTTTTGAACAAAGGTAACATTGAACAAGTGGGATCGCCTCTTGAACTTTATAACAAGCCAAATTCCGTTTTTGTAGCTGGCTTCATTGGTTCGCCAAAAATGAATTTCGTTGAAGATAACACTATTGGTGTTCGTCCCGAACATATTGCTGTTTCGGACAAGAAGGGCGATTGGGCAGGCAAAGTTTTGTTGAGCGAACATTTGGGATCAGACACGTTCCTGCATGTTGATGCAGGTGCGCGTGGTCGCATCACTGTTCGCGCCTCTGGCGAAACCACATTGGCTCCAGGCACAAAAGTGTGGTTGACCCCCGATAAATCCCGCATTCACCGCTTTGATAAAGAAGGCAAGGCGATCCGCAAATGAGGCTGAAAGGCAAGGTTGCACTTATCACAGGCAGTGCCCGTGGCATTGGTCGTGGCTTTGCTGAAGCCTATGTGCGTGAAGGGGCAAGGGTAGCAATCGCTGATATCAATCAAGCTGCCGCCGAGGCTTGCGCCAAAGAAATCGGCCCACAAGCTTTTGCCGTTCATATGGATGTTTCAAAATTACTATCGATCACTAAAGCTGTTGATGAAGTTGTAGCCAAAGCTGGCCACATTGATATCCTCGTCAACAACGCCGCTTTGTTTGATATGGCCCCCATCGTTGATATCACCGAAGCCAGTTACAATAAACTCTTCTCGATCAATGTTTATGGTGTGCTTTTCACCATGCAAGCCGTTGCCAAACACATGATTGCACGGGGCAACGGCGGCAAAATTATCAATATGGCAAGTCAGGCGGGGCGACGCGGCGAGGCCTTGGTCGGCGTATATTGCGCCACCAAGGCCACCGTTATCAGCCTCACACAATCAGCGGGCCTCAATCTCATTCAACACGGCATAAATGTAAATGCCATGGCACCCGGTGTTGTTGAAGGCGAGCACTGGGATCATGTGGACGCCATGTTTGCAAAATTTGAAAACCGCCCTATCGGTGAGAAAAAGAAAATCGTTGGTGAAAGTGTACCTATTGGCCGCATGGCCACGCCAAAAGATTTAGAAGGCATGGCCATTTTTCTGGCCAGCAGTGAAAGCGATTACATCGTCGCACAAACTTACAATGTGGATGGCGGACAATGGATGAGTTGAAATTATCGCTGGCAAATCTTCCAGCGATCGCCAAAAAAATAGCAGTGCCCAGCTATGCACGCTCATCTCTAAGCCAAGGCATTCTGCATTTTGGCGTGGGCAATTTTCACCGTGCTCATCTCGCAGTTTATTTGGATGATCTATTCAACAAAGGTGCCGACCATGATTGGGCTTTAGTTGGCGCTGGCGTTATGCCGTCTGATGAAGCCATGCGTCAGAGAATGGCGGCTCAAGATTATCTGACCACAGTTGTTGAACAAGACAATGATCTCAGCACTGCCCATGTTACAGGCCCGATGGTAGATTTCGTCTCGCCAAATGATAAGCCCGCCATGATGGCTAGATTATGCGATCCCACTATCCGCATCGTCTCGCTCACCATCACTGAAGGTGGATATTTTATCGATCCTGCCACGGGCAAATTTAATCCGCTGCACCCGGCCATTGCCCATGATGGGGCTAACCCACATGAACCAACTACAGTGTTTGGCTTCATTGTTGCAGGGCTTGCCGCCCGCCGCGCCACAGGCATTCCAGCCTACACGGTTATGTCTTGCGATAACGTTCCGCATAATGGTGTAGTCACAAAAAATGCCGTCGTCGGTCTTGCACGACTTTCCAATCCTGTTCTCGCTGATTGGATTAAATCCAATGTTGCATTCCCCAATGGCATGGTGGACCGCATTACACCTGCAACGGGCGACCGTGAACGCAAAATCTGCGCCGAAACTTTTGGTGTTGTAGACACTTGGCCAATTTTTTGTGAAGAATTTAAGCAATGGGTGGTGGAGGATAATTTCCCCTCCGGTCGTCCAGCTTGGGAAAAGGTTGGTGCTACATTCGTTAAAGATGTAACACCTTATGAGCACATGAAAATCCGCATCCTCAATGGTGGCCATGCGGTGATTGCTTATATCAGTGGTCTGCTCGATATTCATTTCGTGCATGAAGCCATGGAGCATCCCTTGGTGCGGGCATACCTTGCCAAGGTTGAACACGAGGAAATTATTCCAACAGTTCCACCCGTACCAAACACAAATTTGCAAGACTATTACAAGCTGATTGACCGCCGCTTCTCGAATCCAAAAATCGCCGACACTATCAGGCGCTTGTGTTTGGATGGCTCAAATCGTCAACCCAAATTTATTGTGCCGGTGATTTCAGATTTGTTGGAAGCCGGAAAATCGATCAAGGGCTTGGCTTTGGAATCCGCTTTATGGTGCCGCTATTGTGCTGGCACCACTGACAGCGGTGACGTGATTGAAGCCAATGATCCAAGCTGGGATCGTTTGCAAAAAACCGCACTCATAGCAAAAACTGATCCACTCGCTTGGTTGGCCATGAGCGATATTTACGGCGACGTTGGAAAATCACATCTCATGCAAACAGAATTTTCAAGCGCGCTCAAATCGTTGTGGGCCAACGGCACTAAGGCCACTGTTGAAGCCTATTTGAAATAAAAGTTCAAATCGAATTCAAAACGCTTTAGAGCCTTACCAGAAATTACTCTGGAGACTCAACAAATGAAATCCCGTGCAGCTGTTGCTTTCGAATCTGGCAAGCCCCTTGAAATTGTCGAGGTTGATCTTGAAGGCCCCAAGTTTGGCGAAGTGTTGGTTGAAATTAAAGCCACAGGCGTGTGTCACACCGATGAGTTCACAATTTCCGGTGCAGATCCTGAAGGCCTGTTTCCAGCCATTATGGGCCATGAGGGGGCAGGCGTTGTTTTAGAAGTTGGCCCAGGCGTCACATCACTCAAAGCCGGGGATCATGTCATTCCGCTTTACACACCAGAATGCCGCGAATGCGAATATTGCCTCAACCCTAAAACCAACCTCTGCCAAAAAATTAGAACGACCCAAGGCAAAGGCATGATGCCGGATGGCACGTCGCGCTTTTCCTATAAGGGCCAAGCGATCCACCAC
>JANNBH010000087.1:0-2278 GCA_031385245.1 Hyphomicrobiales bacterium | reverse complement strand
ATGGTGGATTTGCCGGCACCCGAAAGTCCTGTGAACCACAACACAGTTGGCTTCTGTTTCAACAATTTTCCACGCGAGGATTTATTCACATCCATGGCTTGCCAATGAATGTTGGCAGCACGGCGCAAGGCAAAGTGAATGAGGCCCATGCCCACGGTGGTGTTGGTGAAGCGATCAATGACGATGAAGGAGCCTAAGGTTTTATTCTCCGTATACGGAGTAAAAGCCAGTGGGCCATCCAATTCTAAATTACACACGCCAATTTCATTGAGAGTCAAAGTTTCAGCAGCAGTGTGTTCTAAAGTATTGACGTTGGTTTTATATTTCAGTTTATCAAGTGTGCCGGGCAAGGTTTTGGTGCCAGACTTTATGATGTAGGGGCGGCCCGGCAGCATCGCCTCATCGCCCATCCAAAGTACTTCAACTTCAAATTGGCTGGACACTTCGATTGGAGATTTTGCAGCGCACAGCACATCACCACGGCTGGCATCAATTTCATCGGCCAAGGTGATAGTCACCGCTTGATCAGTGGCGGCCTCTTCAAGGTCACCACTATAGGTAACGATGCGCGTTACTTTCGACGTTTTACCTGATGGCAGCACACGAATTTCATCGCCCGCTTTAATGGTGCCACTGGCCACGGTGCCTGCAAAGCCACGGAAATTTTGATCTGGCCGTGCCACCCATTGCACCGGCAACCGGAATGGTTTGGCTGATTGATCATCACCCACAGGCACAGTTTCAAGAAAGCCCATTAACGTGGCACCCTGATACCACGGCATATTGACCGAGCGATCAATGATGTTATCGCCAGCCAATGCCGAGGCAGGAATGCAGGTGATGGTGGCCGTGGTTCCAAGTTGGGCCGCAAAAGCACTGTAATCAGCTTCGATGGATTCAAAAATTTCGCGTTTATAGGCAACCAAGTCCATCTTGTTTACGCAGACCACAAGATTCTTGATGCCCAGTAATGTGGCGATAAATGAATGGCGGCGCGTTTGCGTGAGAACACCTTTGCGCGCATCGATCAAAATAATTGCAAGCTCGGCCGTTGAAGCACCCGTTGCCATGTTACGCGTATATTGCTCATGGCCAGGTGTATCGGCCACAATAAATTTGCGTTTGGATGTGGTGAAGGCGCGGTAAGCCACATCAATCGTAATGCCTTGTTCACGTTCAGCCGCGAGGCCATCCACCAGCAATGCGAAATCAAGATTTCCGCCTTGGGTGCCAAGCTTTTTTGAATCAGCTTCTAAGGCTGTCAGTTGGTCTTCGAACAGCATTTTAGATTCGTAGAGCAGACGCCCAATCAGCGTGGATTTGCCATCATCAACCGAGCCGCAGGTGATGAAGCGCAGTAAGTCTTTATTTTCTTGGGCGGTGAGAAATGCATCAACATCGCCACCTTGGAATTCAACAAAGCGTGCCATCAGAAATATCCCTCCTGCTTTTTCTTTTCCATCGAGGCTGATTGATCTTTATCGATCACGCGGCCTTGGCGTTCGGAGGAGGTGGCCACTAGCATTTCTTCGATAATATCGAGAAGTGTTGTGGCGTTGGATTCAATGGCCCCCGTCAACGGATAACAGCCCAAGGTGCGGAAGCGAATTTTTTTCATCATGGGTGTTTCGTTCGGAAGCAAACGCATACGGTCATCATCAACCATGATCAATTGGCCGTCACGCTCCACCACAGGGCGTTCGGCGGCAAAATACAGGGGCACAATGGGAATGTTCTCGCGGTGAATATACTGCCAGATATCCAGCTCAGTCCAATTTGAGAGTGGGAACACGCGGATCGACTCGCCCTTGTTTTTGCGAGCGTTATAAAGGTTCCACAATTCAGGGCGTTGGTTCTTCGGGTCCCAGCGGTGCTTAGTATCGCGGAATGAGAAAATGCGTTCCTTGGCGCGGGATTTTTCCTCGTCGCGGCGGGCACCACCGAAGGCTGCATCAAATCCATATTTATCGAGGGCCTGTTTCAAGCCCTCAGTTTTCATAATTTGCGTGTGTAGAGCCGAGCCATGATCAAAGGGGTTGATGTCTTTGGCAATGCCTTCGGGGTTGATGTGAACAATGAGATCTAACCCTAAGCGCTTTGCGGTTTCATCGCGCAGCGAAATCATGTCACGAAATTTCCAGCGCGTGTCGACGTGCATTAAAGGGAAGGGCGGCTTGGCTGGATAAAAAGCCTTCATTGCAAGATGCAACATAACAGCTGAATCTTTGCCCACAGAATAAAGCATCACGGGCTTTTCGCATTCCGCCGCCACTTCACG
>JANNBH010000028.1:0-98109 GCA_031385245.1 Hyphomicrobiales bacterium | reverse complement strand
AAGCTGGTTGAGAGCTTCATTGAATCTGGCAACCGCCCAGATTGGATGATCCTCACTGTTGTGCCGGTAATTCCACCAGAGTTGCGTCCACTTGTGCCGCTGGATGGTGGTCGTTTCGCCACCTCAGATTTGAACGATCTTTATCGCCGCGTGATCAACCGTAACAACCGTTTGAAGCGTTTGATTGAACTTCGTGCGCCAGATATTATTGTGCGCAACGAAAAGCGCATGTTGCAAGAATCTGTTGATGCGCTGTTCGATAATGGTCGTCGTGGCCGCGTGATCACGGGTGCTAACAAGCGTCCGTTGAAGTCGCTCTCTGACATGCTCAAGGGCAAGCAGGGTCGCTTCCGGCAAAACTTGCTCGGCAAGCGCGGGGATTATTCCGGCCGCTCGGTTATCGTTGTGGGTCCAGAACTCAAATTGCATCAGTGCGGTCTGCCAAAGAAAATGGCACTCGAGCTGTTCAAGCCCTTCATTTATTCGCGCCTTGAAGCCAAGGGTCTTTCTTCCACAGTAAAGCAAGCCAAGAAGCTGGTTGAAAAAGAAAAGCCGGAAGTGTGGGATATCCTCGACGAGGTGATCCGCGAACACCCCATTATGCTCAACCGCGCGCCAACGCTGCATCGCTTGGGCATCCAAGCGTTTGAACCTGTGTTGATCGAAGGCAAAGCCATTCAGCTTCATCCGCTCGTGTGTACAGCTTTCAACGCTGACTTCGACGGTGACCAAATGGCGGTTCACGTTCCTCTGTCGCTTGAAGCGCAGTTGGAAACCCGTGTTCTGATGATGGCAACCAATAACGTTCTGCATCCTGCCAATGGCCAACCTATCATCGTGCCGTCGCAAGATATTGTTCTCGGCTTGTATTATCTCTCGATCATCCAAGACAAAGAACCAGGCGAAGGCAAGATTTTCGGCTCCATGGCTGAGGTTGATCATGCCCTTGCTGCTGGTGCAGTAACGCTTCATGCCAAAATTAAAGGTCGTGTGCGCGATATGGGACCAGATGGTCAACCGCGCAACCGCACGGTTGATACTACACCAGGACGCATGAAGATTGGTGAGTTGTTGCCAATTGCTGAAAACATGTCGTTTGAAGTGTGCAACAAGCTGATGACCAAAAAAGAAATCTCAAAGATGATTGACTCAGTCTATCGTCATTGCGGTCAAAAAGAAGCGGTTGTGTTCTGCGACCGCATTATGGCGCTCGGCTTCTACAATGCTTACAAGGCCGGCATTTCGTTCGGTAAGGACGACATGATGATTCCGGCTGCCAAAGTGAAGCTGGTGGCCAACGCCCGCACGCTTGCTAAGGAATATGAGCAGCAATATATTGATGGTCTTATCACCCAAGGCGAAAAATATAATAAGGTCGTGGATGCTTGGGCCAAGTGCTCAGACAAAGTGGCTGAAGAAATGATGGCTGAAATTTCAGCCGTTCGTAAAGATGAAGTCACCGGCCGCACCAAGCAAGTGAACTCGATTTATATGATGAGCCATTCGGGTGCGCGTGGTTCACCAACGCAAATGAAGCAGCTTGCTGGTATGCGTGGTTTGATGGCCAAGCCTTCAGGCGAAATCATTGAAACACCGATCATCTCGAACTTCAAAGAAGGTCTCTCGGTGTTGGAATACTTCAACTCCACCCACGGTGCCCGTAAGGGCCTTGCTGATACGGCATTGAAGACAGCGAACTCTGGCTATCTGACTCGTCGTTTGGTTGACGTGGCGCAGGACGCAATTATCTCGGAAGAGGATTGCGGTTCCAAGAACTACATCACCACCCGCCCAATTATTGATTCAGGCGAAGTGATTGTAGGCATTGGCATTCGTATTCTTGGCCGTACCGCTGCTGAGGATATTACTGATCCAGTTTCAGGCGAAGTTCTTGCCCAAGCTGGTCTTGAAATTCTCGAAGCCAATGTTGAGAAAATCGAAAAAGCTGGCATCACCGAAGTGCGTATTCGGTCCGTGCTCACCTGCGAAACCAAGTTCGGCGTGTGTGGCAAATGCTATGGCCGCGATTTGGCCCGCGGCACGCCCATTAACATGGGTGAAGCTGTTGGCGTTATCGCTGCTCAATCCATCGGCGAACCCGGCACGCAGCTCACCATGCGTACCTTCCACATTGGTGGAGCGGCACAGGTGCTCGACGAGTCCTACGTTGAATCAGCACAAGAAGGCACGGTTGAAATCCGTAACCCGAATGTGGCCACTGACACTAACGGCAAGCTCGTGGTTATGGGCCGCAACACATCCATCGTGATCAAGGATGTGAAAGGCAATGACCGCGCCACCCACAAGGTGATTTACGGTTCCAAGTTGCTGGTGAACACTGGCGATCAAGTGAAACGCGGGGTTCGTATTGCGGAATGGGATCCATTCACCCGCCCGGCTCTCACCGAAGTTGATGGCATTGTTGCGTTTGAAGATGTTGTTGACGGTGTATCCGTGAACGAAGTCACTGATGAGGCAACAGGCATCACCAACCGTGTGATCATTGATTGGCGCACCAACCAACGCGGCACCAACTTGAAGCCCGCAATTGTCATTAAAGATGCCAATGGCGAAGTGAAAAAGTTGGCCCGTGGCGGCGAAGCCCGTTACTTGCTCTCGGTTGACGCCATTCTGTCAGTTGAACCAGGCTCCAAAGTGGGGGCAGGCGATGTACTTGCGCGTAACCCGCTGGAAAGCGCCAAGACACGAGACATCACGGGCGGTCTGCCGCGTGTTGCCGAATTGTTTGAAGCGCGCCGTCCAAAGGATGCAGCAATCATCGCTGAAATCTCTGGCCGCATTGAGTTTGGCCGCGATTATAAGAACAAGCGCCGCGTTCGCATTGTGCCACTGGAAGACAGTGCCGAGGCTATTGAATATCTGATCCCGAAGGGCAAGCATTTGCCAGTTCAGGAAGGTGACTTCATTGAAAAAGGCGAATATCTGATGGACGGCAACCCCGCTCCCCATGATATTCTCGCGATCAAGGGTGTGGAAGAACTTGCTGCGTTCCTTGTCAACGAAATTCAGGAAGTTTACCGCTTGCAAGGTGTGGGCATTAACGACAAGCACATTGAAGTGATTGTGCGCCAAATGCTGCAAAAGGTTGAAATCACCGACAATGGTGAATCAACATTGCTCATTGGCGAACAGCTGGACCGTGAAGAACTTGACCGTGAAAACGCCAAACTCATCGCCGAAGGCTTGAAGCCAGCATCGGGTCAACCGGTTCTGCTCGGCATCACCAAAGCTAGCTTGCAAACGCGCAGCTTCATCTCAGCCGCGTCGTTCCAAGAAACCACAAGAGTGCTCACCGATGCCGCCACCCAAGGCAAGATCGACACACTCGATGGCTTGAAAGAAAACGTGATCGTGGGCCGCCTGATCCCAGCTGGCACTGGCGGCATGTTGGCAAGGTTCCGCCAGATTGCCGACAAGCGCGACAAGCTGATCATCGAAGAACAACAAAAAGACGCTCTGCCAGCGACTGCGGCGGAGTGAGGGCAATATGTTAACGAAAAGGCCCAGAGTGATCTGGGCCTTTTTTTGGTCAGGTCTAACTTACAATATGTGATAAGATGTGGGGGCAAGTTGAGGGCATAGTCACTTCTTAATCACTTCTACCTTGTTTTTCCTCGAAACGTCCTAGTCCCAGCTTTTCCTGCCTTGCTCCCCGCACGGCGCTTCGTAGGCGCACCACTCGGCCAGCTTTCTTCCGCGGTCTGAATGTTTAAATTCTTTGCCAGTGGATCATCCATTATGGCAAGCTCGACAGCCTTCAATCTTTTTACTTCATCGCGCAATCTGGCGGCTTCCTCAAATTCTAAATTCGACGCCGCCTCGCGCATATTTTTTTCCATATCGGCCAGAACTTTTTGTAAGTTGTGGCCAACCAATGTTCCGCCTTCGGCGAGGCCATCCACCTGCACATGGTCGCCCTCATATATGCTACCCATAATGTCGTTGATGTTTTTGCGGATCGATGTGGGTGTGATACCGTTGGCGGTGTTATAAGCCACTTGCTTTTCGCGGCGGCGATCGGTTTCCTTGATGGCGCGTTCCATAGAGCCGGTAATCTTATCGGCATACATAATCACGCGGCCATCGACGTTTCGCGCCGCACGGCCAATGGTTTGCACCAGTGAAGTTTCGCTGCGCAGGAAGCCTTCTTTATCTGCATCGAGAATAGCCACCAAAGCGCATTCCGGAATATCCAAACCCTCGCGCAATAAATTGATGCCGATGAGCACATCAAAAGCGCCAAGCCGCAAATCGCGCAAAATCTCAATGCGCTCCAGCGTGTCAATATCGCTGTGCATATAACGCACGCGAATGCCTTGCTCGTGCATATATTCGGTGAGGTCTTCGGCCATGCGCTTGGTGAGCGTTGTCACCAACACACGCATTCCGGCAAGTGCCACAGCTTTGCACTCGTCGATTAAATCATCAACTTGGGTTTTCACTGGGCGGATGATGACAGGCGGATCAATTAGTCCCGTGGGGCGGATCACCTGCTCAGCAAACACGCCGCCCGTTTGGTTCATTTCCCAGTTGCCGGGTGTGGCCGATACAAACACAGTTTGTGGGCGCATAGCTTCCCATTCTTCAAAACGAAGCGGGCGATTATCAATGCAACTCGGCAGGCGGAAACCATATTCGGCCAGCGTGGCTTTGCGGCTAAAGTCACCCTTGAACATGCCACCGATTTGCGGAACGGTGACGTGGCTTTCATCGATAAACACTAGCGCATTATCCGGCAGATATTCAAACAAGGTCGGCGGTGGTTCACCGGGCTTGCGGCCAGTGAGATAGCGTGAATAGTTTTCGATGCCCGCGCATGAACCAGTGGCCATCATCATTTCAATATCAAACATGGTGCGTTGCTCAAGCCGCTGCGCTTCCAGAATACGACCCGCGTTATTAAATTCAGTGAGGCGCAATTTCAGATCGTTCTTAATCCGCAGCACCGCTTGCTCCAGCGTTGGCTTGGGCGTGATATAATGCGAATTGGAGTAGACTTTAACGTTATCAAGTTCAGCCGTCTTGCGTCCGGTCAGCGGATCAAATTCCGAAATGGTTTCGATCACATCGCCAAACAGTGAAATGCGCCACGCACGATCTTCAAAATGTGAGGGGAATAATTCAATCGTGTCCCCACGCACGCGGAACGAGCCGCGCACAAAATTCTGGTCATTACGCTTGTAATGCAGCGCCACAAAATCATTGATCAAGGCGCGTTGTTCAATGCGTTGGCCTTTTTTGACTGTCACAGTCATGGCCGAATAGGTTTCCACATCGCCAATGCCATAGATGCACGAGACGGAAGCCACCACGATTACGTCATCGCGCTCCAGCAAAGCGCGTGTTGCTGAATGACGCATCCGGTCGATCTGTTCGTTAATCGAGGATTCTTTTTCAATATAGGTATCCGAGCGCGCCACATAGGCTTCAGGTGTGTAGTAATCGTAATACGACACGAAATATTCAACCGCACTATTCGGAAAGAAATTTTGAAACTCGCCGTATAGCTGGGCTGCCAAAGTTTTATTCGGCGCCATAATCAGGGCTGGGCGCTGCGTGGCTTCAATGATTTTGGCCACTGTAAAAGTTTTGCCTGAACCAGTGACGCCCAGCAGTACTTGATCGCGCTCATTGGCCTGAACGCCCGCCACCAGTTCAGCAATGGCCGTGGGTTGATCGCCCTTGGGCTCAAACGGCGAGACAACATCCAAGCGCTTGCCGCCTTCGGATTTTGGCGGCTTGGGCGGTTTATAGGGTACATATGCCGGAATAGCCGTCTGCTCAGGCCGCAAACCCGCCATCAATCCAGCCGCGGTTTCCGGCAGTTCATAGCCTTCAATTTCGAGTTGCGGCGCTTCCGCGAATCCGCCTTCCTGACGTGAATGTCCCATGGGGATGATATAGGGGTTTAACATACAATTCAAAAGGGGGCCTGCTGACAGCAACCTGTCAGCAGTCAACAAAAATATGATCAGGCGGCAAGATTTTGGCAAAGCGATCATGCATTTTTTGATATGCGTTTTCTATGTGCCGGGCATAAAGCTCAGTATTGAAGAGAGGAGAGTTTGACCGCGACAACTCCAATTTATCTTTTATCCTTGCAATCTCTTTTGGATTTAACCCAAGATAAATGGCTTTGGCTTCATATTCTTCAATCGAATGGGTGATTAACTCATCGAGGCCTAGTGTTCTAAGCAAGCTGGCTGCCACCCGACCAGCGAAGGATTCGCCAATTTGCGTTAGCACCGGCAGACCACACCATAAAGCTTCATTGGCAGTCGTGTGGGCATTGTAGGGCAGGCTATCAAGAAAAATATCGGCACAGCGATAGAGCGCAAAATGTTCTGGGTAAGGGAGCTGGGCCGTAAACATTATACGATCAGGATCAACACCGCGTACCGTGGCCTCTGCCTTCAGATTGGATATTGCAAGTTCATTTTTAGCTTGCAGCCAAAGCACACTGCCTTCTACCGCTTTTAGGATATTCATCCAAGAGCTAAAGTTGGGCGGGTTCAATTTGGCAACATTGTTGAAAACACAATAGATCACACCAGTTGCGGGCAAGCCCAATTCTTGACGTTCAAACTTCTGCACAGCCCCTTGGCGGCTGTTGTCACTTGGCATGTAGCAATGCGGCATATAAATAATTTTTTCAGTGTAACTATCACAGCTGGCTAATGGAATGAGCGTTTCATCAGCTATGATATAGTCCATGAAACTTGCTCCCATCGTACCGGGATAACCAAGAAAGTTGACCTGTACTGGTGCGACACGCAGTGCAAAAATTTCAGTTCTTGCATAATCTGTATAGCCAGTAAGATCGATTGCGATATCGATCTGCTTTTCATGCACCAAGGCGGCCAAATCTGCGGTCCCAAGTTTTTCAACAGGGAAAAATTCGTCTACGGCTTGGATAATACGTTTATGAAAAATATCGCCAGTATTGGGGCCTAAAGAAAACGCTATGATTTCGAATTTACTGCGATCATGCTTTTCAAACAAACCGACGATGAGTTGAGACATTGGGTGATTACGAAAGTCGCCAGAAAAATATCCAATACGCAGTTTGGTTTTGAAAATTCTACTAAAGTCAGGCGATTGAAGTTTATTAACTTTTTTAATGAAATCATTGCCAAAGTCGAACGCTATTTTATGTTGCAACCGAAGACTGTCGACAGCACGTAGCATTAAAAATGGATTGAAGTTTGCTAAACCTGATTCCGCAGATTTCAATATCGTTTTTGTATCTTCGTCATAATAATTCCATTTGCAGTTTTGGGCGCGCATAGCATATCTGTGTGCAAAAGCGCCTTTGAGTTTGGGATCCAGAGCTATGGCCTTTTCTGCATTTTTTAGTGCTTCCTCAAATAACTGCATTTCTTTTTGGGTTTCACTCAGTGCTAGGTACGCAACAGAATAACTTGGCATAAGGCTGATGGCCTTATTAAGACACTTTACGGCTTCTTCGAGCCTTTTCATTTTACGCAGTGCAATGCCCATATTCGTGTATGTGGCTACGGAATTTGGATCAAAACGCAATGCCTTGTTAAAAAACTCAAGAGCATTGTCATATTTTTTTTGAGACTCAAAAACACCACCCATACTACCGTAAGCTTCAACATTCTGAGGGTCTTGCCGTATGGCCTCTCGATAGCATTTTAGGGCTTGATCCTGCTGTTCTATCTCTTCATAGCAGCGGCCAAGATTGTAATGCGCTGCCGCAAAATTTGGGTAGAGTCTTAAGGCTTTCTCGATAAAGGTAATTGCGGTTCAAAAATTTCCTTTTGTAAATTCGATCAATCCCAACAAATGTAAAGATTCATGATGGTTTGGCTCAACTATAAGTATGTGTTGATAGAGGGCTTCTGCCTTTTGAAATTCTCCAGCCTGATGAAGTTTTAATGCCGTTGCAAATTCTGAGCTGACTACATTTTTTGAACTTTTCAATGTCCTTGTCCCCAGCCAATTTAATTCGATTGCGTTCCTATAGTCGGAACTTTGAATTTATTCAAACATAGGTAATTCGACAAATAGATGGCAATATATTAATATTCCTAGTCAGCAGCGCGCGCCCATTTGCAACTTATCTTTCACCCAAATTGAATTGACTTTGACACATGCTTCGCTAGTTGTCGGCACCTTTCAATTTGCCTTGCGAAAGTTCCCATGAAAAACACCTCACCATCAGCCTGCGGGTTGGATTTTGGAACTTCCAACTCCACACTGGCCTACTGTGTTGGCGGTGTGCCGCGCTTGGCAGCCCTTGAAAAAGATAAAATCACAGTGCCAAGTGCAGTGTTTTTTGGGCATGAACTTGACGATCGGTTTTTGATAGGGCGCGCCGCTGTTGATGCATATGTGGATGGCGCAACGGGGCGTTTGATGCGCTCCCTCAAATCAATTCTTGGCAATGTTTTGCTGGCGGAGCGCACACCAATTTTTCGACAGAAAATTTCATTTGCTGATATTATTGCAAAATATATTTCAGAATTAAAAGCCCGAGCAGAAACTCAAACACAATCGGCGCTCACCCATGTGGTCATGGGAAGGCCCGTTCAATTTGTTGATAATGATGATGCTGCAAATACGCTTGCAGAAAAGAATTTGTATGAGATTGCAAAGTCGGTCGGTTTCAAAGAGGTGTCATTTCAGTTTGAGCCCGTTGCAGCAGCGCTGGAATTTGAACGCCAACTTTCAACTGAAAAACTTGCTTTGATTGCTGATATTGGTGGCGGCACATCTGATTTTTCAATCGTACGGTTGGGTGGCAATCGCCTTAACAAAGATCGAAAAAGTGATGTATTGGCCAATTCTGGTGTGAGAGTTGGAGGCACCGATTTTGACCGTGTGTTGAGTATTTCAAATGTTATGCCAAGTTTTGGTTATCGCAGTTTACAGAAGAAGGGCGATTTGGAGCTGCCAGCGGGTCCGTTTTTAGATTTATCAACCTGGTCGAGCATTCATCAACTTTATGAACCAAAATTTATGACGCTCCTGAAAGCGCTGCGTTTTGATAGCAAAAGGCCGGAGCTGTTGGAGCGCTTCATTCATATTGTAAATGAGCGGCGCTGCCACAGTTTGCTCATGGATGTTGAACAAGCGAAGATGGAACTTTCTACGGCAGAGACCACGCAGGCTGATCTGAGTTGGGTGGAGAGAAATTTACTTTTAAAAATTTCACGGGTTGGATTTGAGCAAAGCTCACAAGCGTTGTTTGATAAACTGCAAAATTCGCTCAAAAAGTGTTTGAGTGATGCAGGACTGGCTGCCGACAAGATTGATGTTATTTTCTTCACGGGCGGCACCAGCATGATCCCCTCTGTGCGAAATCAAATCACACAAAACTTTCCAAATGCCGAAATCGTCAATGGTGATCAATTTGGTGCAGTGGGCATGGGATTGGGTGTGGAGGCGCAAAATCGCTATGGCTGATTTCATGTAAGGTATTGAAATGGTGCCGGTTGCAGGATTCGAACCCGCGACCCCCTGATTACAAATCTGAAAACTATCAATTCACATACCAACACATACAGACACATTTCCTGTTTTAATTCAGTGTATTAGGTGCTATATGATACACATAGCTACACAAGGAATTCCTTCATAACTCACTCTAAAGGTGAGCCTAAAGTGAGCCTAAGAAATGCACCTTACCGATCTCTCCGTCAAGAAACTCTCGTTACCCAAAGGCAGTGCAGCCGACCAACACACATTCTTTGATGGCAGCTTTAAGGGGTTTGGTGTTCGGGTTTCAGTTGGAGGCACCAAGACCTTTGTGCTGATCCATGGCAAGAAACGTACACGTGTCACGCTTGGTCGGTATCCTAAAATCTCGCTTGCTGAAGCGCGGGCCCTTGCGCGGACGGCGTTGGGGAACGCACAGGATGCGCCTACTAAACGTGCGAGTACAATCTCATTTGTGGATGCTCGTGAGCAGTTCCTAGAAGACGCTCGAATGAAAACAAAGTTGTCAACATTCATTGAGTATCAACGTCTTCTCACAAAACACTTTGACTTCAAAGGGCAACTGGCAGCGGTATCACGTCAAGACATCATGGATGTTATTGACGAACTCAAAGAGTCTCCAAGTACTGCACAACACGCATTTGTTGCGGTTCGCACTTTGATGAACTGGGCGGTGCGTCGTGGGTACTTGGCGATATCGCCAATGCCAGCACTTCGTTTCAAGAACACATCACGATCACGTATTCTGACTGACACTGAGTTGCAAAGTGTATTGGAGAGGGCGAAGGAATTAGGCCATCCGTATGGAACCATCGTTCAACTACTCATTCTCACAGGCCAGCGTCGTGGTGAAATAGCGGGCCTTCGACGTTCATGGGTGAATGATGATGCTATCACGTTTCCCGTTGGTTTTTGCAAAAACAAGCGTGAACACAAGATTCCGATTGGTGCACTGACGCGGGAAATTCTTGAAGGCATTGCTGGTACAACTGATCTCTATTTTCCAGCACGGGGAAAACCAGAACTTTCGTTTAACGGGTGGAGCAAGTCCAAGGCTCACTTTGATGGACCGCTCGCTTTCAGTGACTACACACTCCATGATTTGAGGCGGACGTATTCCTCAAACCTCGCGAAGCTTGGTGTACCCATTCATGTCACCGAGAAGTTGCTTAACCATGTGTCTGGGACGCTTGGAGGGATTGCAGGGGTGTATAACAGGCATGGGTATTGGGAGGAGATGGTGGGGGCGGTGGGCAGAGCTTCACAGAACATTGCAGCTCTTGAGTTGCTTTAAGAAGTTTGCTTACTTAGAGCGGATTCGTCGGCAGGGCAGACAAATTCTATGTTGAAGTTTTTTCAATCTATAAACTCAAGACTGAGGTTTAAAGTACCGAGATTCAGATTTTTGACGGAAGACGATCTTGGTCGTTATTTTGTGAAGATATTATTGTATAGCGCAATAAGTGGCTTTGCCTATGCTACTGGACTGTTTTTAGCAAAAATATTTTTGAACTCATTGACTCTCATTCACATGATCCTTGCAGCAAAATGTGTAACATTGAGCAACTACCTAATAGTAAACTATCAAATTGCACGTGCAACGCCGGAACATAAAACTCTCCATACATTCATAAGTTTTGGTATTTTATTTTTGCTATTACTGACGGTGTTGAAGTTCGTTGGGCTGCACGATTCTACAAATTCTAATATTTCCCCCTACGGTATCCATGTCCTTAAACTGATTTTTGGTTTTCTCTCGCTGCTAACCGTCTTACCTCTTTTTGCATATTTTGGGATTGATCTTTTGATCTATTATAAATCGACTGACGCATTAAAGAAAAAGCAAGCAGCAGAATTTATTATGTTTGTTGATAGTGTTACTCTGATACCGGTCGCGCTGGTATTGGTCGCAGCTCTTGTTATGTACAAGATTTTGCCGGGTTACGAAAACCGTTGGGACGAAATTGAAGTGTTTGTCGGCGGTACGTTGGCGGTCATTGTGCTTGTATCAGCCATCGCAACAAAGACTGTTGATTTTGTACAAAAAAATAGAGATGCAAAAACTGATGTTGAGGTATGATAAGAATATGAAAAGTAGCAATTACTGCAACTTGAATGCGGAAAATAAAAAAAACGATTTAACTGCGCGGATTGAAGTGAGCATAGGAAATAAGCAATGTACGGGGGAGAACTTCCTGCACCTATGTGATAGCGTTATTGAAGCTGGTTATAAACGAATTGAGATTCAGTTGTCGGACACTTTGCATCGCCATAATCTTGAATGGAAATTGAGGCTGAACTCTAAGAATGCTTTGCAGGAGTCACGGAAATTGGGTGACGAGTGGCTAGCAAGTAATGCAAAAACCTTGACGATATTATTTACTAGGGCTGATAGTTTTTCGGTAACACGATGGGACTATTGGATCATGCATCCCAAGTTTGAGCGATCTAAAAAAGTAATCGAGGGCTTTTATAAGGAAGATTCAGTTTTTAGAAACTTGATCGACCTTGAAATTTTCGCCTATTTTAGAAAGCTGGGAAGATATCCCAAAGCGGATAGAATAAAAAACTCAATTATTTATTTTATTGAAGAAATAGCGGTTACTGAGTTTTCAAATCGACTTCAAATCGCAGACGAGATTTACCCAGGCACTCGTTTTGAACCAGAAGAATATCTTGCGAAGACCTACGCAAACAAGAGGGGTCTTGCGCTTGGTAAGGTCAAATTCATCAATACAATTTCGGACGACATCCATGCAGTGGCGAATAATGCATCTCAGTCGGACAAATCTCGATATCGGAATAATGTCATCGGCACCGACGAGGTTCATCAGAGTCTATAGAGGTTGCCAGTCTGATATGTTTACGGGGGAGGTTAGGGATACCCCTTCGTCATACACCCCACCACACTGTATGGTACCCCCCTATGGTAACCCCATACAAAAACATACCGACACATGTCGGTACATTTTCAGGATGTTGGAACCCACGACCCATATACTTAATCTGCTCTTTTCTTTCGCAGATACCTATCACCCGTCGACGAGCACACATGCCATCACCAGCGCTTCAAACAACACCGTTGTTCTTGGCTCCGGTTCCCAAAGCCTTCGTATCTTTGGTACCCAAATAGCAATCTCAGGAAAGCGTTCACCAAGCGCCGCCGCTTCTGCATACTTGTTCTTGAAGAAATGTGGCTTGGTCACTTGCACGTCAAGCACATGAGCATCACGAGCAACCTTGGTGATTGCCTCAATGAGCGCTCTGGTCTTCACACTTTTGGTTGATGACTTTGGAACGTTCTGCGTGATCACCACATCCGGTTCCAGTTCTGCAATCCACGCCTTTGCTTGAGCGCTTGCCGATTGCGTATTGCTACTTGCTTTGCGTGAAAGCCCCCAGTCCATAAGTCGTTGCCCCACCAGATACACATACCCAATGCGCCCCGTGGCAACAGCTATCGCCAGCACTTTAAATTGTTTCATGGTCTTCTGGTGTTATAGCTTCTAAACGCTCTGCCAGAGCTCCGAGACTCGCCTTTCTGTTGAACGAGGGAAGCCAGCGTTTGGGTGCATCAGGCATCTTTTGAAACCGTCCTTTGAGATTGCCCGCAGTTTTCTTGAGAACCCCATAGAACAAACTTTCAAACGATTTTCCATACAGCACGGTGAGTGAACAAATGTCCCGAAGTGACGGCATCAACCGCCCTGCTTCGAGCAGTGACACCTTCGAGGGGTGAACATCAAGAAGATGTGCAACGTCCCCCTGTGACAACCCCGCCTTTCTTCGCTCGACTTTGAGATCAAGCGCAAATTCATGTTTCATATGTTTTGTACTTATTGATTAAGACACACATGCTAACGCCAAGTTTTAATGCACATAAGAAGCCCCAGTATGTGGGATACTCATGTGAGCTTTGAAAACACAAAAACAGACTGCATGAACTAAGCTAATAACGGAGTGGTGGAACCACTCCGATGTCGCTTCGGTCATACAGTCTGTTCTTCTAGAGTACTGACGGTGCTTAGGTTTATGAGAGCCAGTTTCGGGCTTTTGGCATGTGAATGATAGAAGGCTCCCCTTGTGGCGGGTTAATGTATGGCCTTCTATATATGAAGACGGTCAAGGCGTATCTTGACATACATGCAAATGAGTCCTGAGCTTGAGGCCTACCTTCGCCTGTGCAAACAGGTATATGAACGTATGGAAAAAGACGGTTCTTGGCCGTGGTTAGATTCGACTCTTTCCGAAGATTTGATAGAGTCAGAGAATAACAACAATGCTATATGAAATCGTGTTTTGGATATGTCCGTGTATCAACCGCTAAACAAGGCGAAGGTGTTTCACTTGAAGCGCAACGTGATGCAATTCTAGCGTTCGCAAACAGAAATGATCTTCAGGTAATTTCGTGGTTTGAAGAAAAGGAAACCGCTGCAAAAGCTGGGCGACCCATATTCTCCGCAATGATGAAGGCACTTCATAAAGGTGAAGCGCAAGGGCTTATCATCCACAAAATTGACCGCAGTGCTCGCAACTTTGCTGATTGGGCGAAGATTGGTGAGTTATCAGATCAGGGGATTGATGTTCACTTTGCTTCAGAAACATTGGACTTCCGCTCAAGGGGTGGGAGGCTTTCTGCTGACATTCAAGCAGTTATTGCCGCCGACTATATTCGAAATCTTCGGGAAGAAACGAAGAAGGGTATTAGTGGAAGATTGAAGCAAGGACTCTATCCATTCAAGGCACCTATTGGGTACTGCGACAATGGCGGAGGAAAAGCAAAGACACCGGATCCTCTACAAGGGCCACTCATCGTTAAAGCCTTTGAACTCTATGGTAGTGGTGCATACTCCACACGCAGTCTGCGTCTCCACATGGAGTCTCTGGGACTTCGTAATGGATACAACAGGCCCGTATCGAAAGGTGGCATCGAGCAAATTCTTAACAATCCCTTTTATGCAGGGACTATCAAGATTAAGCGTACGGGAATGATCTACGCAGGAATTCATGAACCGCTGATCGCACAAAGTTTGTTTGATCGTGTGCAAGACGTGAAGGCGGGACGTTCAGGCAAGAAAGTCACCAAACACCTTCACGCCTATCGAGGGCTTTTCCAGTGCCAATACTGCAAGCTTGCAATGATACCAGAACGGCAAAAAGGGCATGTGTATTATCGTTGCCATACACCTGACTGTATGACCAAGTGTGTGCGTGAAGAAGGGCTTGAGGCTGAAATTCTAAATGTACTTTCACGCACCGTACTGACCGACGAAGATGTTCAGCTACTCACTACTGAAGTTTCAAAGTGGATTGAAGAGAAACACGCTTGCGCCGCACCAAACACCATCCCCATGCAAATTGCAGTACTAGAACAAAAGCTCGACCGCCTCACTGATGCACTGATAGACAGAGTGATCGACAACGATGACTATGCAAAACGAAAACAAACAATTTTGTTTGAGGTGGCGAGATTAAAGGAGACACAGTTACTCGAGAAAAAGACTGCTAATGCCGAAGACGTGCGCAGATTCCTCGAACTGATAAAAAACCTTGCAGTGCTTTATATAATTGCAAAACCAGTTGAAAAACGGGAGATGCTCGAAAACACAACCTCGAACCGTTTCGTGGCGGGAAAAAACATTTGTGTTGAGCCACAGGATTGGCTTGTTGCTACTGAGATTGCTGTGACTGACTTGCTTGGTGCCCTTCACCGTCCCACTTCTCGAAGCAGTCACCAATTGAAGAACAAGCAATTAGAAACATTGGCACACAGTGCGAGTACCGAGTTGCCAGCCAGTTTGTTGAAGCTCACCGCTACTCAAACAAATCAGAATGTGTGCCAGTTCGGTGAAGTGCAACCACCTGCGGATCATCAAGATCGTATATAAGTAGCCAGTCAGGCTCAATGTGACATTCAGAGAAACCCTTCCACTTACCCGAAAGCATGTGCGGGCGGTTCTTTGGTGGAAGTGTTTTGTTATCCATAAGAAGCTCTAGCACATCATTGAGCTTTTTCATGGAGAGACCACGTTTCTCAACGCGCCTATAGTCCTTCTTGAATTTCGTGCTGTATTCAAGCCGTCGCATAGATTAGCGTTTTGCACTCATTAAGGCTGTGAAATCGGCGAGTGTTTCTGCCTTTTGATACTGTTTCCGCTTTAAAGGTTTTCGAGCATCATTAAGCACCGTCGCTGTTTCTTTGTTTGGGATATGGAGTGAAAGCGGAATACCTTTTGCTTCGACAACAGCACGGTAGCTCATGTTGATGAAGGTACTGTGGGAAACGCCAAGACGCTTGAGGATGCCTTCTGCATCTCGTTTCACTTTTGGTTCTATACGCGCTCTGACGATGTCAGTTTTATTGATGGTGGTCATGATGTTGTTTCTCTTGGTTGTAGCTACAATGTAGCACAAGAAGGAGAGGGGTGCAATGCGCATTTGTCAATGTTTTAAGCCAATGTTTTGGATTATTGCATTTGTCCTGTATCACTCTATTTTGTGATACCATACTTATGCATTGAGAAATTTAGCTTTATGGCGAAGAAAATCTGTACAACTAAAGAAACCGAAGAGCTTCAAAAACTGCTCAGCAAGGGCATGCAGTCTGGAAATATTAGTTTTCTACTGGGTTCAGGCGCTTCTTACCCTGCTATTCCGATTGCAGGTGGTATTGAGAAAGAGCTCAACGAGCTACTAAAGACTAACAAAGCGGGTTTTGATTCAAAACGACTAGAATTTCTGACTGCGATTCAGGGCGCAACAAACGCAATGTTCGATAATAGCATATCAGCTGACATCAGTTTAGTTATCAAACAATATAATACATTTTTGGATATTGTTTCCCGCCTTCTGGAGGCACGTAAGACGCCACTGCTCTCAAAACAAGCAACGGTATTCTCGTCAAATTACGACATGTTTATTGAGCGAGCATCTGAAAATCTACTCACTCTGCGGCTTAACGATGGTTTCCAACGAACTCCAAGCATCAACGGGAACTTCCAATTTCGTCCCGAAACATTTTTCGACGTTACTCATGCAACAGGCAACTTGTTTAACTACGAATTTGCTATGGCTGGAATTAATCTGGTAAAACTTCATGGTTCTCTGTCTTGGTTGGTGGAAAGTGGCGCATTAATGAGCCGGAGTTCAAAGCTTTCAATCCCCGACCCTTCATCTTCTACATACACCGCAGAATTAGAAGTGTTCATCAAGCAGTTTGCACTTATTCTTCCTACATCAGCGAAATTTGAACAGACTCTAATGGAGCGGGTTTACTATGACCTCCTGAGAATTTATGCAAATCGACTTGAACTTGAAAACTCGATCCTGATAACATTTGGGTTCTCATTCGAAGATGAACATCTTCTCGACATAACTCGTCGCGCCTTAAAGAACCCTACTTTGATATTGGTAATTTCCGCCCATAGCTTTGCTTCTGTAGACGAGTATGAAAAAAAATTTAGTAACTTCAATAATGTCGTGATTCTTTATCCCGAAGATGGTCAAAATATTGAATTTGAACATTTCAATTCAATGCTTTCTGCTGTGATCCCGAAATCAATCTATGAAAGCTAGCACCCAATCAATAGATGCGATTCTTCGGGTTGGCGAAGTAGTCGAAGTCTACGGTCGAAAGATATTTGTTCGGGTAGACAAAAACAAAAATCTCTCAGATTTGTTTTTGTCAGGACAGTTTGTTCGGAATGTTTCTGTAAACAGCTACATCGAGATCAGAAAGGGATTTCTGACTCTCATTGGTAAAGTTGAAGGAGAACGAACGGAAGAAATGCAGTCTGACAGACAGACACTCACTTCCGCTTTTGATCGTAACAAGAGGGTGCTGACAATAGCGTTGGTAGGCTTTATTGATATGGACGGTGTTTTCTTTGGTGGCACCAGAGAATTACCACTTATTGGAAACGAGGCATTTCTGGTAACTGGAGAAAGAATTCACCAAATACACAAGCTAATTTCCAAAGATGGAATAGCAGTTACCTTTGCAAAGACGGAGTCCGAAGATTATCCGATTGAGTTTCCAGTAGACGGCCTATTCAACAGTCATATTGCAATCTTTGGAAATACTGGTAGCGGAAAGTCAAACACCCTCGCTGCTATGTTCGGGGCTTTTATTAAAACAATGACAGAGAGAAACGATGAAGTATTTAGAGAAAAATGTAAGTTTCTTCTTTTAGATTTTAATGGCGAGTATGCGCATCCTAACTGTATAACAACAAGAAAGACCGTTTATAATCTCTCCACTCGAGATATGAATGGCGATAAACTTCCTATATCTAGGGAAAATCTACTTGACCCAGAACTCATTGCGATACTCGCCGATGCTACCGAAAAAACACAAAAGCCATTCTTGAGGCGATCAATCAGTTTATTTGAACGGGTATTTCAAGGAGATAATATACAGGCAACAGATTATTTTAAGAATATCCTCCGACAACGAATTACTCAAATTCTTCAAATGTCAGACAAAATTCGAGTTGACCTTTTATTTGACTATTTGAGGGAAGTTCTACCAGATATAGATGTCGATGGAAATCGTGTTGAATTAGCTGCAGACCTTGATTGGCACAATACTATGGCTGAATATAAACTGCGAGATAGTCAAACGTTTCTAAAAAGTCATCCTGAACATATTCCAACTACAATCGTCTTTCGGCATGTAGACACTTTTGCGTTCAGTAATAATCTGCTGACAAATCTTATTTATTTTATGTACCTGCAACTGATTTCTGATGTGCTCGCTAATCGAGCACAGAATGAACACATCGCACCTGCAATAAATAAGCTTAAGAGTAAACGGGCAGACATTGAGAAAGTATTAGATACATCTGGAACAACAAATTTCTGGCAAGAGAATTTTGTCGTGATAAATTTGAACAACGTAAATCTCGAAATGAAAAAAACATTGCCGCTTCTTGTTTCAAGAAAAGAGTACATGAAGCAAAAAGAATTGGCGGGGGATCACTCGCTGTGCATTATAATTGATGAAGCACACAATATTCTTTCGTCTACTTCAACACGAGAGGCGGAAAACTGGAAGGACTATCGACTTGAGACCTTCGAAGAAATTATCAAGGAAGGCAGGAAATTTGGTGTCTTTGTTACAATCTCAAGCCAGCGACCGAACGATATATCACCAACAATAACCTCACAGGCACACAACTATTTTATTCATCGCCTTATCAATCAAAAAGACCTTGCTACCATTGCAAATGCTGTTTCTTATATTGATCAGTTGTCCGAGGACTCGATTCCAACATTGCCGACTGGAACCTGTATTTTTAGTGGAACGGCCGGTCAGATGCCCCTAAAGTTAAACGTATTCAAACTGAGTCAAATCGAACGTCCTCGTAGTGGGACATTGGAATTCTCACAAACGATCCCAAAGCCCAATTGAAACCTATACATATAGTGAGGTCTAGTTCTCCGGTCGAAATACCGAAAGAATTGGGTTATGAAGAATTCCAAACGATCGACAGTAATTTTTGGCACCACACTAGGTCGCCCTCAGACACCTAAGCTTTCCCTAATCTGGTTCCACTCTTTATTGAGACTATCATTCCATCGTTTAAATACTTTAGTGGAAAGAGACGAGGCAGCGGTTGCTTTCACAATTTCGTATTTGCCCAACGTTACCCAAGCAAGCAAATTCAGTTTTGCCTTGTTGCGCAACATGGTCGAGACTTCTTCAAAAATCTGCTCAGTATTCCATTTGAGCCACTCAAGGCGAAGCCACCGTGAAAGAACTTCTTCGCTAAATAGAATTTGAGCTAAGATACCTATCCACTCCAAATCAGTCGAACGATAGTAAACCGCTAGTAGCCAAAGTATGAAATAGACCCCCGCTAATGCTCGCTCAAATGGAAGCATCCGCGTAAGAATTTCTTTTGTGAAAAAAGCACTTTCTAACACTTGGGCAGCTACTTTGGACGGACCCGCAGCTGAATTGTTATTGTAATAACCGATGGTTTCCTTGTGATCGGCCTGCTTCCCCGTCGCGTGTCCTAGAAAGTCGCGGTAACGTCTAATTTGGGCGCGAGGGAAGAAGTGAAGTTTGATTAACAGTCCAAGAGCAAAATATATCAATGACGAAGTGAGAAAAAGTGGTTGCAGAATGCTGAGTAAAAATCCATGACCGTCGTGAATGATTAGAGAGAGAATTGACAGCGCTGCAGACAAATAAAACAGTGCTCTTTGTGCGGCCTCCGCGCAAAGGAGCGGTTTGTATACTTGGTCGTTAAGCGGATCTTGTTTTTCGTTATCCATAGGCGGGGAAGTAGTTACCATTGATTTTTATCCACATGTCCACGGCATTAATGACACTACCGCGCAAGGCAAACTCTTCGGCCTTCACAGCTCTTTCATAAGCGAGCTGAAACTTTCCAGCCGCCTCGTCCAATTTTTCAGTCGTATTAAGATACCGACCGAGATCATCGCCAAATCCTGCGGGGTCAGCGTTCTGTTGTCGTATCAGGGTTCTTCCTTTGTCGAAAAAATACCGCATGCCCGATGGGTAATCCGTTATCGTCACGTTGGTCAATATTTGGAGGGCCAATAGCTCAAGGTGGAAAGATCGAAAGAATTTTCCACTGTTCCTATTCCACGCCTTGATCATTTTAATAAGTGGAACCAAATCGCTGTTGTGGGCAATATTGGACGCGGAAATGAGTTCGATGTGTTTTTTAGGATCGGTGGACAACCAAGATTGTGAAATTGAGTTAGGAATGAAAAAACCACCGCCCTGGCGATGAAATGTTGGAACAACATCCACCACAAAGTCAGTAAAGCGAATAGTGACTGCTTGCCCGTTGCGGCTCACGTCGGGTGTATCTGGATATGATTTTTGAAGAGTCCTCTTCACAAAATCCAATAGTCCTGCCTGTCCGCCATTCTGGTTGTTGTAGTGGTGAAAATATTTGTTGTCCAAGACCATAAATATGTCCACGTCCGCCTCTTTTAGAGGGGCTATCATTGTACTTCGCTTATATGATCCAGCAAGGAACGAACTCGATACGTCTATTCCCGCCTCTACCACGGCACGTACGTTCGTTTGTCGCGTGGAAACGGTACTCTCCTGCAAACCTGTAATTTGCAGGTTCTCCTTGAACTTTTGGAAGGATGCGGGAATCGTAGTTGCCATTAGTATGAAATTTAACACTTCTCGAGAGAATTAACCACTGGTTACAGGGTGGGCGTTGACAGGGAATGACCTAAGCCCCGAAAACTGAACCAAAAGATAGTAGAGTCTGACAGCCTGAGAAGGAGTCGGACGATGAGGAAGTCACGGTTCACGGAGCAGCAGATCATCTGTGATTTTAATATCTCGACAGCGCGATCACAGGAGCAATATTTGAAAAGCATAATACAAACGCCGTTTGTTCAATTCTAATGCAGGGGAGGCTATTTGCATACGCCCAAACACGCAACTATTGTTTTATGAATGACACACTAATTCTCGCCAACACCCTTTCTCGCAAGGGCTCAAAACCCTTCGGCATCAAAACCCCCGACCGCCTTTTCCACATGGCAATCTTCGGCCAAACAGGAACAGGTAAAAGTAGCTTGCTTTCCACCATGGCAAAGCAAGACATGGACGCAGGGCAGGGTTTTTGTCTCATTGATCCCCATGGCGACTTAGCAAAAGAACTGGCTGAGTATTGCGGTGACCGCGCCCTATACTGGGACGTTGCTGACCCCACATGCCCCTATGGATACAACCCCCTCACATACGTCAAACCAGAGTATCGACCCCTATTGGCATCAGGCCTCATTGAAACACTCCGCAAGCAGTGGAGTGATGCATGGGGTGCACGTATGGAACACTTGCTTCGGTATGCACTCCTAGCGCTCCTAGAGTGGCCTACCGCCACCCTTGCCGACATCATCCCACTATTTCTCGATACCGACCTTCGCTCAAAGGTAATTGCAAACATAACCGACCCCCAAGTGCGAAGCTTCTGGACGCTTGAATTCCCAAAGATGAACTATCGAACAGCAGTTGATGGCGTTGCACCCATTGCAAACAAGATAGGCGCATTTCTAGCGCACCCCACCGTCAGAAAGGCAGTGTGCACACCGCAGATGCCACTGCGCTTCCGTTCTCTCATGGATGAAGGGAAGGTGCTGATTGTGAATTTAGGGAAGGGACGTATTGGCGCTGATACAGCGAACGTCTTGGGCGGATTGATAGTCTCCGCATTTTCACTTGCTTCGTATAGTCGAGACACTGTGCGTACTCCGTACTTCCTCTATGTGGATGAATTCCATGCATTCACTACGGGTGCCTTTGCGGGAATGCTTTCAGAGCTGCGCAAGTATGGACTCGGGCTCATTGCAACGACACAATACATAAGCCAGCTTGATGATGGTGTGCGGGATGCCTTGTTTGGAAACGTCGGTACACTTTTGTCGTTCCGTATTGGAGCTAGTGACGCCAGCGTGCTTTCGCGTGAATTTGGAAGTGATATTCCAGCGCCAAGCGATTTAGTACGACTACCAAACTACGAACTGTATCTGAAACTCATGATTGATGGTGTGCAAAGCAAGGCATTTTCAGCCCGACTGTTACCCCATAGTACAACATCGCTTCGCAACCAAACTCACATGAAAGGTGAGCCTAAAGTGAGCCTAAACGGTTAGTTTGTTTTCTCTAAGTCATTGAAAAGACTGGTGCCGGTTGCAGGATTCGAACCCGCGACCCCCTGATTACAAATCAGGTGCTCTACCAACTGAGCTAAACCGGCAAATCAATTTGTGGCCCCTCTTAATACGATTGGCGCGCAAACTGCAACACCCTTTGTTGAGTTCCTGAATGTGACCTGAAATGCTCCATATTGGAACAGGTTGTTAGGGGAATATTAACAGGGGAATTAAAATGACACAGACCTCCAAATTTATAGTTCCGGCGCTGATGGCGCTTAGCATGTTTGCCTTTGCACCCGCCCACGCTGATGGACCAGACAAAAATGGCGGCGGTGATACCGACAAAAACGGTGGCGGGGACACCGATAAGAACGGCAGTGGTGATACCGACAAGAACGGCGGCGGTGATACCGATAAGAATGGTGGTGGCGGCAACACTGGCGGTGGTAGCAAGAATGGCGGCGGTGGCAATGGCTCGTCTTATGAAGGCGGCTATGGTGTGATCACTTGCGTTGTGAATGGCCGCGTTTTCAAAGTGCGGAACATTAAAGATTGCTATCCACAGCAACGCACTCGTCATTATGAAGTTCGTAAGACAAGCCATAAGCGCCGTGGCGTGGTTTCTGGTGATATGAATTATGGTGATTGTGGCTGTGCCACAGGTGGCGGATATGTTTACGCGCCGCAACCCGTTATCCGCTATTATAAACCAGCCAGCCGTGCCGCCATTATGCAAGCGCAAAAGCGTGAGGCAGCTTATGGTTATTCCTATGGCGGCGGATATGCCGTGCAAGGTGGCTTTGGCTATGACAGCGGCACTGTTGTGAAGCGCAAGAAGCATCGCCGGGTTCGCGCCCAAGCTCCAATCTATATGCCCAGCTATGATCAAGGTTACGATCAAGGCTACGTGGTTCATTATGGACCAACCATTAGCAAAGATGGTGGATATTAAACCCCTGTTGTTCTGATTTATAAAAATCGGGACGGCGACAGAGAGCCGGATATGAGAAATCACATCCGGTTTTTTTAATGCGTCAGCGCGTAAAGCGAGACTGCGGTGGCGATGGATACGTTAAGGCTTTTAATTGCGCCTGGCATATCAAGCTTGGCCACTTGATCGCATGATTTCATGGTGAGTTGACGAAGCCCCTTGCCTTCAGCACCAAGGATGAGCGCCAGCGGGCGCACCTTCGGCACATCGGCCATGCTAGTGTCAGCTTCGGAATCCAACCCCACAATATGAAAGCCATAATCTTTCAGCTCATCAATGGCGCGGGCCAAATTAGTAACCGTCACATAAGGCACATGCTCAAATGCGCCGGATGCCGATTTAAAAAACACGCCCGAAGCATCGGCCGAATGGCGCGCGGTGACGACGACAGCAGACACATTAAACGCCGCGCACGAACGCATAATGGCACCCACATTATGCGGGTCTGTCACTTGATCCAAAAGCACAATCAAGCCGTCACGCGGCACTTCATCAAGCTGCGGCTGGTGCAGGGGCTTGGCATCCAGAATAATGCCTTGGTGAACAGCATCGGCCGATTTCAACATATGATCCAGCAAGCGCGGATGCACAATTTCAGGCTCGATAATTAAGTTCGGCGCATCTTCTTTGAGGCGAAGGGCTGCATTTTCAGTGGCCCACAGTTTCACTGGTTTGCGGCGCGGATTTTTCAACGCCTCGGTTACAGGGTGCGCCCCATAAATGAGATCATTGCCGGGGGTTACGCTAAGCACACGGTCCGGCTCGCGCTTGGGCGCATCGGGCCGAGAAGCGCCAGCCGGGCGTGGAACCCAAACTTTCTTATCTTTTGCTGCAAACCAATGTTTGCCTTTGGCGCCTGCTGGCTTGGAGAATGGTTTTTTTGGAGGTGTGCTCATAATGGACCCTCTATAGCGCGGACTATTGAAAAACCTAGAAAGATTTTGCTTCCGCCACCCTGTTGCCTCATTGCCGAAATACGGCTAGGCGGGTGTTCTCAAAACGGAGAGAGAGATGAAACGATTCATGATTGCGGCTTTGGCCCTTGGCGCTTTCGCTGCGCCCAGCTTTGCCGCTGAGACGATGACGGTGGAAACTTCTAAAAATTGCAGCTTTGTGATTAAGCTGCGTGCCGATGTGGCCCCAAACCATGTGGCCCAAGTGACCAAGTTGGCCGCTGCTGGTTTTTATGATGGCGTTGTGTTCCATCGCGTGATTCCGGGCTTCATGGCTCAGACGGGTGATCCAACCGGCACCGGCATGGGCGGCAGCAAAGAGGCTGATATTAAGGCCGAGTTTAACAAAGAACATTTTGGCCGAGGGGCCGTGGGTATGGCCCGTTCTAGCGATCCTGATTCTGCCAACAGCCAATTCTTCGTAATGTTCGCCGATGGCGGCTTCCTCGATGGCCAATACACTGTGTGGGGCACTGTTGATGAAGCGGGCATGGCTTGCGTCGATCAAATCAACAAAGGCGAACCACCAGCAACTCCCGATAAAATGACAAAGGTAACTGTGCAATAATGAGCGACTTAGAAAACACCCTCCACATGACCACTGAAAAAGGCTTGATCACCATTGAGCTTTTGCCAAAGCTGGCCCCAGGCCATGTGGCCCGTATTAAAGAATTGGCGCGGGAGAAATTTTACGATGGCGTGGTGTTTCATCGCGTGATCGAAGGCTTCATGGCCCAAGGTGGCGACCCGACAGGAACAGGCATGGGCGGCTCCAAAAAGCCTGACCTTAAAGCTGAATTCTCCAAGGAACCCCATGTGCGCGGCATTTGTTCGATGGCGCGTTCGTCCAGCCCAAATTCCGCCAACAGCCAGTTCTTCATCTGCTTTGGCGATGCTGGCTTCTTGGATAATCAATACACAGTTTGGGGCCGGGTGACCTCCGGCATGGAGATCGTTGATGGTTTCAAGCGCGGCGAACCCGTGAAAAACCCCGACAAGATTGTGACCATGCGCGTTGCGGCGGATGTTGCTTAATCTATTTACAACCGTTGATCGGCGGCCTGAATGAAGGTCGCCGATTTTGATTTTGAACTGCCACCGGAGAATATCGCTCTGCGCCCCGCAGTTCCGCGCGAGGCTGCTAAACTTCTGGTAGTGAAAGATGGTCAGTGTACGGATCATCTGGTGGGCGATTTGCCTTCGCAATTGCGGGCAGGTGATGTTCTGGTTTTTAACAACACTAAAGTTATTCCGGCAGCGTTGTCTGGGGTGCGCGTTGGCCGTCTCGGCACCACACCAAAAATTGAAGCACTGCTGCATATGCGTTTAGATGCGTCGCGCTGGAAAGCATTTGTGAAACCCGCAAAGAAACTCATTGTGGGTGATCGCGTGCGCTTTGGCAGCGAGGGCCGTGTCTGTTTGCTTGGCGAAGTGTTGGCCACGGTTGAGGAGAAAGGTGAGGCTGGAGAAATCACGCTAGCCTTCGATTTTTCTGGCCCTATGTTGGATGAAGCCATTGCCGCCGTTGGCCGTGTACCCCTGCCACCCTATATTGAAAGCAAACGCGCTCAAGACGCTCAAGACCGCGTCGATTATCAAACAATTTATGCCACTGAATCAGGTGCCGTGGCCGCACCAACAGCAGGTTTACACTTTACGCCAGAACTGATGAAGTCGCTGCAACATGCTGAAATTAAATCAGAATTTGTAACCTTGCATGTAGGAGCAGGCACATTTTTACCCGTCAAGGCAGATGACACCGCCGACCACAAAATGCACGCCGAATGGGGAGAAGTTCCAGCAGACGTTGCAGCACGGCTGCAAGCGGCGCGAGACAAAGGCGGGCGCATTATCGCGGTGGGCACCACTTCATTGCGGCTGCTGGAAAGTGCGGGGCTCAACGCTTGGTCTGGCAATACCTCGATTTTCATAACGCCTGGTTATAAGTTTCGAGCAGTTGATGGCCTCGTCACAAACTTTCATCTGCCGCGCTCCACTTTGTACATGCTGGTCTGCGCCTTTGCCGGAACTGATGCGATGAAATCCGCTTACGCCCATGCCATTCAAAACCACTATCGCTTCTATTCCTATGGCGATGCTAGCCTGCTATGGCCTGCCGCATGACAAAGCAATTTGGATTTACGTTACATAAAACGGATGGGCTGGCGCGGCGCGGCACGGTTCACACCGGGCGCGGCGATATACGTACGCCGGCTTTTATGCCCGTGGGCACCGTGGGCACCGTGAAGGGGCTTTACCTTGATCAGGTGAAGACAACTGGTGCTGATATTATTCTGGGCAACACTTATCACCTCATGTTGCGGCCCGGTGCTGAACAAGTTGCAGCACTTGGCGGCTTGCACAAATTCATCGGTTGGGAAGGGCCAATCCTGACTGACTCTGGCGGCTTTCAAATCATGTCACTGTCTAAGATTCGCAAGATCAAAGAGACGGGCGCTACGTTCCAATCGCATATTGATGGCCGCAAATATGAACTCACACCTGAGCGCGCCATGGAAATTCAGAGGCTGCTTGGGTCTGATATTCAAATGCAGCTTGATCAATGTTTGGAACTTCCCCACAGTGAACAAGAGGGTGAAAAAGCTATGGAGCTTTCACTGCGCTGGGCGGCGCGTTCGCGCGAAGCATTTGGCACGCAACCAGGCCGAGGCAATTTTGGCATTGTGCAAGGTGGCACCAATGAGCGCTTGCGCTTGAAAAGCGCCGAGGGCTTGAAGTCTATCGGCTTTGAAGGTTATGCGATAGGCGGGCTTGCGGTGGGCGAAGGCCAAGAACTGATGCTGAAGACAATTGATTTTACAGCACCTGCCTTGCCGGTTGATCATCCACGCTATCTGATGGGTGTTGGCACGCCAGAAGATTTGTTGGAAGCAGTGGCCCGCGGCATTGATATGTTTGATTGTGTGATGCCGACGCGCTCTGGCCGCCATGGTCAAGCTTTCACGCGCTTTGGCCGCATCAACTTGCGAAACGCTAAACATGCAACAGATACGCGACCGCTGGATGAAGAACATCCATGCCCGGCATTATCGCAATACTCACGCGCCTATTTGCATCACTTAATGCGGGCCGGAGAGTTGCTTGGCATGATGCTTTTGAGCTGGGCTAACATTGCCTATTATCAATCTCTCATGCAGGGGATGCGCGATGCTATCGATGCTGGCAATTTTGAAGAATTTCGGATTGCCACTCATGTCCAATGGAAACGCGGCGACATTGCTTAGGTGTTTGGCCTCTCGCCTTTTTCGGTGGTGAAATAATAGGCAAACAATATCGGCACAAAGGTTACGGCAATCACAAATATCGCCACAACATTGGTGATGGGGCGAATGGTGGGGTGGCGAAGCTCGCCATAAATCCAGATTGGCAGAGTGGTTTGTTGGCCAGCGGTGAAAGTGGTTACAATCACTTCATCAAATGAAAGTGCAAATGCCAACATGCTGCCTGCAAGAAGTGCTGATGCGATTTGTGGCAACACAACGTAAATAAAGGTTTGCGCGCCAGTTGCGCCTAAATCCATGGAAGCTTCCACCATTTCTGCGGCGTTGCGGCGGAAGCGCGCCAACACATTATTGTAAACCACCACCATACAAAATGTGGCGTGGCCAAGTATGATAGTCCAAGTTGAAAATGGAATGCCCATAATATCAAAAGCAGAACGCAAAGCCATGCCAGTGATGATGCCGGGAAGGGCAATGGGCAAAATGAATAATAGTGATATTGAATTTCGACCATAGAATTTCGCGCGAGATAGGCCGGCCGCAGCACAAGTTCCTAAAATCATCGCAAGTATTGTGGAAATCAATGCGACTTGTATTGAAAGATAAAGTGGTGGCCAAAGGTCTGGTCGTTCAAACCAGGCTTTAGCAAACCACTTGGTTGTGAGGCCGGGTGGTGGAAATTGATAAGATTTTTCTTCCGTGGTGAATGCATAAAGAATGATAAGCGCCAGCGGAATATGTAGAAAGAGCAGGCCTGCAGCGGCGGTAAACTTCAGTGACCAGTTTGCTTTAGAGGGCATCAAAAGCTCCCAAGCGTTTGGCCACTGTGAGATAAATTACCATAATAAGCATAGCCACTACGGTGAAGGCGGCTGCCAGTGGAATATCACCTGATGTGCCTTGGAACGTGTAAACTGCTTGGCCGATCATCAAACGCGAATTGCCAACAATTTGTGGCACAATATAATCACCGAGAGTGAGCGAAAAAGTGAAAATTGATCCAGCAACAACACCGGGAAATGCCAGCGGAAAAATGACATTGCGAAATGTTTGGCGTGGTGTTGCGCCAAGATCTAACGAGGCTTCAATCAAACTGTTTGGCACCCGCTCCAGCGATGATTGAATGGGCAAAATCATATAGGGCAGCCAAATATAAACGAAGACAAGGAATGTGCCGATATAGCTAAAGGATAATGATGAGCCACCAATGCTGGGGATTGATAACAGGGCATCAATCAACCATTGCCCATGCAATGAAGTTGCGATCCACGAGAGTATGCCTTCTTTGGCTAATATAAGTTTCCACGCATAGATTTTGACAAGATAGCTTGACCACAGCGGCATCATTACTGCTAGATAAAAAAGGGCCTTCATTTTGCCACGCGCAAAACGCGCTGCATAATATGCAATGGGGAAAGCAATAAAAGCGCAAGCCACGGTGACCACCGCAGACATTATCAGTGTACGGAGGATAATTTGAATGTTGGCTTCATCGAAAAGATGTGCGTAGGTTGCCAATGTGAATTCGTGAATTACCAGACCTGAAAAATCATCAAGCGCATAGAAGCTTTGCAGCAGCAGAGCAGAGAGTGAGCCCAAATAAACTACAACCAGCCAAAGCAATGGCGGCGCCAGCAATGCTACGGTGAGCAAGCCTGGTTTTCGGAAGAGAAGGGTTGAGAGAGTAGAGGGCATTGTTTCAATCAAACACTAAATCCTCACCCTGAGGTGCCGCGTAGTGGTCTCGAAGGGCCCCGTGGTAAGGGTGCTTCGAGGCTCACATGTATTCGCACCTCAGAGTGAGGGAGTAAGATTATTTCCCCTGAACCGCAATGTAATCCTTGGCCCATTGCGAATATGGCACGCAGGTGCCTTCAGCTTCGCATGTGCCAATTGGGGTGCGCCAGAAATAGATTTTGTCAAAATTAGCAAACCCGTTGGTGTCACAACCAGCATCAGTCAAAAGTTCATTGCCTTTGCAGGCTGCTGGAACCGCAGGAACTGAGCCGAACCACGCCGCAACATCACCTTGAACTTTTGCTTCAAGCGAATGGTTCATCCACATATAAGCGCAGTTTGGATGAGCGGCACTCACATGCATCATTGTGGTGTCAGACCAGCCAGTTGCACCTTCGGAAGGAACAGTGGAGGCAATTGGCTTCTTATCGGCTTGCAACAGATTCACTTGATAGGGCCATGACGATGCAGCAACCACGCCTTCATTTTTAAAGTCGTCCACTTGCACGGCTGCGTCGCCCCAATAACGCCCAACAAGTGCGCGTTGTCCGGTGACCAATGCTAACACAGCAGCATATTGATCTTTGTTCAGCTCATAGGGGTTCTTGATGCCCAATTCTGGCTTCTTGGTCATAAGATAAACAGCCGCATCAGCAATGGCGATAGCACCATAATAGGCTTGCACACGGCCTTTGTTTGATTTGCCATCTGGCAGATTTTGCTCATCGAAAACCACGCTCCAACTGGTAGGCGCTTCTTTGAACACAGTTGTGTTGTAAGCTAAAACATTGGGGCCCCATTGATATGGTGTTCCGTAATGTATGCCATCAACAGTGTTCCATGCAGCTGATTGCAAACGAGGGTCTACATTTTTCCAATTTGCAATGAGATCTGTGTTAATTGCTTGAACTTTTTTGCCTGCGACCAGACGTAATGAAGCATCGCCTGAAGCGGTAACAAGATCAAAGCCACCTTGGTTCATCAAGGTTACCATTTCATCTGATGATGCTGCAGTTTTTACATTCACTTTGCAGCTGGTGGTTTTTTCAAAATCACTCACCCAGTCATAGGCTTTGTCTGAACTGCCATTTTCGATATAACCTGGCCACGCCACAATATCGACTTGGCCTTCACCGGCACCCACTGCCGACATCATGTCGGCAAAGGCAGGGGCAACAAAGCTTGTGGTTGCTAAAATAGCGATCATAGAAGTTTTGATTGATTTCATTTTTTCTCTCCGTAAAGCCGTTATAGATACGGCATTGATAGAGAGGTTAGACCTGAATGCGATTGTGGATCAAGAACCCATTGGCTATTTTGGCAGATGGTGCAGGCGGAGGGATCGTCGTTGAGGATCGTAAAATCGTCGCATTGGTTCAGGCGGGCTCCACACCCGAACATGACGCTGTTTTTGATGCATCGCAGCATGTCATTATTCCGGGGTTGATCAACACCCATCATCATTTTTATCAAACTCTCACACGGGCGCATCCTCAAGCCATCAACAAGGAGTTGTTTGAGTGGTTGAAGGCGCTTTATCCAATTTGGGCAAGGCTCACGCCAGAGGCGCATAGGTTAGGCACGAGGTTGGCGCTCACCGAGCTTCTCATGTCTGGAGTCACATGCTCATCTGACCATCATTATGTTTTTCCAAGTGGTCTGGATGATGCCATGGATATTCAAGTTGAAGAAGCAAATCGCCTTGGCATTCGGATGATGGTGACGCGAGGATCGATGAATCTTTCAGTCAAAGATGGCGGCCTTCCACCAGACATAGTGGTGCAAGATCAAGATACGATCTTGGCTGATTGTGAACGCGTGGTGGGCAAGTATCATCAGCGAGGGGAAGGGGCCATGGTGCAAATTGCTCTTGCACCCTGTTCACCTTTTTCAGTTACGCGCGAACTTATGCGTGAAACTGGAGCATTGGCCGAGCGTTTGGATTGCAGGTTGCACACGCACTTAGCAGAAACGCGAGACGAGGATGATTTTTGCAAAGCCACATTTGGAATGCGTCCACTCGATTATCTTGAAGATTGCGGCTGGTTGAACAATCGCACGTGGCTGGCGCATGGGATTTATTTTAACGATGCCGATATCGTAAAATTGGGCAAGCATGGCGTTGGTGTGTGCCATTGCCCAACTTCAAATATGACACTTGCTTCAGGCCAATGCCGCACCTGCGAACTTGAGGCAGCTGGGGTTGCGGTTGGTTTGGGGGTGGACGGTTCGGCGTCCAACGACAGTTCAAACTTGATGGAGGGCGTGCGTCATGCGCTGCTTCTCAACCGCCTAACTTATAATGCCAAAGTTACGCATTTAGATGCTTTGCGGTGGGCCACTAAAGGTTCTGCTGCCTGTTTAGGCCGCACTGATATTGGTGAAATTGCAGTTGGCAAACAGGCTGATTTAGCTATGTTCACTTTGGACGAGTTACGTTTTTCTGGTGCAGGCGACCCACTGGCCGCTTTGGTTTTGTGCGGTGCAAACAAAGCAGATAGAGTTATGGTCGCCGGGCAATGGCGTGTGATTTCTGGCCAGCCTGTCGGAATCGATATAGCCAGATTGCGCTTTGAACACGGCGCGGCGGCGCAAAAAATGATTGAGAACATTTGACGGATTCATTTTGCATGTTAAGCTTATTAAAATAAAATTGAGTAGGGGGTAGTGCGGATTGGCAAAAGATAAGAGCCAGACTGCTGTTGTAGTCGAAGACTTGCACAAGTCTTTCGGCCAATTGGAAGTGCTGAAGGGCGTATCACTGAGCGCACGTGAAGGTGATGTTGTCTCTATGATTGGTTCTTCAGGCTCTGGCAAAAGCACGTTTCTGCGCTGTATAAATTTTTTAGAAATGCCAACACGAGGCCGCATACTTGTCACTGGTGAAGAGATTGCATTGACGCCTGGTAAAGATGGTGATTTGCACCCGTCTGATCGGCGGCAGATGGAGCGCATTCGTACAAAACTTGGCATGGTGTTTCAAAGTTTTAATTTGTGGCAACATATGACAGTGTTGCAAAATGTCATTGAAGCGCCGGTGCATGTGCTGGGACTATCCAAATCAGAAGCAATTGAGCGCGGCGAAGCTCTGTTGCACAAAGTTGGGCTTTTCGAAAAACGCGATCAATATCCTTCATTCTTATCTGGCGGTCAACAACAACGCGCAGCCATTGCGCGCGCACTCTGCATGAATCCTAAAGTGATGTTGTTTGACGAACCTACATCAGCTCTTGATCCAGAATTGGTTGGCGAAGTTTTGAAGGTTATCCGCGATTTGGCGGAAGAGGGGCGCACCATGATTTTGGTGACCCATGAAATGAAATTTGCCCGCGATGTTTCTTCGCATGTGATCTACTTGCATAAAGGGATTATTGAAGAGCAAGGTTCGCCAGCACAAGTATTTGGTTCACCAAAGAGTGAGCGTTGTAAGCAATTCGTGTCGAGCATTCATTGATGGATGTGGCACGATAATACGAAACAGTCGGGGGGTGTCTGCTTCGATAACTTTGATACTGAAACTAAAGTTTAAACGAGGGAGTTATACAAATGAAATATACTAAGAGAATGTTGTTAGCAGCTGTTGCTGCGGCATCCGTGTTTGGGGCAACGCCAGCATTTGCAGATTTGAAGTTTGGTGTGGATGTTTCTCCATATCCTCCCTTCACATCACAAGATACTGCGGGTGTTATTGTTGGCTGGGAAGCTGATTTTATGGCCGCATTATGCGCTGAAATGAAAGAAACTTGTGCATTTGAACCAACTGCGTGGGATGGCATTATTCCAGCTCTCACCAGCAAGAAATTTGATGGTATTTTGTCTTCAATGTCGGTGACACCAGAGCGCATGAAGACCATCAATTATTCGCGCATCTACTATAATTCTGCCGCAGTAATCATCGGCGCAAAAAGTGACGACAAAGATTTTTCGCCAGAACATTTGGCCGGAAAAACCATTGGTGTTCAAGGTGCCACCACCCACGCCAATTATCTTGAAAAATACTACAAGACTTCAGACATTAAATCATACGCTGGCCAAGACGAAGCCAATGCCGATTTAACCGCTGGCCGTGTAGACTACATCATGGCTGATGGCGTGACACTCGGTGCTTATTTGGCTTCCGAAGCTGGTGCTTGCTGTGAACAAAAAGGTGGTGTGCCAATTGATGTTGAAATTTTAGGACCTGGCGTTGGTGTTGGAATTCGCAAAGAAGACACTGCCTTGCTGGAAAAAATCAACGCTGCCATCGGTTCACTTTCCGACAAAGGTTTCTTTGAAGAAAATACGGCGAAGTGGAACTTGACGGGCAAGTTGGTTTTGCCAAAGGATATGAAATAATTGCACGGGCCACTTTAACAAGTGGCCCTTGTTTCATTGGAGACTGTTTTGATATTAGCAGCTGCACCGCTTTCCGAACTTTTGTCATATGGCAATAAAGGCTATTTGGATGAGCTGTTCTGGGGGGCATTGAGTACAATCCAAATTTCGATTTTTGGGTATGCCGTAGGCTGCACACTTGGCTTGCTTGGCGCGGTGGGCAAGCTTTCGGGTGGCATTTGGACGAAGTATTTATTGAATGGCTATACCACTTTGTTTCGAGCCGTTCCGGAGTTGGTTCTGATCCTCCTGCTTTATTATGCCGGCACTGACAGCTTAAATGTTTTGCTTATGGCGATGGGCTTTGACCCAATATCAGTGAACCCATTGCTTGCTGCAATTTTTGTGCTTGGCATTGTGCAAGGGGCTTATTCTACGGAAGTTTTGCGCGCGGCCATTCAAGCTGTTCCAGTTGGGCAAGTAGAGGCTGCCAAAGCTTATGGAATGCCTAGCCTTTTGCGGTTCAGGCGCATCGTTCTGCCAGCCATGTTACCTTTTGCTATTCCTGGCCTTGCAAACCTTTGGCTTAACATCACAAAAGATTCTGCATTGGTTGCGGTTATTGGGTCTACTGAACTTGCAAACGTAACGCGGATTGCGGCTGGGGGGAGCAAGAGATATCTGGTGTTCTATCTTCTCGCGGCGGCAATCTATTTGATCATCTCAATTTCATCTAACCAGTTTTTTGCTTGGCTTGAACGTCGCGTGCGGCGCGGCCAACCAAATTTGGCGTGAGGGCAACATGCATTGGGAATGGCTGCCACATTATATTCCGCTTCTCTTTCATGGGTTATATCTCACAGTTGTTTTGTGGATTGTGTCTGTCATTTTCGGTGGAATGTTATCGGTGCCCATTGCTCTGGCGCAAGTGTCAGGGCCGTGGTGGCTTCGTATTCCTGCGCGTTCTTATTGTACGTTTATGCGCGGCACGCCGTTGCTTATTCAGCTGTGGTTGCTCTATTATGGTGTTGGGTCTTTGTTCCCCGGCATCCCCGGTATTCGCTCAAGTTTTTTGTGGCCTATTTTAAAGGAAGGTTTTTATTACGCCATTCTGGCCTACAGCCTTAACTTCGCTGGCTATGTTGGCGAGATTATGCGCGGTGCATTTTTAGGTGTGCCAAAAGGTGAACTGGAAGCGGCGCGAGCATTTGGCATGTCACCTATCAAGGTTCTGTTCCGTGTGTGGTTGCCACGAGCTGTTTATCAGGTGCTGCCAACTTTGGCAGGTGAAATTGTTGGCCAAATGAAAGCAACGCCACTGGCCTATACAATTACGGTTATGGATTTGATGGGAGCCAAGGCCAAAATTACATCCGATACATACATCATGTATGAACCGCTTATTCTCATCGCAGTTATTTACATGATCCTAACCTTCATACTCACTCAGGCTTTCGGGTATGTTGAAAAACTGATACCACAGAAGCGATGATGTATGATCGCATAATGGGATTTGCTGGTGAGTTTGTGGCTCTGCGCCGCGATTTGCATATGCATCCGGAATTGGCCTTTGAAGAATTTCGCACGTCAAAGATTGTGACCGAAGAACTTACGAAGATGGGTGTTGCTGTTACCACTGGGGTGGCTGGCACCGGCGTAGTTGGCACTGTAGTCAATGGCACCAGCCGCAAAGTGATTGCCATTCGCGCGGACATGGATGCGCTGCCCATTAAAGAAACTACACAATTGCCATATGCCTCGCGCCATGAGGGCAAAATGCACGCCTGTGGCCATGATGGCCACACCACAATGCTGTTGGCCAGCGTGCGTTATCTTGCAGAAACTTTAAATTTTGATGGCACTGTTCATTTTATTTTCCAACCCGCAGAGGAAGATATTAGCGGTGCCAAGCGCATGGTGGATGAGGGCATATTCAAGCGCTTTCCATCAGATGCTATTTACGCACTTCATAACATTCCAGGCGAAGCTGTTGGGCAGGTGCGGGTGCGAAATGGTGCCATTACCGCCAGTGTAGATATTGTTGATGTTACAATTCGCGGCGTTGGTGGCCATGGTGCATTGCCGCATTTGGCAGCAGACCCCATTGTAGCAGCGTCCAGCGCAGTGATGGCCCTGCAAACCGCAGTGTCGCGCAATGCTGATCCTTTAGATCCGTGCGTAGTGACAGTTGGCGCATTCAACGGCGGTGTGTTGGCTACAATTATTCCTGAGAGTGTGTCGCTGAAAATTGGAGTTCGCACCTGTTCGCCAAAAATGCAAAAATTGATGGCGCAAAGAATTCCTGAAATTTTACGACAACAAGCAGCCTCGTTTGGCTGCGTTGCGGAGGTGGAGTACGGACAGGGCATTTCTTATCCAGCCTGTTTTAATGAACCATCAGCAGCCCAAATAGTTCGTGATGTTGCCATTGGTTTGGGCCAAGAATTACGCCATGTTGAGATGGCCGGCCCTTATATGTTCTCAGAAGATTTTTCATTTATGTTAGATGTTGTGCCCGGTTGTTATTTCGGCATGGGCAACGGCAATAGTAAAGGCCTGCATGATGCCGGCTATGACTTTAATGATGAGCTTTTAGTGAAGGGCACACAGTTCTGGGCCAGCCTAGTTGAGAAAGCTTTGCCAATTTAAGTAGCGCGGATGCATGTGAAAATTTGGGGTTAGCGCTTTGATTTGGGTTGGATTTTGACTCATGGCGACAAATACCTGAAATTGGTTTAGACGAAGGCGAATAGTCGTAAGGGAATCATGCGTATGACTGACATCAAATCTCAAGCCAAACCCGTTTTGCCAGATCGCCTGAGCATTGACCCCAAAAGTTCGCATTTTAATGAAGCCGTTCTCGCATTCCAAATTGGCATCCGCTTCAACGGCGTGGAAAAAACTAATGTTGAAGAGTACTGTCTTTCAGAAGGCTGGGTCCGCACGCCAGTTGGCGGAAAGTCTAAGGACCGTTACGGCAATCCTATGACCGTCAAGTTGTCAGGCAAGGTGGAAGCTTTTTATGTTGAGTGATGAAGTGGAGAGATTGCATATTTCTGAAGCGAAGATACTTCGCCTCGTAGTGCGACCATAAAAATTTCATAGATAATCTAAAATGGTGAGCCCAGCGGGATTCGAACCCACGACCCTCTGATTAAAAGTTTGAATATTCAGTTTTTTCATAGTTTCTCTTAGTTGAATGAATTGATAGAAAAACTGTTTATTTACAGTGAATTATCCTCTATAGTGTTGAATATAGTTGAGCATTGAAACACCCCCTAGCGGACGTGATTTATGCGACTAGAAAGCGACTAGCGGATGAATTTGACAGACCTTCAGATTAAAAAATTATCCCTCCCAGAAGGTGCGACTAAGCAAAAAACCTTCTTCGATGGATCACTGAAGGGCTTTGGTTTGCGGGTCTCAGTTGGAGGCGCGAAGAGCTTCATCGTGATGTATGGCAAGCGCCGCAAGCTCAAAACTTTAGGTCGTTATCCTGAAACGACACTGGCAAAAGCACGGGTGTTAGCGCGGCAAGTTCTTGGTGAAGTGGCTGGAGGTGAGGAACCGGAGATCATTCGAAGCGCAACACTGTCATTTACCGATGCTCGCGATCAGTTTATTGAAGACAGCGGCCATCACACCAAAGCTTCAACTTTGAATGAGTATCGCCGCCACCTCACAAAGCATTTTCCGTTTAAGAAATTGCTCAATGAAGTTTCGCGAAGTGACATTATGGAAATTGTTTCGAACTTGAAATCGCGGCCCAGCGAGGCGCAACACGCTTTCATTGCCATGCGAACCATGATGAATTGGGCGGTGCGTCGAGGGTTCCTTGAAACGTCGCTTGTGCCGTCTCTACGCTTCAAAGCAAGCAGCCGTGCGCGCATTTTGAGTGAGGATGAGCTGAAGGCTGTTTGGGGCAGGGCTGTTGAAACGGGCTACCCCTATGGCACTATGGTGCAGCTTCTGATTTTAACAGGCCAGCGGCGCGGTGAGATTGCGGGTTTGCGGAAAGCATGGATTAAGGATGGGTGGATTACCTTCCCTGTTGGGTTCACCAAGAATAAGCGCGAGCATCGTATTCCGCTCAGCAATTTCGCAAAAGAAATTATTGAAGGTATCACCAGCCAGACTGACCTTCTCTTCCCTGCCAGAGGCCGCACCGACGTTCCGTTTTCGGGTTGGTCAAAGTCTAAGATAGAGTTCGACAAGGTGCTTGGCTTTGCGGATTACACATTGCACGATCTTCGCCGCACATTTAGTTCGAATTTGGCCAAGCTCGCGGTTCCTATCCATGTCACTGAGAAATTATTGAACCATGTTTCCGGAACGGTTTCGGGCGTGGCCGCGGTTTATAATCGCCATAGCTATTCGGACGAAATGAAACAGGCCAGCACTCAATATGAGGAGTATTTGGCTGAGTTAATTGCCAAAAAATAAAATCCTACTTTGCCAAAGTTTGCCAATTCTAGCGATTTGTGCTAGTTTGAAAACATGAGCACAAGCACCATGAATATCTCGCTCCCCGAAGCGCTAAAGCGCTTTGTGAAGGAGCGCACCAAGGGCGCAAATTATTCGAACCCGAGCGATTATGTGCGTTCACTTATTCGCGAAGACCAGCGCCGTCTTGCAGCGACGAGCTTGCTTGATGATATGGTCACCAAACACATTCTGGCCAATCCAACGACATCAGCAGCCAAACTTGAAAAACTGCGTGGTGAATTTTGGACGCGTTGGACGGAACTGAAAACTGAGATTGATGCTGGCCTTGCTTCGCTCGATCAAGATGGCGGTAAGGAACTAAATGCCGATATGCTCGCCAACATTAAACGCCGTGGGCGCGAACGCTTGGCCAGTTCCAAGGCTGTATGACACCTGTTCGCATTTCGGCGGAAGCGGAGGCTGATCTTGATGCGATCTGGCTTCATATCGCGTCTAATAGCCCTGTGAATGCCGATAAGTTTCTGGAACGGCTGATCACCACTCTCACCAATACGCTGTCTACCGCTCCCCTTGCAGGCCGCACCCGCGATGAATTTGGGGCAGGGCTGCGCAGCTTTCCGGTCGAGAATTATATTGCCTTCTATCGCGCCAACAAAAGCGCTGTTGAGATCGTCCGTATCATTCATGGTGCCCGCGATCTTGAGGTCATTTTTGGCGATTAAATTCGCCACCCTCGCCAAGGCCGCAACTCACTGATAGGCTGCTGCCGTCCATGGGCGTCAACCCACGGGGCATCGCGATGCTTCCAAGCACAAGGAAGTAATGCGATGAGGTTACTATCAAAACGTCAAGTCAAGGAGTTAGTGCTCTATTGCCCGCAACATATTCAGAGGCTTGAAAACGCCAACCGATTTCCGAAGCGCTTGCGCCTAGGCAACGGGCCACGTTCGCGAGTTGGATGGATCGAGAGCGAAGTGATGGAATGGCTCCAAATTCGAATTGATGCCCGCGATAAACCCACCGACACCTTCGTGTAAAAACGGAGGCGGGCTGGTTCCTGTCGACAAGGAGCCAGCCCAAACTTTTTGGCAAAGACTCCTAAAATCAAAATTTCTACTTCGATTGATATTGTAAAGCATAACGCTACACACTACATACAAGGTAGATGAATGCTCTGGCAGGACAATTTTTGAGGTAAGATTTTGAAATATAAAAATAAAAATATTCACCCTGGAACTCACATAAAAGCAAAAGTGATTCCTCCAGGAGTTACTGTGACAAAAGCTGCGGAGCTTCTTGGGGTAAGCAGGCCAGCTCTTTCAAACCTCTTGAACGGCAATGCTGCCTTAAGTCCTGACATGGCTGCACGCCTAGAGAAGGCATTCGGCAATAGCAGAGACGAACTTCTCAAACTTCAGGCCGACTTCGACGCAAGCGAAGCAAGTGCCATAGTAGTGCCGAACGTTACAACAAGGTATGTTGTGCCTTTTCTGGGTGTCACATCTACCCAAATCGAAGAGTGGGCCACCAAACACATCTCCGCAAGAGCGCGATTTGCTGTGCTTGTTCGCACTTTAGTGAACTCAACTGCAAACGGATTGCTCAAGGTGGACTTCCCCGGAAACGATGACTCACAGCGTCCAGGTTGGGATGGCTGGGTTGCAGCGTCTTCGGCTACGCCTTGGGTACCGAATGGCCAATCAGGCTGGGAATTTGGAGTCACCGCTAGTATAAAATCAAAAGCTGATGATGACTTCGAAAAAAGCGTCATAGCAGCAACCAAGAAAGAAAGACTCAAAACCACATTTGTCTTTGTAACGCCGCGAAAGTGGAGTGGCAAAAAAGAGTGGGTAAAAGCTGCTAAGGCAAAAAAAGAGTGGGCAGATGTCGTTGTGCTTGATGCGAGCGATCTCGAACAGTGGATGGAACAATCAATAGCCGCGCAGGTTTGGTTTGCAAACGAAACTGTACTTCCTTCTGATGGCGTTCGGACCCTAGATACATGCTGGAGTGACTGGGCAGATGTTGCTGAACCGCCTTTGTCTAATCAACTTTTACTGCCTGCCATAAACGATACAAAGCAGTCACTCAACTTGCGGTTTTCAAAAGACTCAGATGGTCCAACGCTCATAACTGCCGACTCGACCGATGAAGCACTTGCTTTTGTGTCGCAAGTTTTCACGGCGAAAGGAGGAGAAACATTAGAGAAGTTGCGCGATCGCGTTCTTGTTTTTGACAAACCCGGTATCTTGCCGAAGCTCCTCCAAGGAGCTCACGACTTTATCGCCGTAACTCACAATCGAGCAGTCGAACGCGAGATGGCATCAATTGTACGAAAACAACACTGCATCGTGGTTTATCCGCGCAACCAGATCAGCGACGATGACACCCATGTGATTCTGAAACCGATAGACTACGAGTCATTCCGAAAATCGCTTGAAGCCATGGGAAAGACAAGTGACGACATTTCAAGATTGTCGGCAGAATCTGGACATTCGCTTACCGTCTTAAGGCGTCGGCTTGCAAAGGTTCCTGCAGTTAAGCAGCCTGATTGGTCTTCCAACCCGAAAGTGGCCAACAAACTTATACCATTTGCATTTGTTGGGGCATGGAATAGCACCAACGAAACCGATCAAATTGGTATAACTCTGGTTGCTAGCGCTGCTACCTATGAGCAAGTTGAGAAGGACGTTCTCGAGCTTTTGCAACTCAACGACGCTCCGGCGTGGTCGGTCGGAAAGTTCCGTGGGGTGGTATCGAAGACGGACGCGATTTTTGGTTCTGCGCAACACATAACCCGTAACGATCTTGAACGTTTTTTATCACTAGCGCGCATGGTGTTGGGTGAGGATGATCCATCACTTGATCTGCCAGAGTCGGAGCGCTGGGCAGCTGCTATGCACGGCAAGACACGGGACTTTTCTGGAGCTTTCCGTAAAGGTGTCGCGGAAACATTTGTCTTCCTTGCGGTTCATGGCAACAGTCTTTTCAAACAACGCTTGGGATTTAATGTTGAGTTTGAGGCTTCCCGTGTTGTGCGAGAGTTGATCGGCGACCCAATTGACATGCGAAAGCTGGAGGCATCTGATCGAGATTTGCCGCTCTATGCGGAAGCTTCTCCCGAGACGTTCCTGTCTCTTATTGAGAACGATCTATTATCTCCAAACTCCAAAGTCATGAAGCTGATGCGTCCTGCAACACCAGATCACTTTGGTGGCAGAATTAGTCGGACCGGCCTCCTCTGGTCGCTTGAAGGTTTGTGTTGGAACCCCAAAACACTTCTGAGAGCCACTTTAATTCTGGCACAGTTGTCGGAAGTTGAACTCAACGATAACTGGAACAACAAGCCAATCAATTCTTTGATTTCAACGTTTAGAGCATGGATGCCACAGACTGCGGCTGACCTACCAACTCGAATTGCCGTGGTAAAGCTGATTTGCACAAAGTTTCCTGAGATTGGATGGCAGCTCTGCATCTCACAATTTAGCAGCAACCATGAAATTGGCCACTACAGCCATAAACCCAAGTGGCGTAGCGATGGCTATGGATTTGGCGAACCCCTCAAAACATGGCCGCCAATTGACGAGTTTAGGCTAGCGATGGTTGAACTTGCACTTGCGTGGCCAGAATTCAACACGTCAATGATTTGCAATCTCATTGCTCGCCTTCAAGACCTGCACGCCGAGCATCAGGAAAAGGTCTGGCAGCGAGTTAAGACTTGGGCAGACGGCCAGATCTCTGACACTGATAGAGCTGAGGTCAGAGAAAAGATACGAACAACAGTGCTATCGAGAAGGGCTGCAAAGCGCTTAGCCAAAAGCACGACTGTGGCAGTATTAACAAAAACGGCGAAAGAGACCTACGAACTACTCGAACCAAAAGATGTTGTCCAAAAATACTCATGGCTGTTCAAAAAAGCTTGGATCGAAGATTCAGCTGACGACTTTTACAACGATACCGCACCAAGCTATGAGAAGCGCGAAGAATGGATCACGGCAAAGCGTCTGGATGCCCTCAAGAAAGTATTCAAAGCAAAAGGTTTTGATGGGGTGATGGAATTGGCCGCGCTTGGTGAGGCATCTTGGCAAGCTGGTTGGCTGGTATCCAAAGACGTTCTCTCAGATGTTGAACGACCAGCGTTCCTATCGAAGGCAATTGAGCCACTGCTGGGCAAGGAGGCCAGCTTTGCCCAAAAGAATGTATGTCGCGCATTTTTGGCCGCTCTTCCAAGTGACATTGAACGTGCGAATGTCATCAAAGTCGCTTGTAACGAACTCACGGAAGAAGAAAAGGTGGAAGTTCTAAAGCTCGCGCCCTTTGGGCGATGGACATGGGATGTTGTTGACGCACTAAAGACAGAAGCACAGAAGAAGTATTGGTCTGAAGTCAATGTTGAATGGATACGAGACTCGAAAGAGGATGCCAAGGTTGCCGTCCAAAGGCTGCTGGCAGCTAAGAGACCGAGGGCAGCTTTTGCATGTGTGAGCCTAAAGCCAGAAGACCTAGAAGTTGGCCTTCTGTCAGGTCTCATGTCTGCACTTGCTGATGGTGGTGACGATCAGCCTAGTCATTACCAATTGGAAGGTTACAATATTAAGGCTGCGATGAAACTGATCAGTGGTAGCCCAGACCTGACGCTTGAACAGAAGGCTATGCTGGAGTTCAGGTATTTGGAAGTGCTTTCGAAGGCGTGGGGGGATGGCGACCAGGATAGCATTTCAAATCTTGAAAAATACATTGAGAGCCACCCTGAAATGTACGTACAGGCAGTTGTTTGGGCATTTAAACGCAAGGACGATGGAGCTGATCCGACGGAGTACCAAACGTCCGCCGAGTATGCGCTCCAAATGGCAGATCGTAGTTATAAACTTCTACATTCTCTTTCCAGAACACCGGGTCACGACAAGGACGGCATTCTAAAAAAGGAAAACCTCTTAGCATGGATTTCTACAGTACGTCATCAGTGCCAGAAATTGAGTAGACTTGATGTGGCAGACATTTGCATCGGCGATTTTCTCTCGTCTTCACCAGTAGGTGAAGATGGCATTTGGCCGAATGAAGTTGTGCGGGATGTGCTTGAGGAGATTCATTCTGAAAAAATCATGAGCGGCGCACGCACGGGCTTGTACAACTCTCGCGGGGTTCACAGTCGCGGTAGAGGTGGAGCACAAGAGCGCGAACTTGCAGACAAGTATCGAAAGTGGGCGGATGCACTTGAGCACACCTATCCCTTCGTGCACTCGAAGCTCTTGATGGAAATGGTGCGCGGCTATGAGTTTGACGCTGATCGGGAAGACTTGGAAGACGATATACAGCTCCGAATGCAATGACCCAGCTACACACCCCACCCCTACAAGCCCCCATACCCTGTATCCCCCACCTGTACCTTACACACAACGCGGGAAAACCCGCGCAAATACTGCACCGCCACACTGTCGTCGGCCTTCACAGAAGGCACGACCCAACCCGCAATTCTATGCCTATCGGACATAGAACGTGCGGCACTTCGCTTGCGGGCCTGCCTGTCCTTTTGAAAAAAGGAACAGGCAAGGCCCTCCGCTGCGGCTTTCGGCTTGGGTCGTGCCTTTGGCACCGACGACAGTGGGCGGACAGTCCCTGCTGATACTGTTCCACCACAACAGTTCTACACTGTACAATGAATGAGGACGCTCTTTCATCGGCTGGCCACCCCCACCGGTTGCGCGTTAGGCAATGACGACAGCAACACGGCGCGGCGGCCAGCCCATGCACGAGCGCGCATATAATCTTGGCCTCACGCAGCATGGGTCGCTGTTGCCTTTGTCGCTGGCCGAACGTCGCAACCACATTTACATCACCGGAAAATCCGGCACTGGTAAGTCTTCCCTGCTGTTCAATCTCGCTCATGCCGATCTGGTGGCGGGTGCTGGTTTTCTGTTTATCGATCCGCATGGCGACACGGCGATCAAGCTTGCTGACAGTGCGCCACCCTACCGAAGGTCTGATGTGATTTATTTTGATCCGCTTGATAGCCATGTCGTGCGGTTCAATCCGTTGATTGCCGTTCCGCCACTGCATCGCGGCACATTGGCGGCGCGGATCGTTGAGGTGTTCCGCAATATTTGGTCAGATAGTTGGGGGCCGAGACTTGATTACATTCTCACCAACGCCATTCGCCTGCTGCTGGAAAACCCCGGATCATCGCTGGTCGATATTCCGCGTCTGCTGAGTGATGATCGCTTTCGCGCCGAACTGCTGCGTCGATGTAATGATCCGCATATCAAGCATTATTGGGTGAAGGAGTTTGCTGGCTATTCAGATAGATTCCGCGCCGAAGCCATTGCGCCGATCCAAAACAAAGTTGGCCAGTTCGCCAACAATCCAATCCTGCGTGATATTGTAGGCGGGCGCAGCACCATCGACATTGCTAAAATTATGAATGAGGGCAGGGTGCTGATTTGCAACCTGTCCAAACGCATGGGCGAGGAGCCATCACATCTACTCGGTTCCCTTCTCGTCACTGCCTTCGCCCAAGCCGCCGAAGCGAGAGTTGAATTACCCGAAGAGCAACGTCGCGATTTTACAATGTATGTTGATGAGTTTCAGAATTACGCAACAACAAGTTTTGCCACAGTGCTTTCCGAAAGCCGCAAATATCGTTTATCGCTGGTGACGGCCAATCAATTTCTAGGGCAGGTACCCGAACTCTTGCGTTACGCTATCATCGGCAATGTCGGCACCCTAATCGCCTTCCGAATCGGAGCCTTCGACGCACCGATCCTATCGAAAGAACTGGGCATTTCCGAAGACACCCTAATCAATCTTCCCAACTTCAGGGCTCGTGTAAAGCGCATCGACGACGGTTCGCCGACCGAGGCGGTGCAGCTCGATATGCTGCTTCCACAGTCGGAGTTTGAGGGACGTCTGGGCGCAGTTTTGAACCACACGCGAAGTCGGCACGCAAGACAAAGGCTAAAATAGAGTTTAATTTCTTCTCTGACGCGATATATGTACAACACGAAAATCCACCGCAGCCCTTAATTGAAATCGAACGGCGGTGGATTTGATAAACTGCCTTCACATTACGGCTTTTTTTCTGGACACTTTCCGCCTTCAACCCAAGAAGATACACCCCCAAATTTAGCAGCAATGGCGGCGCAAGAGTCAAAGCTAATACCTGTGGTACAAGTATCATCCATCCCGTAGATAGTTATGGTGCAAGCCCCAGTTGGCTTTTTAGGTTTCTTACCTTTTTCTAATGCCAAAGCCGAATTTATTTCAGTGCTCATTTTTTGAACCATTTTGTCCTCCATGATTATCTGACGTTTAACATTGTGGAAGTGCCAGCTGTGCAACCGCTTTCCAGCATGACAGTTTCATAACTCTTAGTTTGCACATTGTTCACTGGCCGTAATCTTATTTCTGTTTTTAGCCCAAGTTTTGGCGAACCCTTTTCGATATTACGATACTCGATTCCGAAGTTACGTTTCTCTAGGAATTTGGACAGGTTTACTCGTTGTAAATCGATGGATTTCACTACGATTATGTTGCCAGTAATTTCCGTCTCGAGAGAATGTTGCTTGAGCCATTCTTTCATTTTTGAGGTAGAAAGTGATCCACTAAAGTCCGCACTAATCAATCCGAGAAAATCGCCACCACCAGATGCACTGGTACTCAGGCTCCACTCATCTTTGCCCTGATCATAATCAAACTGTTTGCTGATCTTGCTGTTGATGACCGAAGGCCGCAAGTCTTCAGCGTCATAGGTTTGCTTGCCTTGTTCAGTGTTGAAGAATTCTTCATTTGCTGAAACAATTTGAGAAGATTCAATAAGACCTTTAAAGAGTAACTCGTCAAAACTTTCATTATCTTCAATGATCTGAATGACCTTCAGTTGGCTGGCTGCAGTTTGGGTCAACCTCCGTAGATCGTCTCTTGCTACATATGTCTCTGAACCACCGCCATTCAATTTTACATAGAGATCGGTGTCTTTGATTTTTTCCGATATTGCCGAGGCGATATTAAAAAGTGTGCTCTTTACGCTGAATCCCAATTCCGCTTCCAAATTTAGGAATGGCATGAATGCGACGAAATTTTTGAGTTCGGTGTCAGAGTTTTCGCTCCGTTCAGCGATATCAAATTGGACAGCCATCTGACTAGGTGATGTTAAATAGTTCAATTCACGTGTTGCAATTTTGCTGTTTACGTAAAAACGACCACCTTGCACTTGAATATCTGGCGAAGAAATCTTCATCGAAATGACCGGAAGAACATCAATGTTTAATGGGCCAATTTTGCAACGCGCTTCTGGATATCTTGCGTTGATCACTTCAATTGCCTTATTCACAGCATCTTCGGTCAACATATCTAGGGGCACATGCACTCGATGCCTTTTTAGAACCACTGTTTTCTTGCCGTTTTTGCGATAGATTGGATCGAGCACATCACTCGTTTCGAACTTAATTCCTGCATCCTGTGTTTGTGGGGTCAAAAGGGGTTCGACCATGAAAATCCATTTTTCTGGATTCGATGAGTATTGTGCTAGATTTCGACTATTTTCGTAAACATGTATAATTTTATTGCCGCTATTAAAGTGGCCAATATCAACTGACAATATAGTTATGTCACCTAGACCACCCGCTGTTACGGCATCGCTAGCGTTTGCAACAGTAGCGCAAATTCCGAGACTCAAAGACGTGAGCATCTTTAGAATTGGATTAACTTTCATAGCGTCCTCCTGATTATTTTGGTTAGCGTGGAGAGTGCTTATTTATGTCTCGTCATTTCATCGTCAATTCACTCAGAAGCTGAGTTAAGGAAGCACTTGACGGTGAGTTGACGTTGACTCAATTATGAGGAAGCAGAAGAGGGATTGCGAAAATGTCGACTCATGGTTTTGATTTCCCGATAAGTCTCAGTGACGATCTTGCTCAGATATTTATCTTGAGAGAGCAGAAAAATATTGGTCTGCCCGGATATCGTCATTTTATTGGTAATGGGAAGGTAAAGCCTGATGACCTTTATGTGGGTCTAGGTTTTGCGCGTGACAATGAGATTCTCTTTGAGAAGCTCCTCCGGCGCTTAGTCAAGTTGCAAAAATTTAAGGATGGTGCTGACTCTTCGAGTACATTCTACGGGAACCCCAACATTCCGGCAGGCTATACATATTTGTTTCAACTTGTTGCCCATGATCTCACCAAGAATACATCACTCCCTGGGGTGATGGATGAACCGATTCAAAAAAATTTCAACGCCAGAAGGCGGGGACTTTTACTGGATACACTTTATGGTGGAGGCCCGCAGACCGATAAATCGGTTTACGAAGCGGAATCTAGTGTCGGAGAGTTTCGATCACACTTACGCGTGGGCAAGGTCGATCCAAAACCACGCTATGACGCCGTTGAAGACACCATTGGCTGCCCCTACTTGCAAAGGGATCTACCACGCTCGGCTCAGACTGAACTTAAAGAACCGACAAATAAGTGGATGTTGGATGTTTTGGTTGCCGACGAACGCAATGATGACACGCCAATGATCTCGCAATTGGTAGTTTTATTCCACCTTGCTCACAATGCCATTCTAGAAAAATTGAAAGCTGCTACCGGACTGAAGTTTACAAATGGAAATGTACCAAGTGCCATTAATTTATTTGAGGCAACTCGTTACATTTTAACGAAAGTCTATTGGAATATTCTCAAGCGAGACGCGCTGAAGCGCATGTTGAATGCGGACGTCTATGCCGAATATGAAGCCAGTAATTTCAAACCACTTGCCGATAAAAATATTGATGAGATACCGATGGAGTTTTCGCACGCTTGTTGTCGTGTCGGTCATGCTATGATTCGCGAAGCTTATCAATTCAATCGATTTCATAGCATGCAAGAATTGAGGGTTGCATTAGCAACCAACTCCAATTCTATGCCTCAAGCATTTCCATTGGAGCAAAGTTGGGTGGCGCAATGGTCGCAATTTTTTGAAATCGATGGCAACAAGCCGCTGTTATCTCGTCGCATCGGCCCTGGATATAACCGTATTCTCATGGATGAGACGCTCTTTCGAAACTTAGACTTTGGAAAATATACGCCTCAAAAAGGATCTTTCCCCGGCGGTCTTCTGTTGAGAGACCTCATAAGAGGAACGATGGAAGGTATGTTGAAGCTAAGTGTTTTGAGAGAGCTTGTTCCTAATAAACTTCAACAGAAGAGTTCACTTCTTTCAAAAAATGGAGACTGGGAAGATCGCCTTTTGGTTTGGCTGGAAAAAGATTTTGATGAATTTTCTCCACGAGAACTTGATAGTTTGGTTAAAGACCCACCCCTACTATTTTGGATTCTGTTTGAAGCAATGGAGCAAGAAGACGGAAAGAGATTGGGTACATTAGGATCGTTGATCTTCGGCGATGTTTTGCTTGCACGAATTGATCAAAAATACGCGCCCCCAAAGTACAGTGCCGAGGGGCAGTCGTTGGACGACATCGTTTTTGAGAGCAAGATGCCCCAATCTATGCCTGATTTAATTGAGTTTGTATCTAAGAGCTATGATCTCGATGATCGCAGGCCAAGATTTCTTTAATTTGAATTTCAAGCTCAAACCAAGGAGGAATAAAATGAAGAGTCCAAAAATATTACCGATGGTTCCGATACAGTATGACGCTGTTGGTGAGCAAATCCTTAAATGGGCTGAAGACCCAAGCGAGTTTAAAATGCTGGGTTTGTCGCAGTCTGAGAAAGATGGAGAGACAAATCTGGCCGCTCTGAAGGTACGACTCAATGACCAGCAAATCCAAATTCCTGACCGGATAAAAAGAGTGATTGTGATCCAAGGTGACAGTGAGACTTTTATATTGCGATTGCCGCCAAAGGAACAGGCAAAACAATCGGAGCTGGGCATTGATGAAGAAATCAATAACGGTAATAACAAGAATCCGAGTGCCTACAAAGCCCCGCATTTTTACTATTCATTGATTGACGGCAGTTTCGACATGAAGACGTTTTTCCGTTCTCGCATTGGTGATTATACGATTTGCGGTTGTCGCTAAACTAGAATTTGTCAGTTCGACTCTGAAATTCCAATTTTCCAAGGTTCAAGCCTGCAAGTTTTAGGCCACCAATTAGTCTTTGAAATATTGCAGGATCGGCGATTGGGAAACACTGCAAGAGCCAACGGGTGATCTCCCCATCGGTTGGCTCTTGTTGCGAGTGCCAATTTTGGCGAATGAGTTGGCAGAGTTCCGCGGCTATTTTTTCGGCATCGCTTGTTCGCCCCAAAAGAGCCAAGGCAGCCGTACGCCACGCACCTGCACAATTCAAAAGTAAATCACATTTCTCAGCCGCATTGACACAGTCGGCATAGTTTCCAAGAATGAATGCAATCGTTGTCTGATAGCTCAAATGAAGATCGGAATAATCAAAACCAATTTCACCCGCTAACTTTTCCAATCTTGAAGCACTGCGGGTATCACCACACAAAGCCAGTCCTTCAGCCGCAGACACCAATGTCCAAGGATCTTCGCCGTTTAACTCAAAAGCTAAGAGAAAATTCATGGTCGCCTTTTGAAATTCGGCATTTAAAGCCCAAGACCATGCCAAGTGAAGCTGTGTTCTCGAATCTAATGGATCAAGTGCCACAGCTTTGAGAGAGAATTCTAGGGCTTCTTGTTGCGATGTTTGATCCCGAAATTTTCCTGGGAAAATGAGATGCCTAGAGTTCAAAATTCCTGCAAGACCAGAATGTGCGGGCGCAAAGTGTGGTGCTTCTATGACAATTGATCGAAACAGTTTTTCAGCCTTTTCTTCGTCATCCATCTGCCATCGGAAAATAAATTGTTGACCACGCAACCATCGATCAAAAAGATCAAGCGAGAGATCGGGTAAGTTTGAAACCCGACTAAGCCGTTCGGCTGTCATGTTGACATCCAACGCAACCGCGATCCTCCTAATCATCTTTTGCTGAGTTTGAAACCAATGATGCGGTTCTAACGCAAACCTTTCGCTCCACAGATTTTGTCCGGTCGCCAATTCCCTCAGATTGAGAACAAACCGCATTGTTTTTTTATCATCATAGACAAGCGTATCTACAATAAATCCAACCTTGGGAGAGGATTGGTTTGTTTGTAATTGGTCATAGACTCGCCAATCTCTAAACCGCGTAAGAGATGCAATAATTTCTTGTCTAAAGATTTTGACTACTGGCTTCGAAGACTGACTGACACCGGAAGCGTCAAATTCTGCAACATATATGATTAGCTTTGCGACCTCACCATTTTTGATCGCGCTTTGCACGAGCTCCATACTTTCCAAGGAGGCAAGTGGGTAATTGTCCATGTGATTTTGCAGAGAACTGCCACTAATGGATTTGAGCTTAAGTTCGGTGGAGCCTGAAGAGAGTTTTATCTCGGCAACAAGCTGTTGCGTTTCGATCGCGGGTTCAGAATCGAATTCTTCGTCTAGTGTGGTCCAGAGATCGTTATAGAACCGCAAAGCTGCTGGAATGTTGCCAAGATTGACCATGGCGCGCATCGCAGCTCTGCAAGCTGGTTCATGGGTTGGATCTAGGTTTAATAGGGCAACTCCGATATCTCTTTGAGATTCGGGTAATTCTTTTACTTGTAGTAATCTCTCAAGCGATCTTATCAATCTATCGTGTAGCGATTGCCTAAAAATTGAGAGCCAATTCCCGAACCCTGGGTCTAAGTCTTCAAAACCCATGAGAAAAGAATCTGCCAATCGCTTTGATTGCAATAGCGAAGAATGGACAATACCGTCAGAAATGCTAGCAAAGATATTGTTTGTGTCGCAGGCAAGTTGATTCAGATTCAACTCTATGTCGAGGCGATCTGCATGGACAAGAGCGATTAGATTTGCAGGAAGTTTCTGCTTTAGTTCGCTAATTGCTTGGCGTAGCGATGCTCTGGCTCTTTCTTCCGAAGAGTCCCCCCACAGAAGACCTGATAGGCGTTCGCGACTTTCGGTGCCTTGATCGCGAGTTGTAAGGTAACTGAGCAAAGCCAAAGTTTTACGGCTTGCCAAGTTCACTTCAATGCCATCGCAGTAAAGGGCAGCTTTGCCAAAACAGGTAAGCGAATAGGGTCTGTTGCTCGATAGCTCTCCAGTTTGATCGCTTCTGTCCTGTATTGTGGCTTTTGGAGAACTCTGTGTCATTTGAAATTAATAGAGCTCCAATCCGCGTGTCGCCGGAATATCTCTCATTCCAAATTGACGTGAATCCGAAAGGCGCGGTGATACATATTTACTTGGATATGGTTGAAGTCCCGTCACTATCACACGAGTGGCTGGAATACCAACGACAGCCCGGGTTAGGTCTCTTGCGATGATCTGGTGGCCAAACTTCCCTAGGCGCTCAAGAAGGAATGGAAGACTGATACCTTTACTAGGCTCTTTTATTTGGTTGGGCTGATTTTGAATTGTGTTCGAAAACAATGGTTCCTTCAAGCAATTCAATTGCCTGCTTCGTTGCATTTTACTTTGTTCTTTCGGATCAAGCGCTGCTGCGCCAAGTTCGTTGCACTTGCTTTCAAGCCATATCAAACCGAGTTCCATTTGAAACAACTCATTCAAAGCCGATATGCAAGCCGTAGTTAAGTTCGAATTACAACTTATCCCTGCCGCGAATCCAAAGCCGTTGCGATCATAGGAAATGGCCGCGACGACGGGAATTTCAAATTCTGTGCTAATGTCGATGAATTGGGTTGTGCGGTGTATCTCGCCCGCTCTCATTTTTTCGAGACGTTGAATCACACCTAAGTCTTTCAAATACTCAAATTCTATTCTTCTACTTGCCCTACCTCCCTGCCACCAGAGAGCGGCAGCATCCCTTTCTATGACTTCAAACAATCCTGTTGCAATTGCTTGTGGCAAAGTTTCCCCAGCGGCACATCCAGTGCTGAGTGCATAGTTGTCGAGTTGGGTTTGCGATTGTCCTACGCCTCTAAAGACCAATGCAGCTGGAGCAAGAATCTCGTGCTGAGTTGTTAACTCAGTTAAATAGGTCAATTTCAAACCATGAGGGTGGGCACCATCTGCGGAATTGAACCACTCTATCATTTGATTGCGCTGCTTCAGACTAAAGCCATCGAAGCAATCACTTAGGTTTCCAATCAAGGTCTGACTTTGATCCTCTTGGAATTGAGAAAGATACTCAATTGACTCGCCAACAGTGCGTTCAAACGAAGACTGGAAGCTTTCGCCAGCTCCCGAAAAACTTGCGCCAGGAATTGCACTCCCCTTGCCAATAGTCGAGTTCTCAGATTGCAAGGCCCCGATGAACACCATTTCTGGTGCGAAACGGGAATACATTTGAAATAGTTCAAGATGAGTGGATGCAAATGTAAGCAGACGACTTCGATTTGTTTGTCGGTTAGACCTCGTGTGCTCATTTGTGCCATCACGTATGTCATCATAATCTAATGAAGTGAGGAATTCCTGCGCTGCTCGTCTAAACTCTGTGTCCTCCGTTTGCTCGCCGGAATAGATTTTAGCAGCCACAGCTATAATGCGGCCATCAAACAACAGTGGTTCAGCTTCGGATCGCCCAGCACGCATTGAATATCATCCTGCCCAACTTAATTCCGTGATTGAAATAAAAGCATGAAATCACAATTAAATACAATCTGATGTTTACGGCACAATTCCACGATTACATATCGATACGAGTAGTGCTGTCGACTTACCACTCACCAATCAGATTTGGCTTCATCATCACTTTGCTGATACCCGTCATTTGGCCCCGTTGGTTTCTGAGATTGTGTAGCTTCTGGTTTTCCTCTAGGCGCGTTTGCGGTGCTTTCCGTCTTCCGCTCCAATTCCGAATAATGCACCGCATATTTTTTACGCATAAGCGCCCGAAGCTCGTTGAATTCCGCAGTCGACATTTGTGGTAGGTCTTCCATATGTCCAAGCGGAAACTTGAGGGGAATGGCAGACTTGGTAACACCGCGTACAAAGGCAGCGAATGATCCTTTGCTCTGCGCTTCGATCAGTTCCGGTGTGCACCCCATCATGGGTGCCAGAACGCGGGCATCCTTGGTTGACACGCCACCCGCAAATTTGACCGACGTGTTGGCGGCGATAGCATCCTGCAATTTAGCTTCCAGTTGCCCCATATATTGATGAGCAAGCACCATGCCGACATTATATTTGCGGGCTTGTGACAGAATGATTCCGACATTACGATCAAAATAATCCGCAGCTTCATCAATATAGACCATCGTCGGCATTCTATCGCGCTCTTTCAATGTTGCCCGTTCTTGCGCAGCCTGCGCGATGAGTGCAATGAAGAAGCGTCCAAAGATTTCTGTGCCGCTTTCTTTCAACAAGTCCTTTGCCGTGTTGATCAAGATCACTTTGCCTGCATTCATTTCGGTAAAGAGGTCAAGTTTCGAACGCGGGTGCGAGAACATGCGCTCAAAAGATTGATTTTCAAGAATACCCCACAGCCGCCGCAACACTTGCCTGCGAGTTTGGGTAAACTCTGACGTGCCAAACTCAGTACGAAAGAACTCACGGGCCGAACCTGTGAGTTTTTCGATGTGAGCGGCAAACTTCAATTCACTTTTTGGCTCCATCAATTCCCTCAAGGTTTGGATGGTGGCGTCAGGAATTTGCAACATCAAGCGTGTTACATAGCGGAAAATGATGTTTTGCTTTTGTGTCATCTCTGCTGAAAGCAATGAGCCGAGCACAAAATCATAAAGTTCGATGATTGAATTGGTCAGGCGCTCACGATCCAATTTGGAATATTGATTGAGGCGTTCGAGACCAATGTCAAACAGGTTGAGGGACACTGGCCATTCGACATCGGTGGGGTCGATCAGCACAATACGATCATGCAAGGGTTCGCCCGGGGCAAACTGTTTCAATTGCGAAATCCGCCGGATCAAATCGCCTTGGCTGTCAATAACCACAATCGAACGTTCACCACGTTCGACCGCTTTCAAATCTTGTGCGATAAGAAACTGCAAGGTCTGAGTTTTGCCATGCCCTGAGCCAGCGACGATGTGATGATGCTCAAAGCGCACGGACTGCGGAATGGCAAAATCAATGGTTTGATCAAACAGCTTAAAAGCTGGCGTCCCGCCAAGATAGGCCGCCACCAAATCTTCAGGCACTTTAATGTCGGACTGGGTTGGCAGCTTGGGTGTTCGGCTGAATCCTTTGGGATCAGCAGGATTACCACCGGACGCCGCAATGAGATTGGCTTCAAGACGATCACGGTGCCGTACAAACAATTCGGCTTTGGTGAGATCATCGACAAAATAGGTTGAGTTTACGGATTCGATGACAGCGGGAAGATTCGAAATGGCATGAATGAGTTCGGTTGGGACGCGGATTGACGCATCGTCTCCAATTGTCGATTCAGCTTTTGGGCTGGCAGCGATAATTGGGGCAATGACGTGACAAAACGTGAGCGTGATCAGCCGTTTGGTTTCTTCAATATCAGCAAGATAGTTTTTCTGGCATTTTAGTTTGTCTTGCAGTTCCCAATATTCTGCCACGCTGTGATGCAGCGACCAGTCAAATTCTGGTAGGATGAAAAACTCCTCATAGAGGAAACTGGCTTCGGCAAAGCGATAGATGGACAGCCAGTTTTCTTCAGTTGGTTCAAAACCTAGAATTCTTGTTGCGTCCTGGGCCAGACTGCGGGCAAGAGCAATGCAATCCTCTTTCGAGTGCAAGTTTTCGGCGGCCAGTTTTCTCTCAATGTCGAGGTAAGCTTCAAACGCCACAGCAGTAGGCTTCGGACGAAACAGTCCGCGATAGAAAGCATGGAATCTGGCCGACAGGTGGCTCATAGGCCTTTGATCATCATTTGCTTGGCCAAGTCTTTCGGCAAGGCTTCAATCTTGATCGCCTCAGTTCCATCCCAATTCTTGGCACTTTCCATAACTTGTCGCAAAAATGCTGTGATGGTTTCAAGCCATGCCTCTTTGCGGGCAAGATCAATCACCGAAGCGCAGGAAAAATATCGTCCATGCAGCAGATCGCGCACGAAGATTGTTTCGCGCCTCTTATCATAATAGAAATATGCCGCAGCACCGCCAGAAATTAACGCCAAAAATAGAGCCGTGGAAAATCCCGCCATCGTCCAGAAGAAAATGGTTGCCACCACAAATACACTGGCCGCTATTGTTGCCGTCTTCTTAACCAGTTCCGGTTGAAAGCCATCAATCAGCATCGCTTGATCAAAACGGTAGTGATCGACCACCGCCTGTTCTTCAAGTTCAAGTTCAATTTTTGCCCAAAGTTTGAACTTCGGCGCACCCAAGCCCAAAATATTTGGAAGCGGTAAATTCGCTCCCGCCACGCCTGCGCTTTGTTCACGTTTGAAAAGTAAATCCATCGCCGTCCTCCCTTTTTCCCAAGAACCATAGGAACCTGTATCTGAGAGGCCGTCAAGTGTGGGGCGGAAACGGTGGTGACACTACAAAACGAACAAAACAAAATATCTCGCCGATAGGTGGTAAAATGTGATCGTGCTGCATTGCGGCACTTCCCGTCACATGCAGCACTTAAGTGAACTCTTCGCACGGTGACGCTGGTATCTTAGCCGCCTATCTCAATCCCTATGAAATCCGATGCCCTCAATCGCCGTAGTCGTTTTGCAGGTCGGCAACCGACCGGCAAACGCGTGATCCTACAAGAACGGGACTTTTGCTATTTCACTGCGCTTGAGCGTCACGGGCCTTTGCCAGCCACTTATCTTTATGAGTTCTCGAAGTTTGCTGCTCGAAATTATAAAGGCCACCAACAAAGATTGACCGACCTCTACAACGAAGACAACACACCGCATCATGGGTTCTATCTCGAACGACCAGAGCAACAATATGCGTCGATCAATGCCCGCTATCAACCAATGGCCTATGAGAACACCGCACTGGCGGGCAGGGCGCTGCGTGACAAAGGCATTGCCCCGCAAATCTGGGTTCCACCCAATGGGCCTTATCTCCATCGTTTTGCGACGGCCTGTATTACGGCATCAATTGAGCTTGCTGTGATAGCATTGGGCTATCGTTACATTTCACAAGCTGACATTTTCACCCATCCCAAATGTCCAAAGTCCTTACGACAAGCCGCTCATCCGCTGGCACTTCCCCACCGTGAAGGCGTGATCATTCCTGATCAGCTTTTCGGGATCGATTATGGCGGCAAGTTTCGTTTCTTTGTTTTGGAGACCGACCGCAAAACCGAAACCATTGTCAGCACCAAAGCCAGCGCTAAAGCCTTTGGCCGCAAACTCGAAGCCTATATTGATGTTCTCGAACATGAAACCTATCGCGAAGTCTGGGGTATTCCGACATTATCAGTGCTGACCGTAACCACATCCGAAGCCCACATGAAAACCATGATCAGTCACTTAGATGATCTCGCTTCACCCAAAACCGCCGCCCGCTTTCTGTTCAAATCCAAACCAGAATTTGGCAAATACTGGACGGTGCCACCTATCTTGCTCGATCTGATCAAAACGCCATGGTCACGCGTCGGGGTTCCCCTCGACATTGACCATCCCTAGAAAAAGCCGCATCATGTCTGACGCGGCGTTTTTTTAGTCGTTGTGTTCTGGCACTTGATCCGCTTCATCAGCGAAAGGTGGCAGTAAGATCAAAGCTCCATCCCACCCACCAACCGGAATGGAATTGAGTTTGACCGAGAAGCCTTCTTCGCCATTCTTTCTTGTCCAAGCATAGCCAAGTGTAATCCAGCGCCCGCGATTATTGGGATCGGGGGCACGCACCACATAAGCCGGATGGCGAATATCAGCGGCACGTTTTTTAAGTGCCAGCTCTTTCTGTGCAAGGGACATGTCAACACTCCTTTCCTCTGTGCATCTCGTCTCATGGTACGATGAATAGTGGATCATGCAATGGAGGTTGTCCCCATGTCCCACACATCACCTTCACCCAAGTTCATTGACTTTCAACACCTGAAACAAACCATCAAGATCGAAAGTGCGTTTGCCCTTCTGGGCTTGCAGCTGAAACAAACAGGCGAGCAATGGCGTGGGTCCTGTCCGGCCTGTAGGTCCGGAGGTGACCGCACTCTCGTAGTGACACCACACAAAGCAGCCTTCTATTGCTTTGCAGCCAAACAAGGCGGCGACGTCATCGCCCTTGTTGCCCACATCAAAGTCATTGGCATGAAGGAGGCGGCAACCTTCTTGGCCGAGGGTTCAGAGCCACCCGCTGAAGCTCCGGTATCTAAGCCCACCCTTCCTGTCACAGTTCCAGAGAAAGAGAAGGCGGGGTTCAACCCGCTCACTTATCTCCAACCAGAACATCCAGCAGTGCAGGGGCTTGGGGTTTCGGTAGAGACTGCTTCATATTTTGGAGCAGGCTTTGCCCCACGCGGCATCTTGCGCGGAAGGCTGGCCATTCCGATCCATGATCGTCATGGTTACCTAATGGCTTATTGTGGACGCGCCGTGAAAGACGAAAGTCCAACACTGCTCTTCCCCAACGGCTTCCAGCCCGCTGACTTTATCTTCGGCGCACATCTTGTGAAGGCAGAACACCTCACCTTGGTGCGCGATCCCCTGTCGGTTCTCACGGCCCATGAATCCGGTGTTGAAAACGTCGTCGCCTTTCTCACGGAAAGCATCGCAGCCCAACAACTCGAAATGCTGGTCTCTCTCATGGATGAACGGCATTGCGAAACTGTTGAGTTGTTTTAGACCCTCGCGAGAGGGTCTTTTTTTTGTTAAAATTAGTTGCTAGCTTCTGTTTTCTTGCCGCGCTGGTACTAGAGCAATTCGCTCTTTGTGGGGTGATCGGGACGTTAGGTAATCAGATTTGGTCAAATATATGCAGCAGCTAGAGGTGCCATCAAAGCAGTTGTTGAACGCGCAACTCTACTTGGGAAGAGGGGATGTTTTTCTAAGTCTTCGCAGACACGTAGAGCAGCGCGGTAGGTTGTCGACAATCGATTATGATCATAGGTCGTTGGAGTTCAATCAAGCATTCTTTGTGAAGAATTTTTTAAAGTGTTTTTTCTATATTGAGTATTTAAAAAATGTAGTTGGATTTGACTATAGTCAGGCGGTTGATCTTGGAGCGGGTTCAGGAGCCTTTTCATTTGCTGCAAAGTTCATAAACCCCGATATCAAGATATTGATGTTAGAAAAAAATTGTAAGCAGGTTCAGATTGGGAATGGATTAAGCGAGATTTTTGGATTTCAACGTGATTTGAGTTATCGCGTATGTGATGTTTACAAGGAATCGGTTAGCCCACAATTACCAAGATTCATTTCATTTTTTGCGTGCGAATCTAGTAAAAGTGCATCTCAGTTCATGCCTCTATTGGGTTCGGTTGCCCACATCGTTGACTATCCCGAAGTAATGAGAAGTCGAATTATAGAACAAAAATCAAATGGAGGCGAATACAGTAACTACGTTTGTTTCCAGAAAGCGGTTCCAGATTGTTTGCAAGCGTTAGTCGGGCAGAAACTGATAACGATAAGTGGGGTTACCTTACATGGGAAAGACATTGAACGGCGATCAGGCGCTCGAATTGTATGCAAGGGCATGGCAAACACATGACCAGAGTATCGTCGGAAGCATTTTTTCAGAAAACGCAGAGTACCTCATTCAGGGTGGAAAAACATATAACGGCTTAGCCAATATCAAGGAGTATTGGAAAAGAAATGAAGCAAGACAACATTCTTTGGCCGTTTCGCCAATTGTCAAAACATTTGAAATGAGAAATGAAGTTCGCGCAGTATTCTTCTCGACTTTCGAAGATATTGAGGAGAAAGAGTGGCAGACTGTTTATGGTGAACTCCGGATTGTGTTGGCCGAAAATAAGATAACTCACCTTAGTGAGCATTACAAAGTTTTGAGAAAGACCAGCAAACGAAATTGGAAACAACGGTGTGTTGAGAATTTGGGGGTGTTGCTAAGAAAATCCTGGAGATTTGTTATTCAAATTCCAGACACCATGATTCGAATATTTTGGGAGTCAATTTTCGTTGGAACTAGTCGCTGGTTTGCTATTTTGACTTCGTTCGCGCTTGGCTTTTCTGCAATTACATGGACTAAGATGCCAGATTTTCTGGTGTGTTTTTTGAGCTGGCATTGGGGTGCCTGCGCTATCGACACTCCGGACTTACGGGCTGAATACTCAGTGACAGCCACACGATGGCTATATTGGATCATTGCGTGCTTTCTATTTTCGCTACCAAGTTTATATCGGATGCACTCAACATACATTAATCCCTTGAAGAGTAACCGATTGAAAGTTGAGGGAGAAGATCTAGATTTGATGAGAAGTCACTATGCTAATGCAAAAGCCGCTACGATAATTTCGGGAAGTTTTGGATTTATTGGCGAACATCCGGAACTGTTAGACGAATTAATTCGGATTAATGAAAGGGGCACTTTGTATTTGATTAGCAGCAAAACCGAAGCAGTCGTAAAAATGGGGTTTGGCAGTGAATCAAAAGCGATTAAACTTTTTCAATCTCTCAAGTCTGGAACTAAAATTAAATTTGAACAAAAACTACCTCTAAAGTGTTCTTTGGTAGAACAATGGGATGGGACGGAAATACTTTATAAGCACAACGCTGGCACGAATGGTCCTGGGCATCAAGAAATGTGCATTATGCGAGGCAGGCAGAAAATTGCGCCGGTCGTCGAGCTTATCAAAACTTTGGTTGCGGGAGTGGCCCGCTAATTGTTGACAGCTACCATTTTTGTTGTCGGGAAGAGCTTTAGCGGCAAAACCTCGCTGTGTAATGCCCTAATTGAAGTTGGGATTCACCGAGTTTCAGTAAGTTCGCATCTGCGTGACGTTTACATTAGCACTTACCGCACCGCTCCAAACAGATCGCAACTCGGCGCCTATGGGTTAGAGTTGTTGCGAGACGGTCACTTGGATTTATTGCATGAGCCAATTATAAAAGAGATATCAAAGTATCGAAGTGCAAGTGTGGACGGCCTACGATTCGTTGACTCATTTCTGCAGATAAGAAATGCTTGTAGAAATCCATTTGTTGTTTATCTGGACTGCCCTGCAGATATTCGACGCTTAAGGGCGATTGGTGAGATTGGCATTGAGGAATGGGAGACCCTAAACAATAGTCCAACCGAATTAACTGTCGAAGAATTTATGCCAATCTCAGATCTAACAATCAGTTACCCCACCACTGTTAATGCACAGACTTTGATTATTTCTAATGCACTAGAAAGAATGTCATGAGTCTACATGCAACGGTACTCTTTTATGACCCTATTTGCCTGTTGAGCCCAAGCCATTTCTTGCCCGTAAAGTGAGCCCAAGCTGGTCAACTTCCTGTAATGTAACTTTGACGAATTGTGAGAACCGTAGACGACCAACAATTGTGCCTCGATTTACTACAAAGTCTTCGTTGCCAAAATTTATAAGTATAACAAAAATTTCTCCGCGATAGTCAGCGTCAATCGTTCCGGGGCTGTTCAGTACGCACACGCCGTTGTTCTCAGACAATAAGTTATCCGAGAGTACCTGAGCTTCCCAGAGGTCTGGTAATTCAACGGCAATTCCAGTCGGAATTGCTGTACGACAGCCAATTTTTAACGTTATAGACTCGGAATGTGACAAAGCAGCTCTAAGTTCAATGTGCGAAAGGCTCGTCGGACTAGTTGAATCACCAGATTGGCCAACTGAATTCTCGAGATGCTTTATCTTAATTGTTGATACCAAATTATAACCTCCGACCCTTTCTGAAAATAGTATTGAACCGAGGGCTTGTATGCCCTCCAATGGATTGTTTTCTACATGAATCTATCCCGTGCGGTAGACTTTTTCACTATCATTAAAATAACTGTTAATTTTCAATTATTTGGGACATCACCATGTTAGTGCTCCTTATAACCTGTGCTATTCTAAAGATGTATGCAAGAAATATATAGCCAGCAGGTGTCGCCGGACGTGTCCGGCCAAGCGTTGGGAGAGGCCGTTATTAACTGGATAACAGTTCAACAAGCATCCCTTCTATTCAGCGAAGCTGGCCTCCCCCGTAACAAGCGCAGCATCAGGCGTTATTGTGAACGAGGCGATTTGGAATGTAAGAAGACTGAGAACGCGTTGCATCAACCCCAGTATTTTATCGATGCGGCGTCGGTTACGGCTTACATTGAACAGCAGCGGACATTGATGACTTCGAGCGCGGACACGTCCGGCGCAGTCCTGACCGAGCCAGACAGTGCCGGACATGACCATGGCTTGGATGATGGCGGACAAGATGTTGCGGACACACAAAATCTATCGGACGATGACCGGACTTTGCCGGACGCGTCCGGTCTGAGCCGGACAATCAACAATGGTGTTTTGGCAGATCAGCTTGAACAACGCTTGCATGACAAGGATGAAGAAATCGCTTTTTTGCGGAGCGAGCTTTTGCACCGCCGCACAACTGACTCGGCCTTGCATGATGTGATCGCGGCCTTCCGCGCCAATGCTGAAACCCAGCGCATTGCTGCGAGTAATAATAGTTCAGACGCGCAGGGGACAACTGTGCGGAGCCAGTAAATGGCATCGTGTATAATGGCGCTATGGGTTCGCGGCATATGAATCAGGAGCGTGATTTCAAAGGGGTCTATATCCCCAAAGAAATTTGGCTGACGCCGGAGCTGACCGGATATGAGCGGCTGATCTTCATGGAAATCTATTCGCTCGACCGCAAGTTTGGCTGCATTGCCCACAACGAACATTTTGCCGACTGGTTGGGGATCAGCGAAAGGCAGGTTCAGGATTATATCAAACGGTTGAAAGACAAGGGGTTGCTTTCGGTCAACTTGAACAAGGCCAAAGATACACGAGTAATCCGTGTCATCGGTCGATTGGCGCATGTGACGGATGAGCAATTGGAAGAGGTTGGCTTCCTCAAAAAGCAGTTGATGGGCAAGTGGAAGATGTAATGACTTCGCCAGCTGGCGCGAAAACCCGCGTCAGCTCACGAAGCTTCTGGCGCAAGCTGACGCGAATTCCCGCATCATACATATAGATAGACATGTGAGATGAACAAAAGAGATAGACAATTTTTCAAATAAGGAAAAGGCGACGAAGGCCAAACCCTCGTTCCTTCGAACAAGTTTCGGAATCGTCCGGAGCTTGAAGAAGGGGAGAGGGAGATGAAAACCAATCGCAACACAGACAAAATTCGCGCACTCAACGACAGCTTCCGCCAAACTTTCATTGGTGGCCGTGTGATGAAGACCGATGGCGTGGCTGCGCTTGATGAAGAGGTGCAACAAAAGCTCATTGCAGAGGTCAAAGCCTTCAATAGGTTTGAGAAAGGTAACGACCTTTATGGCGAACATGATTTCGGTTCGATCAAACTTGATGGTGCGACGTTCTTTTGGAAAATTGATTATTTTGATTTGGCTATGCACCAAGGTTCAGTCGATCCCGCCAATGAAGAAGCCACATTGCGGATTCTAACGATCATGTGTGCCGATGAATACTAAGCCTGAGGAATCAGGCTTTTCTTTTTTTGGGGAAGCGACCAAACGTGGCAAAACTACCACTTAGCATGTCGCACAATATCTGTTTCGCGACCCATAGCCAAACCATGGCTTGGTTGAGCCATTTTTTTCTTGCCTCTTATTGTTTTCATTAAATATGCAAGTGTAGCTGCTTGCATTCATCGTCATTCGAACAAATCAGAATGCGTTCCCATGCGATGAAGTGCCAACACCTCAGGATCGTCGAAATCATAGATAAGAAGCCAGTCTGGCTCGACATGGCACTCCCAGAACCCCTTCCATTCGCCAGACAGCATATGTGGGCGATTCCGTGGAGGGAGTGGCGTGTCGGCCATTAGGAGCTCAAGAACAGAATCCAGTTTGCTGAAGGAAGCGCCCCGCTTTGCCATGCGTTTGTGGTCTTTCTTAAAGGCCGAGCCAAACTCAATTCTTCTCATGGTCTAGCGCTTTGTTGGTGTACCAAGAGCGGCCTTGAAGGCGTCAAGGGTTCCAGCCTTTATATAGGCAGCACGTTTCGTTGGATTCCGTGCGTCGCGCAGCACACGAGCGGTTTCTTTGTTGGGAACATGGAGAGAAAGCGGTATTCCGCCTTCCTCGACAACCGCGCGATAACTCATATTGATAAACGTGCTGTGCGATACGCCGAGCCGCTTCAAGATGCTTTCGGCGTCCCGTTTCACTTTTGGTTCAATGCGAGCGCGTACAATATCTGTTTTGTTGAGTGCAGTCATATGTCTGTTTCCTAAATGTAGCTACAATGTAGCACATGTCTGGAACTTTACAATGAATCCATTCTCTCTTCATTTTGAGGATAGTCGCATGTCTGAACACTACAGAACACCTATTCGCCTACCAAAAGTGCGACTAGAAAGTGACTAAGAGGCTTCTAGTGATGGTAATTTTCTCTCTAAGTCTTTGATTTTGTTGGTGAGCCCAGCGGGATTCGAACCCACGACCCTCTGATTAAAAGTCAGATGCTCTACCGCTGAGCTATGGGCCCTCACGTCACTAAACTTACATTGAGTCTGTGAAAGCGGGCGGAACATAGTTGCGGCGCAACATATGGTCAAGGGCGTATTTCATTTTTACACTTCATTTACCAAGATTGAAAAAACGCCACAATTATAAGGGACTAGACACTTCTCACAGCTAGAAACGCAGTGGGATTCTTTAGGGGTGAATATGTCTGATCTTGCTATTGTAGTGTTGGCGGCTGGTATGGGAACGCGGATGCGCTCGGCTTTGCCCAAAGTTTTGCATAAAGTTGCAAACCGGTCGATGGTTGGGCACGTTCTGGCGGCAGCCCAGGGCTTGTTGCCTAAATTACCGGTTGTGGTGCATGGGCCAAGCGCTGAGATGGTGCGAACTGAATCGCGCAAGTTTTTTGCTGATTGCCAATTTGCAGCGCAGGTTGATCGTTTAGGTACCGGCCACGCGATTTCCATGGCGCGTGATGCGTTGCTTGGTTTCAATGGCACCGTTCTCATTCTTTATGGCGATGTGCCGCTGATTCAAACTTCAACTCTGAAAGCACTGCTTGCCAAAATTAACGCAACGCATCCTATGGCGGTTTTGGGCTTCGAGGCGCTTAATCCTTTTGGCTATGGGCGTCTCATTCAGTCAGGCGAAAGTGTTACGGCAATTCGCGAGCAACTCGATGCTTCATCAACCGAGCAACGCATCACACTTTGCAATTCCGGCATTATGGCCATTGAAAGCAAATTGCTCTGGCAGTTAGTGCCCAAGCTGCACAATGCCAATGCAAAAAAAGAGTATTACCTTACTGACCTTGTGGGCCTTACCATTGATGCTGGCTTTGAAGTTGCCCTTTCAGTGTGTGCTGAAGCCGAGGTTGCCGGCGTTAACGACCGCACGCAGCTTGCAGCAATTGAAGAAGGTTTTCAAAATCGGTGCCGCAGAAATGCAATGTTGGCAGGTGCCACATTGGTTGACCCTGCATCGGTTTTCTTTTCCGCTGATACTGTGATTGGGCAAGACGTGGTGATTGAACCCAACGTGGTTTTTGGACCGGGTGTTACGGTTGGTAATGGCGTTGAGATTTTAGCGTTCTCGCATATTGAAGGTGCGGTGATTGGCGAAGGTGCGCGTATAGGTCCTTACGCGCGGCTGCGCCCCGGAGCCGAGATTGGTGCGGATGCCCATATTGGTAATTTTGTGGAAGTGAAGAAAGCCAAAATTGGAAAGGGCGCAAAAGCCAATCACCTCACTTATATTGGCGATGCCATTGTGGGCGCAGGCAGCAACATTGGGGCAGGCACCATCACTTGCAACTATGATGGCTATGAAAAGCACCTCACCGAAATTGGTGAAAAAGTTTTCGTGGGTTCAAACACATCACTCATTGCGCCGGTGAAAATTGGCAATGGCGTGAACATTGCAGCAGGCAGCGTGATCACCGCCGATGTGCCTGAAGATGCTTTAGTACTTTCGCGCAGCCCCCAAGAAATTAAGGCCGGATGGGCCAAAAAATATCGAACAGTTAAAGCAGCGCGCAAAGCGGCGAAGAAATAAGGACGATAAAACATGTGTGGCATTGTTGGCATTTTAGGCACCAAACCAGTTGCATTAGATATTGTTGAAGCGCTGCGCCGCTTAGAATATCGCGGCTATGATTCAGCCGGTGTGGCCACCATTGAGAATGGCAGCATTGAGCGCCGCCGTGCGCCTGGCAAACTTCGCAATTTGGAGGATCGTTTGCGTGAGGCCCCATTGCAAGGCCACAGTGGCATTGGCCACACACGCTGGGCCACGCATGGTGTGCCGAATGAAACCAATGCCCACCCGCATATTTCAGGCGATGTAGTGATTGTTCACAATGGCATTATCGAGAATTTTCAGGAATTAAAAGTCGAACTTGAAGCGGCTGGATATAAATTCGCCACGCAGACTGACACTGAAGTTGTAGCGCATTTACTGGCTCAGGAACGAGCAAAAGGTGCGGAACCTGTTGATGCTGTGAAAAACGTGCTTAGTCTTTTGCGCGGCGCATTTGCTCTGGCAATAATGTTCAAATCTGAAAATGATTTGTTAGTGGGGGCACGCAATGGGCCACCGCTTGCCGTGGGCCATGGTGACGGGCAAATGTTTTTGGGTTCAGATGCCATCGCACTCTCGCCTTTCACGAACCGCATTACCTATTTGGAAGATGGCGATTGGGTGGTGCTCACGCGCAATTCGATGCAGATTTATGGCGAAGATAACAATCCAATCAAGCGGCCAATGAGTTTCAGCCAAGCCTCGGCGATGATGGTGGATAAGGGCAATCACCGTCACTTTATGGCCAAAGAGATTGAAGAGCAGCCCGAAGTGGTTGGGCACACTTTGGCTGAATATATTGATTTTGCCACGCGAACCGTGAAGGTGCCTGCATCACTGCCATTCGATTTTGCCACACTTGACCGTTTGACGATTACAGCCTGTGGCACAGCATCTTATGCGGGTCATGCCGCAAAGTATTGGTTTGAAAAAGTGGCGCGGCTGCCCACTGAAGTTGATATTGCCTCCGAGTTTCGTTACCGCGAAGCACCAATGAGTAAAAATGGAGTAGCCATCGTTATTTCGCAGTCAGGTGAAACGGCTGATACATTAGCGGCCTTACGTTATTGCAAATCGCAAGGCCAGCACACGATTGCGATTATCAACGTGCCGGAATCCACCATCGCGCGTGAATCTGAATTGGTGCTCCGCACTTACGCTGGGCCTGAGATTGGCGTTGCTTCCACCAAGGCTTTCACTTGCCAGTTGGCTGCCCTTGCGTGCTTAGCATTGCTGGCAGGAAAATTGCGCGGAACTTTATCGCCGGAATTAGAACGTGAATATGTAACGGCACTTATTGAAGCGCCACGCCACATGACTGAGATTCTAAAGGAAGAAAAAAGCATACAAGCAGTTGCACATGAAATTTCCAAAGCACGGGATGTGCTGTTTTTGGGCCGTGGCATCAATTATCCACTGGCGCTTGAAGGCGCTTTGAAGCTTAAAGAAATTTCATACATTCATGCCGAAGGTTATGCTGCTGGTGAATTGAAGCATGGCCCCATCGCCTTGGTGGATGAGCATGTGCCAGTGATTGTGATTGCGCCGCGTGATGAGCTTTATGAAAAAACCATTTCCAACATGGAAGAGGTGGCAGCCCGTGGTGGGAAAATTGTTTTGATCACGGACGATCATTCTCACAAAGATAATGCCCATAAAACCTTTAAGCATATTCGCGTACCAGTGGCGCACCCGTTCATCAGCCCATTGATGTATGCTATCCCTGTGCAGTTGCTCGCCTATCATGCCGCTGTGTTCATCGGCACTGATGTGGATCAGCCGCGCAATTTGGCAAAATCTGTTACGGTGGAGTGAGTTTTATCCACAGTGGTAGAATGGCATAAGTCGTGGCTGCGACTCCTGTTATGATGGCTTTGCATCAGAGGAGAAATACTATGCGTCTTAGCCCTCCAACCACTCTCGTTTTCATCATTACTGTTGTTATTGCCATAGTTGCCGCATTGGCTGCCTTGGGTGTTATTCCTGGACTGCCCATTGCATCAGTTTGGCTCATGGCAATTGCTTATGTTGTGTTGGCTTTAGCTTGCCTGCTTAGGGGCGCTTAATTTCGGCAGCGAGCACCATTTCTAATGCGAAATGTGTTGCTCGCTCACGAATTTCGCTGCGTGATAAATTGCCAAAGCGTTGAACTTTAGCAATGATGCTATGGTTTGTGGCCACTGCAAAATGAACAAGTCCCACAGGCTTTTCAGCAGAGCCGCCGCTGGGGCCAGCCACGCCGGTAATCGCAACACTGATATCTGCCACCGAATGTTTGAGTGCGCCTTGTGCCATGGCTCGGGCCACTTCTTCGCTCACGGCTCCAAATTCATCAATTAAGTCTGATGGCACAGAAAGCATGTCTGATTTGGCGGCGTTGGAATAAGTGACAAAGCCACGATCAAAAACGGTAGATGATCCGGCAACATCAGTAATCGCTGCCGCAACCATGCCGCCTGTGCAACTTTCCGCCGTTGCCAATTTTAATCCGTGTGCGGAGAGTTTTTGAAACACCTGTTCGGCTAAAGTCATAGTGGTAACCTCACCGTGGCAATTGCAGATGCAGCCATGCCTTCTTTGCGGCCAATGGCACCCAGCTTTTCAGTTGTGGTGGCTTTAATGGCAATGCGATCAGGCACAATGTGGAGCAGGGGAGAAAGAACTGCCTTCATCGCCGGAATATGCGGGCTGATTTTTGGAGCCTCCGCTAAAATGGTAATATCTACATTGGCGAGAATACCACTACGTGCATGAAGCAAGTCCATCGCTTTTTTTAAGAATATGGAAGAGGCCGCATTTTTCCATTGCATATCAGATGGTGGAAAATGGGTGCCAATATCACCTTCGCCAATCGCACCAAGAATGGCATCTGTTAATGCGTGCATAGCCACATCAGCATCGGAATGGCCTTTGAGTTTATGGGTGTGGGGAATTGCTACACCCAGCAAAGTAACGGTTTTGCCCGCTGCAAAAATATGGAAATCGATGCCTTGGCCAGTGCGAATATCTGGTCGATCTGAAAACATTTTTTGGCTCAGCGCGGCATTGGCAATTTCAATATCTTCACTGGTGGTCATTTTTTTATTGTCGTGATCGCCAGCGATAATGCGAACTGGTATGCCAGCATATTCAGCAACTGAAGCATCGTCGGTAAGGCCGCTCACGGCTTCAGCTGCCGCAGTGCGATGCGCGCTTAAAATTTCGGTGAACAGAAACCCCTGCGGTGTTTGCACAAACCACATGGCAGCACGATTTACTGTTTTATTGATCACGCCACCCGGCGCATGTTTCATCGTGTCGGCAACTGGTAATCCAGGGATCACGCCAGCCGCATGATCAAGCTCAGCAATCACATTGCTAATCATGTGCTGTGAGATAAATGGCCGTGCCGCATCATGGATCATCACTTTGCTTGGTGAATAATGAGCGCAAGCCTCAAGGCCCAATCGGCAGGATTCCTGCCTTGATGCTCCGCCCAGAACAAATGCTGGCAGGATGAGGCCTTCTGTGGCCGTCGCATATAATTCATCATGGCCCTCGGCCACCACTGCTTGCACATGCGAAACTTGGGGATGATCAAGAAATGCCTTCAGCGTCCACCAAATCACAGGTTTTCCACCAATGAGTTGATATTGCTTGGGCTTTTCGCCACCAGCGCGCAGGCCAACGCCGCCTGCCACTATAACTGCCGCAACTGTCATGCAATTGGCATAGAGGATTCATGCTGGAATGAGAATGCTATACATGCGCTTTTTGCTTGACCTTGTTGCATTGCAGCGTATCATGCCTAATAATTCAGCCGTGAAGGTAATTGCCTAATAAATGAGCATATCTATTGGAAACATCAAAACACGCAATTCCGTGTTTTTGGCTCCCATGTCTGGCATTACAGATGAGCCTTTTCGCGCGGTGGCCCATGAGGCGGGTGCGGGCTTGGTGGTTTCTGAAATGGTGGCTAGTGAAGAATTGGTGCGTGAGCGGCCAGACATGATGCGCCGTGCCAAGGGTGGCAAAAATCTTTCACCCTTCGTGATGCAGCTTGCTGGCCGCGAAGCCAAATGGATGAGTGAAGGGGCTCGCGTCGCACAAGACATGGGCGCTGATATAATTGACATCAATATGGGCTGCCCGGCGCGGCAAGTGACGGGAGGGCTTTCGGGTTCAGCCCTGATGCGAAATATAGATCACGCGATCACATTGGTTGAAGCTACGGTTGCTGCATCGCAGGTTCCGGTGACGCTGAAAATGCGATTGGGTTGGGATGAGAATTCATTGAATGCGCCCGAACTCGCTAGGCGGGCTGAGCAAGCGGGTGTTGCTTTGATCACCGTGCATGGCCGCACACGGTGCCAGTTTTATACAGGCAAGGCCGATTGGAAGGCCATTCGCGCTGTGCGGAACGTGATATCGATTCCGCTCATCGCAAATGGTGATGGCAACTCAGTTGAGGATGCCCGTGCCATGATGAAAGCCTCAGGTGCTGATGGTGTGATGCTTGGTCGCTCCACTTATGGCAGACCGTGGTGGGCTGGTGTTATTGCCGAAGGATTAGAAGCTGGAACAGGCAAAGCCGCACCAAGCCTTGCAAAAGAATGCAGCTATTTGCTTTCGCAGCAAGATGAAACGCTTTCGCTGTATGGCGATGTGCTTGGCAACCGCACTTTCCGCAAACACTTGGGCTGGGCCATTACGCGTCTTTTGGAGAGACAGCTTTTAACGCTTGAGCAAACCCAAAATCTGCGTGCAGGCCTGCTGACTGAAAAAGATAATGCCCGCGTTAGTGTGGGCCTCACTCATATTTACTCTGAGCAATTGCAGGTGGCCGCATGAGCAGTGAGACCCTTCCAGCCCTTCGCGCCATATTTGATTCATTGCCGAACCCGCTGCTCATTTTGGATGCTGAAAATCGCATATGCATGGTGAACAGCACCAGCGAAGATTTTTTTCAAACCAGCAAAACTGTTTTGATGCGTCATAAATTCGCTGATCTTATGCCATTCTCTAGCCCAGCTTTGCACGCCGTTGAACAAGTGCGCGAGATTGGCGGTGTGGTCAATGAATATGAGATCACCGTGGGCACACCGCGTATGGGTGGTGAGCGCATTGTAGATTTGCAAACAGCTTTGGTGAGCGAAGATCCGCGATTCATTTTGGTCATGCTTCTGCGCCGCTCCATGGCCCATAAATTTGATATGCAGCTTTCGCATCAAGGGGCGGCGCGTTCAGTTTCGGGAATGGCCTCAATGCTGGCGCATGAAATTAAAAATCCGCTATCAGGCATTCGTGGGGCTGCACAATTGCTAGAGCCTGGATTGGCCGATGAAGACCGGGCCTTGGCGCGGTTGATTTGCGATGAAACTGACCGCATCCGCGATTTGGTAGACCAAATGGAAGTGTTCTCCGATGAACGCCCGCTCGTGCGCCAACCCATTAACATTCATGTTGTTTTGGATCGTGTGAAGCAATTGATTATAGCAAGTGGCGAAGCTGATGTTGCGTTGCTTGAGGATTATGATCCATCACTTCCCGCCGTAAATGGCAACCATGATCAATTGGTGCAGGTATTCTTAAACCTTGCCCGCAACGCGGTTGATGCTGTGCGGGAAAGCGAAGGCCAGCGCGAAGTTATATTCACAACAGCATTCCGCCCTGGCATGAAGCTTTCTGTTGCTGGGTCAACTGATAAAGTTTCTCTGCCTCTCGAAGTGTGTGTGCATGACAGCGGCAATGGCATTGCCGATGAATTGCTGCCGCATATTTTTGATCCCTTCGTCACCAGCAAACCGCAAGGCAAAGGCTTGGGGCTGGCGCTGGTTGCAAAAATCGTGCGCGATCATGGTGGCGTGGTTGAATATAAAACCCGCGATGGTGGCTCAACCTTCCGTGTGCTTCTGCCCTTGATCAAAGGCGATGATGTTTCTCTAGAAAACTTAGAAAAGGACTGAACTTATGAATGTTAAAACAGTTCTTTTGGTTGATGATGACAGCGCAATTCGAACAGTGCTGACTCAAGCGCTGACACGCGCGGGCTATGCGGTTCGTGCAACATCAACAGCAACAAACCTCTGGCGCTGGGTTTCAGACGGGCAGGGCGATATTGTGGTGACTGACGTTGTGTTGCCAGATGAGAATGCCTTTGATGTTTTGCCGCGCATTAAAAAATTGCGGCCCACTTTGCCAGTGATCGTGATGAGCGCACAGAACACAATTATGACGGCAATTCGTTCGGCAGAACTTGGGGCTTATGATTATTTGCCCAAGCCCTTCGACATTAACGCTCTCATTCAAACGGTGGCCCGCGCGCTTGAGCAACTTAAGAAATCGCCAATAACAAAAATTCCTGAGAAGTCTGAGAACTTGCCAATCATTGGTCGTTCTTCCGCCATGCAAGATATTTACCGCATGATTGCAAGGCTCACCCAAACTGATCTCACTGTTACAATTGTTGGCGAAAGTGGCACGGGCAAAGAATTGGTTGCGCGGGCTTTGCATGATTATAGCAAGCGCAAGAAGGGCGCCTTCGTTGCTGTGAACATGGCGGCAATCCCGCGCGAACTTATTGAGTCAGAACTCTTCGGCCACGAGAAGGGTTCCTTTACCGGCGCCAACAGCCGCATGGCTGGGCGCTTTGAACAGGCCGAAGGTGGTAGTCTTTTCTTGGATGAAATTGGCGACATGCCACTTGAAGCGCAAACCCGTTTGCTGCGCGTTTTGCAGGAAGGTGAGTATACCACAGTGGGCGGCACATCGCCGATTAAAACCAATGTGCGGATTATCGCAGCCACCCACCGCGATTTGCGCCGCTTGATCAATCAAGGCCTGTTTCGGGAGGATTTATATTTTAGGCTCAATGTGGTGCTGCTGCGCTTGCCGCCGCTTCGTGAACGCACTGAAGATATTTCTGATCTTGTGCGCTTCTTCCTTGAAGGCGGCACCAAGCAAGGCCTGCCACACAAGGATATTTCGGCAGATGCAATCGAGCGCCTAAAGTCTCACCGCTGGCCCGGTAACGTGCGTGAGCTTGAAAATCTTATCAAGCGTTTGATGGCAATGGAGATCAATGACGTTATTTCGGGTGCATCAGTTGAGCGCGAACTTACTGATCAAGGTGTGAATGAAGCACATGATAGCATGGAGATTTCCTCCGACAATCTACCGCTTTTCATGGAAAAATATCTCAGCAGCTATTTTGCGTCATTCGGCGGCGTTTTGCCCCCTGAAGGGCTTTATGAAAGGGTGCTTGCCGACATGGAGCCCGCCTTGCTGCGTGCCAGTTTGCAGGCCACCAATGGCAATCAATTGCGGGCTGCTGACCTGTTGGGAATCAACAGAAACACCTTACGCACGAAGCTAAAAGAACGTCATATCAATGTGATGCGGGGCATTTCTTGAGCAAAGTCTTAACCTGCCAAGAGTCGTAAAAATACCACAATAGGTGTTGATTTTCTGCCACAGTAATGTGGTAAGCTCAAACTATGTTGAAACGGGCTGATATTCAAATTTCACGGCGTTTGCGTGGCCTTTCGGGCTGGGCGGCGTTGGTGCTTGTTCTGCTCGGAACCTTAACTGGCCTTGTGACGTTTTTGCTTCTGACGGGAGTTACGCCAATAAAGCCAACTGAAGCCATTATTGATGGTCTCATTTTTGCCAACTCCGTTTTGGTTCTATTGATGGGCGCCATGATTGCTGGACAAATTTTCTATTTGTTCATTGAACGCCGGCGCGGAACGGCTGGCACTGGCTTGCATATCAGGCTGATTTCTTTGTTTAGCATGGTGGCGCTTATGCCTGCCATTTTGGTGGCGGTTTTTGCAGCTGTCACTCTCAATCGTGGGCTTGATGCTTGGTTTTCTGAGCGTACGCGGGCAATTGTAGAATCTGCGGCTTCGGTTGCCGATGCATATGTGCAAAATGCATCCGAAGCCACGCGTACTGATTTGGCAAATATATCGACTGATTTGGTGCAGCAACTCCCCGCCTTCAATAATGATCGACCGGTTTATCTGCAGCGCGTGGCGCGCCATGCCGCCATTCGAAATTTGGCTGCACTCTATATTTTTGATGCAAACACTAAACAAATTCAGGCAAACATTACGGCCTCAGATAAAATTAAATTTATTGCACCAAGTGTTGAAGCCATAGCCAGTGCAGATAAAGGCGAGATTGTTCTAATGGCACCGGGCAGAGGTGGAAATTTAGTCCGCGCGCTGATGAAATTGCAGGGTTACCCGTCGCAATATCTTTACGCTTACCGCATTTTATCGCCCATCGTCATCGAACAACTTACTAAAACCCAAGATGCCAAAGCTGATTATGATAAATTACTCAAGCAGCGCGTGGGGGTGCAACTAACCTTTGGATTGGTTTATGCCTTGGTGAGTTTGGTGTTTTTGCTCGCATCAATTTGGGCTGGCATGTGGTTTTCAGACCGTTTAGTGGCCCCTATTGTGCGGTTGCTGGAAGCCGCGAGAAATGTAGCGCAAGGCGATTTTAACGCGAAGGTGAAAGTGATTGACGGGCCGGGCGATTTGATAACCTTGTCTGAAACTTTCAACATGATGACAGATCAAGTGCGCCTCCACCGCGATCAACTTGTGGAAACCAACGAGCAGTTGGACAATCGCAGGCGCTTTACCGAAGCCATGTTATCTGGCGTCACGGCGGGTGTAATTGGCATTGATGCAGAGCACCGCATTTCCTTGGTGAACCGTTCTGCTCTCGGTTTGCTGGGGCGCACTGAAGCGCAATTGCTGGGCCATGAGTTGATTGAAGTTTTGCCAGAGATGGGTGCCATCTATGAAGCTGCTTTATCGCGCCCGCAAGGTATCGCAGAAGGGCATGTTGATATGCAAGTTGCGGGGCAAGATTTAAGTTTCATCGTGCGGCTCACGACTGAGCGCACCGATGATGCCGAGCATGGTTATGTGCTGACTTTTGATGACATCACACAATTGGTTTCCGCCCAGCGCAATTCGGCATGGTCGGATATTGCGCGCCGCATTGCCCATGAAATTAAAAATCCGCTCACACCCATCCAACTTTCTGCTGAGCGTTTGAAGCGCAAATATCTAAAACAAATCACAACTGATAAGGACGTGTTTGAACAATGCACCGACACGATTATTAGGCAGGTGGGTGATTTGGGCCGTATTGTCGATGAGTTTTCTTCGTTTGCGCGTATGCCAAAGGCAGTGCCTGAACCAAATTCGCTTTCGTCTGTGGTTCAAGAGGCCACGGTGTTACAACGCGTTTCCGCAGGTGAACTCAGCATTAAGGTTAAAGAAAATGTTGAGGGATTGGTGTTCCCATTTGACAGGCGCTTGATTACGCAAGCCATTACAAACCTTGTTAAGAACGCTCGCGAAGCTGTTGAATCCCGCGAAACTGGTGCTGACAAAGGTGTGATTTTAATTGAAACCGGAATTGATAAAAACCATCCCTATATTCGCGTTACGGATAATGGCATTGGCTTGCCACAAGAGAACCGTAACCGATTGGCTGAACCTTATATGACTACGCGGGAAAAGGGCACGGGCCTTGGCCTGGCCATCGTGAAGCGTATTATGGAAGAACATGAAGGGCGCTTAAAGCTCGAGGATGCACCTTCAGGTAAAGGTGCATCCGTTACACTTTATTTTGCAGCACTGACCGAACCACTTACACTTAAAAATTGAACGGAAAAAACATGTCAGCTGATATTCTAATTATTGACGACGAAGCCGACATTCGCATGTTGATTGCAGGAATTTTGCAAGACGAAGGCTATGAAACCCGTCTTGCTCACAATTCTGACGCAGCACTTTCTGAGGTGGCGCTGCGTAAACCATCCATGGTCATTCTCGATATTTGGTTACAAGGCTCAAGGCTTGATGGTTTGGATTTGTTGCTCGAGATTAAACAGCTGCACCCCACATTGCCGATCGTGATTATTTCAGGTCACGGCAACATCGAAACAGCAGTGGCAGCCATTAAGCGTGGTGCTTATGAATATATTGAAAAACCCTTTAATGCTGATCGCTTGATATTGGTGGTGGGCCGGGCGCTGGAAACATCACGCCTTAAACGCGAAAATGATGATCTGCGCGGACGGGCGGGTTTGAACCAAGAGCTTGTTGGTAGCTCAGCTGCTATTAGGCAATTGCGCCAGCTTCTCAAAAAAATTGCACCGTCTAATAGCCGTGTTCTCATTACTGGTCCAATGGGGTCAGGCAAAGAAATGACGGCGCGCTCACTCCATGAAATGTCGCAGCGCGATAAGGGCGCATTTGTTGTGTTGAGTGCAGCCAACATGGCACCAGAGCGCATGGAAGAAGAACTGTTTGGCGTGGAGCATTCATCTATCGGAGCACTTGAAGAAGCCCATGGCGGAACACTTTATATTGATGAAATTTCAGACATGCCCATGGAAACTCAAGCCAAGGTTTTGCGGGTCTTGCTTGATCAAACTTTTCAGCGTGTGGGTGGTTCAAAAAAAGTGAAGGTGGATGTGCGTATTATCACATCATCGTCGCGCGATTTGCCTTCGTTGATTGCCGAGCAAAAATTCCGTGAAGACCTTTACCACCGCCTTGGTGTTGTTCCTGTGCGCGTGCCGGGCCTGAACGAACGGCGCGAGGACATTCCAGAACTGCTCGAGTTTTTTTCGAAGTCATTTTCTGCTGGGTCTGGCCAACCGCAACGGCGCTTTGCCAATGATGCGATTGCCGTTTTACAAACCCGCAATTGGCCGGGCAATGTGCGCGAACTTCGCAACAATGTTGAACGCATGTTGATTTTGGCTTCGGGTGATCCACAGGATGAAATCACCGCCGATATGATGCCTGCTGAAATTCTTGCAGAAAATACCGCGAGTGGATTTGGCGGCGAACATTTGCTCACCATGCCACTTCGCGAAGCGCGGGAGGCTTTTGAGCGTGATTATGTGGCAGCACAACTTTCTCGTTTTGGTGGCAATATCTCACGCACATCCACTTTTATTGGCATGGAACGCTCAGCTTTACACCGTAAAATCAAGATGTTAGGCCTCACTTCGAAAGAAGATGAGGGTGCCTAACTGTTGCCCGCTTTTGCCGCCATAAGAACTGTGATAGACTGTGATTTGCTTCAGTCTCAATAAAAACAATAAGAGTTGGATCTAGCTATGGCACAAGAAAAACAACAAAATCTGCAGGACACTTTCCTCAATCATTTGCGTAAAGCCAAAATGCCAGTCACGGTTTTTTTGGTCAATGGCGTAAAGCTGCAAGGCATTATCACATGGTTTGATAATTTCTGCCTGTTGCTGCGCCGCGATGGTGTTTCGCAGCTGGTTTATAAACACGCAATTTCTACCATCATGCCCGGTGGCCCCATCAGTTTGTTTGATGATGAAAGCGCCAATACGTGACGATTAAAAAACACGTTAAGGCAGGTGGTGGCGTAGATTTTCAAATGGAAGGACCAGAGCTCACGCGGGCTTTGGTGGTTCATGTCGAACGCAAGAAGCGTGGCGTTGGCAATGTGTTTGATCGCGATGCACAGAGCAAGCTTGACGAAGCCATTGGCCTTGCTGAGGCGATTGAGCTTGATATTGTAGACACGTTGATAGCGCCACTGGTTGCGCCAAAGCCCGGCACATTTTTGGGCACTGGCAAAGTGGCTGAAATTGCCGCTCATGTTGAGAAAGTGGAAGCGGAATTGGTGGTGGTCAATGCCCAGCTCTCCCCCATTCAACAGCGCAATTTGGAAACAGAGTTTAAAGCCAAGGTGCTTGATCGCACGGGTTTGATCTTGGAAATCTTTGGCCGCCGCGCCACCACCAAAGAAGGCATTTTGCAAGTTGAGCTGGCGCATCTCAATTATCAAAAATCACGGCTCGTAAGGTCTTGGACACATCTTGAACGGCAGCGTGGTGGTTTCGGCTTTTTGGGTGGTCCCGGCGAAAGTCAATTGGAAATGGATAGGCGTTTGATTCAAGAACGCATTTCCAAAATTGAAGGTGAATTGGAAACGGTTGTTAAAACTCGTGATCTGCACCGTAAAGGAAGAGAGCGCATTCCTTATCCAATCGTGGCCTTGGTGGGGTATACCAATGCTGGCAAATCGACATTGTTCAACAAACTTACCGATGCCAATGTTCTGGCTAAGGATTTGCTGTTTGCAACACTTGACCCCACAATGCGTAACATCACGTTGCCGAGCGGACGCAAGATCATTCTGTCCGACACTGTGGGCTTCATTTCGGAGTTGCCGACAAGTTTGATCGCTTCCTTTAGGGCTACTCTCGAAGAGGTTTTGGCGGCCGATGTTATTTTACATGTGCGCGATGTGAGCCATGATGAAACTGATGCACAGGCCCACGACGTTGCGTTGGTGTTAGAAGAACTTGGCATTGATGAGCAGCGCCGCGGTTTGATTATTGAGGTGTGGAACAAATCAGATTTGCTGCCGCCACAAGAACTCATCAATCGTGAGGCCTTAGCCCAGCGCCGCAAAGATGTGGTGCTAGTTTCATCGCTAACAGGTGATGGTATTGATCGCTTGCTCGATCAGGTGGAACAGCGGTTGGCGCAATCCAGCTTGATGTTTGATATTATGATTGATCCAGCAGACGGAAAAAATATGGCGTGGTTACATCAGCGCGGCGAAGTTCTGGACCGCAAAGCCTATGAGGATGGCCGCACCAAACTCACGGTGCGCTTGGATGAAGATACAGCTGGCCAAGCGCAAGCCAAATTTGGCAAGGCTATGAAGGCTAAAACTTAGCCGTGGAAAGCTATGTTGCCCTGCTGCGCGCTGTGAATGTGGGTGGCACTGGCAAATTGCCCATGAGCGATTTGAAATCCATGTGCGAAGAACTATGCCTCGCCAATGTGCAAACCTATATTGCCAGTGGCAATGTGGTTTTCAAATCCAAGTTGAATGCGGCCAAGTTGCAAGCCATTCTTGAAAAACGGCTAGAAACCTATGCTGGCAAAGCAGTAGGCGTGCATATTCGCACTGCTGCTGAAATGCGTGCAGTGCTCAGAGCCAATCCATTTCCAGAAGCGGCAGGCAACCGCAATCTGGTGATCTTTTTGGATGCTGCCCCTCCGCCCAATGCTATCAGCAAAGCCACAGGTTTGGCCGACGAGAAAATTGCTTTGGGGTTGCGCGAAATTTATGTGCATTATGGCGAAGGCATGGGGCAATCAAAATTGAAAATTCCTGCTGCCAAACTTGGCACAGCCCGCAATATGAATACGGTGGCCAAATTGGTGGAGATGCAGGGCAGCGCTTAATGCGCGCGGTGATCTTTCAATTTATATTGCTTCTTCTTCACATCAAAACCTGCAAAGTAGTCGCGCACTTGCGGGTGGCGCACGGGGTCGCGGGTTTCATCGGCGAGAAGGTTTTGCTCGGAAACATATGCCACATATTCCGTCTCGTCATTCTCGGCCAGCAAGTGATAATATGGCTGGTCTTTGCGCGGGCGGGCTTCGGCGGGGATGGAATTATACCATTCTTCGGTATTATTAAATTCTGGATCGACATCAAAAATCACACCACGAAACGAAAACAGGCGGTGGCGGACGATTTGTCCGATTTGGAATTTTGCTTCGTTCATCTGGCGCATGGTACTTCAATGCCAATTCTAAGCTGCGATGGCAAGTCCATTATCCGCGCATAGCAAATGGCAAGTTTGCAGAAGGTGCCAAGCCTTGCCGCATGGCCAAATTACGTAAAGGAGCAAAATTTGAAATCGCCGCCAGACCAGCCGCACGCACCAAAGAAAGGGCTGAAAATTCGCTTAGCAATGAGTGGTTGAGCAAGCTCACCATGTGTTGCCGCGGCAGCACATCGGCACGGCGAATTAAATTATATTCGCGCAAAACACTTTCGGTTCCCGGATCATCTGAGCCTATAATGAGGTCCGCAGCTTGTGCGGCATCTCGAAGCGAAAGGTTAAGGCCTTGTGCTCCAATCGGCGGCAGCACATGGGCGGCCTCGCCAATCACCATGCAGCGTTTAGCTGCGAATGTTGTGGCGCGTTGGCCGCGCATGGGGAACGTTTTACTTGGGCCAATATCTGAAATGCGGCCAAGGTTGCCTTTGGTTTCGAGTTGAATTTCGATTGCGAGGTCTTGGTCGCTCAATTTATGCAAAGCATCAATGCGGGCCGGGCGGTCCATCCACACAAGGCTTGAACGATTTCCGGGCAAAGGCACAGTGGTGAAAGGGCCTGCCGATTTGTGATACTCGGTCGAGATATTTTGATGTGATACGGAATGGGAAAAACTGGTGGCCAAGGCTGACTGATCATAGACCCACGACTCCACCGAAATGCCCAAGGACTGACGAAGTTTCGAATCCGCACCATCAGCTGCGAGAAGAATTTTAGCGCTGTACGTATTTCCGCTTTCGGTTTTAACGGTGATTTGGTTTTCGTTAGACGCTGCGCCGACACTCGCGTCAGTTATGAAATCAACATCCAACCGTTCCGCACGCTGACGCAAAGCCGGGATAAGTTGAGCCAATGGCACATTCCAACCGAAGGCCTCTAGGTTTAAATCAGATGCACTAAACTCAATTGTTGGAGCAGCAACCAGGTTTCCTGTGTCATCGATTAAATGCAAATGCTTGAGGGGAGCCGATACCGATTTTAGCTCATCATTCCAAACCCCGATAAATTTGAGCAACTGCATTGCTGGCTGCATTAAAGCGGTGGTGCGCGGATCTGTGTTAGGCGGTGGTGCAATAACCGCTGTTTTCACGCCATCCAAAGCCAGCAAACAGGCCGCCGCCAGCCCTGCTGGACCCGCACCTGAGATGATGGCAGTATAATCATTCATGCTGGTGGCAAGGCTGCATTGATCATGCTGTCACGGGCGCTAAAGCCTTCAGCAAAATGTGCTAAGTTTGTGTGGCTCTTGCGCCAATCCAGCCAGCCATGGCGATAATCGAGATAGCCCAATGAACAGGCGGTGGCGATGCTGCCTAAGTTAACTTCGCCCAAATCTTTTTGCCACTGGGTTTCCAGCTCATCCAAGCACGCGACGATGCGAGATTTAAGACGTGCCTCAAGCTCTGCCCATTGCAGACCTTTAGGGCGGTTGGCGGTTTCAACACGAAGCCCAACAGCTGCATCGCAAAGCCCTTGCGCCAAAGCCAACAAGGTGAGGATGCGGAAGCGCTTCACCCCATCATCAGGCAGCAGAGATTTGTTGCCCGCCACATGACAGAGATATTCCATGATAACACGGCTATCATAAATTGGGTGGCCGTGATCGGTTTCCAACACCGGAACTTTGCCGAGTGCCGAAAGCCGTTCCAAGTGTTTGTCCGTTTGCACAAAAGTGAGATCAGCCTTCACCAATTGCACGCGTAAGCCCAAGCCAACCTCAAGGGCTGTTACCATGCTCATGCGAACATAGGGTGAGTTCAACGCGCCATAAAGTTTCATCATGCTATTCCTTGAATTTCATTTGACCAGGATTGAAGGTCATTGATGGGTCCATGTCAAAGAAAAAAGCCGGACGTAATGTCACCTCATGCCAGAAAGTTGGCAGAATTGGAAAATCCTCAGGCCGAGGCGCATGGCGAAAACCCATTGTGTACCAAAGAACTATATCATCATTTTTAATCGGCTCGGCGTCGGCCACAAAGGCGGGCACACCTTCATCCTTCGTCGAGAGATTTGGATATAGCCCAGCAGACCAGTTTTCCCCCGGCTTATACTTGCTCACCCAAAGGGTCTGTGCAGAAAAACCAGCACGCACCTGCGGTGGATCAGCTTTATCTAATATGGAAGTGGCTTGGTGGTGGGAGTTGATCCAATAGCTTGGATTAAATTTCAGGTTAGTTTTTTCGTTGGGGTTTATTATTCGCCAGGTTTCGCCACCCGTGGCCATGTGATCTGGCACAATGGGGCCTTCAGCTGTGTAACGCGCGGTTTTGAGCGTCCATAGTGATTTGCGCGTTGTGGAACCTGTGGCGGGTGCTGGCATAAAGGCATCGCGTACCAAGGCATTCTCAGTGCCATCTATATCGAGGTCTAAGCGAAAACCGAAATAATGGTCGTGGTTGATTGCCACAGTATAAGGCGCGATGAGCGTGCCATAAGCAGTATCCGCTAAGGCTGTTGGACTTTCCATGTCCTTAGCGGCGGTTGATTTGATAGCATCAAAACCTGTTGCGCCAACGCGCAAGGTGATGTTGCCTTGCGGTGAGAAAACATAATCCACCACATAATCATAATTGCCCAGCGTTGGAATATGGCGCACCACCAGTTCTGTTTGGGCGACACCATTCACGGCTTTTTTGCCACTGGAATAATGCCGCCATGCAGGGTCTCCGGTGCTGCGCTCAAACAAGCACAAAGCCTGCGGGCGTGTATAAGTGCCCCCAACATCATTAGGGAATGTTAGATCAGCAAATACCGCATTGGGTGGGCAATCAACATTTGGCTTCAGTGATGAAATTAAATAGCCCAAACCAAACTCACCCGCATCCATAAAGGTGCGGTAACTCCATTCTGGGTCAGGGCTCATATAGGGCACAAACATTTCTGCTACGTTCATTTGATAGGCAATATCGCGTAAGGTTTTACCATCATCAAAGCGCACCAGCGATAGAATGAGCCCAGCGCGTTTATCAGCCCGCACATGCATCGACCAGCGGTCCCATTTAATTTCAAGATTGCCTTCAAGCTCAATGTTTGGTCCATCAGGAGCCACCATTGCAATCGGTTTGGTTTCAGCGCGAGGCTTGGGCAAGTTTTTGCCATAGCCTTCTGGTGCCGGCGGCAAGTCAACACTCTCACGATCAAGCACATCCAACACTTCGCCAGTTTCAGAATCGACAATGCCCATCAACCCTTCAATGGGGCGGGCCAATGAGGGGTGCAATTTTTCCATGCCACTGAAGCATGGCACTTTGAGTATGCGGCGGTTTTCATATCCGTCGCCAGGGAATGCACCAGCAGAATTGGGCGTGCAAAATACAGTATCAAGTTTAGTAATGCCGCGCCTTGCCATGGCGGCTTTGAAGCGCGGGTCTGCGATAAACTTGTTACGCCCAAAAGCCCATTCAGCATCCATAATCATTGGCTCTGCGCCGGGCTTTGGCGTGAAGGATGTTACTTTATTGCTGGTAAGATCGACCGTTGCTTCAAAGGTCTCGCCGTTTTTTCGCAAGACCACAAAGGCCGCCCGCGTGAAGGGATCATCAACGCGCCATGCACGGATTGTTTTTTTATCAGCCTCTAGCAGTGTTAATGCCGGATATTTGGTTTGGTCATCAACATCACCGGCTGCTTTTAGAAGCATCACGGTTTGAGCAATTTCAGTTGGAGTCAGCGCATCCATAGGATGAAACGGGCCATCATCTTCTTGAGCGAAGGCAGAGTTCAAAAATACCGACATAACTGTGAAAGCAGGGACCCAGCTTTTTTTTAATCGCGCAAAAAAATTAAACATCTGTTCCTTCGTCCTAGCAGGGTCCCAGCTTTCGCTGGGATGACGTATATGAACTAAGCGATAGATGATTCTCGCAAACTACTCCAATCTCTGTCCCAGCCGTCCTGCTAATTCTTGTATGAACTGCCAGGCCACGCGGCCTGATCTGGCTCCACGCGTGACCGACCATTCAATTGCCGCTGCATGAAGCGTATCGGTTTTGATTTTCAGTTTGTGGTGCAAGGCATAACCATCAACCATGGCGAAAAATTCATCTTGGCTGCAATGATGAAAGCCCAGCCAAAGCCCAAACCTATCCGAAAGAGAAACTTTTTCCTGCACGGCTTCGGATGGGTTGATAGCTGTTGAGCGTTCATTCTCAATCATGTCGCGCGGCAACAAATGGCGGCGGTTGCTGGTGGCATAGAAAATTACGTTGGCTGGGCGGCCTTCCAAGCCACCGTCGAGTGCGGCTTTTAACGATTTGTAAGACGTGTCATCGGCATCGAATGAAAGATCATCACAGAAAATGATAAAGCGATATTTTTCGTTCTTCCTCACCAAGGCCATGAGGGCAGGCAGGCTTTCAATATCTTCGCGGTGAATTTCCACGATTTTGAGCAAGCCTTTGGATTCTTCCGACACGGTGCGGTGAACGGCCTTCACCAAGGATGATTTGCCCATGCCGCGCGCACCCCAGAGGAGGGCATTATTGGCGGGCAGGGCTTTGACAAAGCGGCGGGTGTTTTCCAAAAGCGTGTCACGTGATTGGTCCACCCCTTGCAAAAGCGCAAGGTCAACACGGTTCACTTTTACGACGGGATCAAGGGCGGGTGGCGAACTGGCCCACACAAAAGCATCATGCTTTTTGAAATTTGGGGCAGGCGGTGGGGCGGGCGAAATGCGCTCCAAGGCTTCTGCTATGCGGTTTAATGCGCTAATTTCAAGGTTCTTGGCCATTTATATTTCTCGCCCAATAAGGTTGCCCAAAAGGTTGCATTGGCCTAATCCATCGCTATATTCCGCGCAAGTTTTGTTTCGTGGGCTTTATGCCGTTTGAGGAGATTACTATGTTTACTACTGAAGCCTATGCCCAAGCGGCAACTGTTCCGGGTGCTGGAGATTTTATTGGGATGATTGTTCCAATGGTTGCCATTATGGGTGTTTTTTACTTTTTGATGATCCGCCCGCAACAGCGCAAAGCTAAAGAACAACAATCACTATTGTCTAGCATTTCGCGCGGCGACACGGTTATCACCCATGGTGGATTGATTGGCAAAGTGGTGCGGGTTGTTGATGAACGTGAATTGCTTGTTGAAATTGGTGATAACGTGAAAGTGCGCGTGCTGCGAGCTGGCATTGCCGATGTGCCAAGCAAAGGTGAGCCAATGACTGCTGATGTTCCTGCTGTAAAGCCCTCTAAAAAGAAATAAGGCTAAAACCTAATGTTTCATTATTCCCGCTGGAAGATCATTGCGATCTTGGGTTCGGTTTTGATTGCGGCGCTCATTGCGCTGCCCAACGTGCTGCCCACAGCTTCAAGACAATATATGGCTGATCATTTGGGTCTGCGGCCTTTGACGTTGGGGCTCGATTTGCAAGGTGGCTCTAACATCTTGTTGGAGATTGATCAAAAAGACCTCATTGCCAATTTGAAACAACAGCTAGTTAGTGATGTTCGGTCTTCATTGGCTGAGCCAAAGCCTCGTATCTTTTACAGTGACTTGAGTAAGACAGAGGATGGGGTTGTCGTCGTTCTCAAGAATGCAGAAGATATTGAACGGGCGAAAGTCGAACTCAATAAGCTCTTGCAGCCGCTTGATTCTGGTATTCTCTCTTCAGGTGCCCGCGTAAATCTCTATGCGCTGAGCCAGACCGATCAAACATTCAAATTCGCATTTAACCCCACAGGATTTGATGCAAAAGTTGCCGCTGCGATTAAAACTATTCTGAAAATCGTGGAAAACCGAGTGAACGGCAGTGGCACAACTGAGCCTATAATCCAACAACAAGGCAAAGATCGCATCGTTGTTCAATTACCCGGTGTGCAAGATCCTGACCGTTGGAAAAACCTATTAAATAATACTGGTAAGCTTTCGTTCAATCTTCTTTGTGGCGAACAACCATCGAGCACTAATGCAGTTCCACCACCAGATTGCAAAGCGGTTCCTCAAAAAGAAGATGTGGAGAAATTAAAGGCAAGTTTGGAAAAGGGTGTTGAACCAACTGACGCGCAGATCAAAGCTTTGCCGCAGATGTGGATTCAAACTTCCACCAGATCTTCGGTTGATGGTGCTGATCTCAGTGACGCCCAAGGCAGTTTTGGTCAGAACAATGAGCCGATTGTGAATTTCAGTTTCAACCAAAAGGGTGCAGTGCGCTTTGGTAAACTGACTCAGGAAAATATCGATAAACCCTTTGCCATTGTTTTGGACGGCGTGGTGCAATCTGCTCCCGTCATCCGCAGTGCAATTCTTGGGGGCTCAGGGCAAATCTCAGGCCGCTTTACGATTGAAGAAACCAACACGCTGGCCATTGTGTTGCGCTCTGGTGCATTGCCGGCAAAGCTTGGCATTGTTGAAGAGCGCACGGTTGGCCCTAGTTTGGGTGCGGATTCAATTAAGGCTGGTTTGGTTGCAGCGCTCACTGGCCTCGTGATGGTTATGGCATTTATGATGTTGCCTTATGGCTTCTTCGGTTTGATTGCTAATGCGGCTTTGTTGATCAATCTTCTCATGTTGATTGCCATTATGAGCTTGTTCGGCTTCACACTCACCCTGCCTGGCATTGCCGGCATTGTGCTCACGCTGGGCATGGCGGTTGATTCCAACGTTTTGATTTATGAGCGCATCCGCGAAGAGTGGCGGGCCGGGCGCACGGCTATGGGGGCTATTGAAACTGGATTTAAAGCTGCTTTTGCCACGGTGTTTGACGCGAACGTGACCACGCTTATTGCCGCCGTAGTTCTGTTTGGTGTGGGCTCTGGTCCTATTCGCGGATTTGCTGTCACACTGGCAGTTGGAATTTTAACAACCCTATTCACGGCCTTCACCATGACCCGCTTTTTTGTGGCTATGTGGGTGAAGAGAAACCGTCCGAAGGAGATTAACCTCTAATGCGCTGGAAACCTATTCGTCTCATTCCAGACGACACCAAATATCCGTTTATGCGATTAAGCCGCTTCGGCTTTTTCATATCTGGCATTCTGTGCGCGGCTTCAATTTTGTTGTTTGCAACCCTTGGCTTGAATTATGGCATCGATTTTAAGGGTGGCTCGGTTCTCACCATTCGTACCACCGGTGCCGCTCAAATTGACCAATTGAGGTCTACGCTTAATGGCCTTGGCATTGGTGGAGTAGAGCTGCAACAATTTGGTGGGCCATCTGATGTGCTCATTCGCTTGGCCGCTCAGGGTGATGATAAAGCTGAACAAGTTGCTCAAGCCAAAGTGAAGCAAGCTTTGGGCGCTGGTGTTGAAATACGCAGCACTGAAACAGTGGGCCCCAAAGTTTCGCAGGAACTTACGGAGCAAGCGATTGCAGCAGTTATGCTCTCACTGGTTTTCGTGCTCATCTATTTATGGGTTCGCTTTGAATGGCAATTTGCGGTGGGTGCAATCTTGTCATTGCTCCATGACGTGACATTGTCGATCGGCTTATTCTGCCTGATTGGTTTGGAATTCAACCTGTCAATCATTGCGGCCATTCTCACCATCATTGGTTACTCCTTGAACGACACTGTTGTGGTGTTTGATCGTATCCGTGAATACTTGCGTAAGTATAAATCCATGCCTTTGGCCGACTTGATTGATTTCTCAATAAACTCAGTTCTGCCACGCACAATTTTAACATCGGTGGCTACTATGATGGCCTTGATTGCACTTTATGTGTTCGGCGGCGAAGTTATCCGCGGCTTCACCTTTGCAATGATCTGGGGCGTTGTGGTGGGCACTTACAGTTCTATTTTCATTGCATCGCCAGTGCTGATTTTGCTGGGCACCAAACGCGAAATGCCGGGAGCTGAGAAGGTCTAAGGGGATGAAATTCCTTCCGCAAGTTTTGCCGATCACTTCCTTTGGTGATGGCGGCTTTCGGTTTGAGTCCTATTCACATTTGGGCTCGCTGTTGGTGTTGCCCAGTGGAATGCGCGCTTGGGATGTTGATGATTATACGGTACTCATTGCCGAGAAGTCTGACATAGATTTTGTGCTGCTTGGCACGGGTGCAGACATGAAACGCCCTGCACGCAAAGTGCTGGAGTTTTTTGCTGCCGAGAATTTGAATGTGGATTTTATGAGCACCAGTTCCGCCGTTCACACCTATAATGTAATGCTTGCTGAAGGCCGCAGATTGGCAGCGGCTTTTGTGGCCGTTGGAAAGGCTGTGCCATGAGCCCTGAAGATGAGTATTGCTTCAATCTGGTTCGGCAGATTGATCGTGACCGATACTTGGCTGTATTATTTGCGCCGGAAGAAAAGCGCGCTGATCTGCTGGCGCTTTATGCCTTCAACGCCGAAATCACTCGCATTCGAGATGTAGTGACTGAGCCGCATTTGGGCGAAATTCGTCTGCAATGGTGGCAAGATACGTTGGATGCAATTTATCATGGCGATGCCCAAGAGCATCCTGTGGCCATTGCATTAGCGAGGGTTATTGCTGCAGCTGACTTACCTAAACATGCGCTGAAAAATTTGGTGGCCGCGCATATATTCGATTTTTATTCTGATCATATGCCCACGCTGGTTGATCTTGAAGGTTATCTTGGAGAAACATCTTCAGCGCTTCTGCAAATGGCATCGCTGATTTTGGCAGGCCATGAAGGATTGGAGAATGCCGAAGTTTCCGGCCTTGCGGGCGTGGCATATGGCATGGCGGGGTTGCTGCGCTCGTTGCCCCTTCACCATCGGCGCTCGCAATGTTTTATCCCGCTAGAACTTCTCGCACAGCGAGATTTGAAACCGACTGATTTATGGGCACCAGCCAATGATGACGCGGTTTCAGTTTTGTTGGCGGAGTTTAGGGAAAAAGCAAGACAAAGATTATCTCAAGCGCACAAAATGGCTTGGACTATTAAACCCGCAGCTATGCCAGCTTTTTTGCATGTGGCTTTAACTGAGCCTTACCTCAATGAAGCTGCCAAGCAGGGCACGAAATTATTGCGTCACGGCGGTGACCTGTCGCAATGGCGCAAGCAATGGATTTTGTGGAAAGCAGCGCGATCGGAGAGTTTCTAACCACCCTCTGAAATATTAAGATGTTGCCCTAATGAAACCCAGCAGCAATCTCACTCAACTTGGTTTCGTTAAGTGATGCGGTCATTGCATTCTCTGCACAGCGTAATTTTGGCAGCAAAGATTCAAACATTTGCGCTCCAATTGGGCACTTCGAGTTTGGATCAAGTTTGTGGGTACGAAATACAGTGGAATTTTCTACCGCATCATAAATATCTGCAAGCGAAACATCACATGCGGTCTTGCTGAGAGAAAAACCGCCAGAACGGCCTGCAGTGGAAAGAACCAATTTTGCCTTTTCAAGTTCAGACATCAGGCGGCGAATGACGACTGGGTTGGTATCAACGCTGCACGCGATCTCGTTGGAACAAACTGGGCCTTTTCCAGCATTCCTTGCGAGAATGCAGAGCACATGGATGGCAACAACAAAGCGGCTACTTGATAACATAATACCCTCTGCAGCATAGATCAGCCTTATGGGGCCAAAAATCAAGCACCAAGATGGTCTAACAGATTTTCGTTACGAAGTCTTAACCAGTCTGAGATCATTCAAGGGCAAGGATGTTTGCCATGCGACTCGTACACCTGAAAAAATTTGAACTGTTAGTTAGTTTTGCCAGCGCTGCTATGCTTGGCTATTTGGTTTGGTATGGGATTTATGGTGCGCGTGGTTTCCCATTGCGTGATAAACTGGATGTGCAATTGGTCCAATTGAAAGCTGAAAGCGAAACAATTCTGGGTCAGCGTCAAGCACTGGAAGCACGTGTAACATTGCTGCGTCCTGAAAGCATTGACCCAGATTATTTGGATGAACTTGCCCGCCGCGACTTGTTTCTGGTCAAACCCTCTGACGTTATTGTGGCTTTGGCTAAGTAATTTTCCTGTTGAATCCTAACGATAAACCAAAATCCAGTTAATCTGCTTTTTTACAAGCCAACACAATCATTTACTGCTAAGTTTATCCCATAACAGGGAGACGGCTCATGGCGGTGAGATCAGCTTATTTGGCAAAGAAAGGTGATAAGCCTTTAAAATCCAAATCCGATTTGAAGAACTCAGGCTTATCAGCCGAGGAAGAACTCAAAGCCTATTACGATATGCTCCTCATCCGCCGCTTTGAAGAAAAAGCTGGCCAGCTTTATGGTATGGGGTCGATTGGCGGTTTCTGCCACTTATACATCGGCCAAGAAGCCGTGGTGGTGGGCATGGAAATGGCGGCCATCGAAGGCGATCAACGCATCACATCATACCGCGATCATGGCCACATGTTAGCCTGTGGCATGGAAGCCAAAGGTGTTATGACTGAACTCACGGGCCGCCAAGGTGGTTATTCACGTGGCAAGGGCGGCTCCATGCATATGTTTAGCCGCGAAAAGAATTTTTATGGTGGCCACGGAATCGTTGGCGCGCAAGTACCATTGGGGGCAGGGCTGGCCTTTGCCAATAAATATCGCGGTAACAAAAATGTTTCCATGGCCTATTTTGGCGATGGTGCTGCCAACCAAGGCCAAGTTTATGAAACCTTCAACATTGCTTCGATTTGGAAACTGCCGGTTATTTTCGTGATCGAAAACAATCGTTACGCCATGGGCACCTCGGCAGCGCGTTCGACAGCAGCTTCTGAACATTTAGGCGCACGCGGTGAAGCCTTTGGTATTCCATCCGAACAAGTAGACGGCATGGATGTACGCGCTGTGAAAGAAGCCGCCGACCGCGCCACCGAGCATTGTCGTTCAGGCGAGGGGCCATATATATTAGAAATGATGACCTATCGTTATCGCGGCCATTCCATGTCTGATCCTGCAAAATATCGCTCGAAAGAAGAAGTACAAAAAATGCGCGAAGAGCACGACCCGATTGAACAGGTGAAAGCTCGCCTCCTGAAATCCAATCGCGCCTCCGAAGACGATTTAAAAAAGATGGATACAGACATTCGTGAGATTGTGACTCAAGCGGCTGATTTTGCCGTGGCTGATGCCGAGCCCGATGCATCCGAACTTTACACCGATATTTACAAGACAGCGTGAGGAACCAAAACCATGCCAACCATCCTCATGCCAGCCCTTTCCCCCACCATGGAAGAAGGCAAATTGTCGAAATGGCTTAAGGCCGTGGGTGATCAAGTTAAGTCAGGCGATATTTTAGCTGAGATTGAAACTGATAAAGCCACCATGGAAGTGGAAGCGATTGATGAAGGCGTGCTGACTGCCATTTTGGTTCCGGAAGGGACTGAGGGTGTGAAAGTGAATGCGCCGATTGCGGTGATTGGCGAGGCTTCGGCCTCCTTCGAGACGCTCGCTGCGCGGCCTCCTCAGGATGAGGGTTTAAAAAATATCCCTCACCCTGAGGTGGCGGCACAGCCGCCCTCGAAGGGCCCTACGCCGCAAGACCCCGAAATCCCACCCGGCACTGAAATGATCACCATGACGGTGCGCGAAGCCTTGCGCTCGGCCATGTCCGAAGAAATGCGCCGCGATAAGGACGTGTTCTTGATGGGCGAGGAAGTGGGCCAATATCAGGGCGCTTACAAAATCAGCCAAGGCATGTTGGATGAGTTTGGCCCTGAGCGGGTTCTCGATACGCCCATCACCGAACATGGCTTCACTGGCATTGCTACGGGTGCGGCTTTTGCCGGCCTGAAACCCATCGTCGAATTTATGACCTTCAACTTCGCCATGCAAGCCATTGATCACATCATCAACTCTGCCGCCAAAACCTTGTATATGTCCGGCGGGCAAATGGGCTGTTCGATTGTGTTCCGTGGCCCCAATGGTGCCGCCGCCCGGGTGGGCGCACAACACAGCCAAGATTACACCGCATGGTATTCCCAAATCCCCGGCCTTAAAGTGGTGGCGCCATATTCTGCCGCCGATGCCAAGGGCCTGATGAAAGCCGCCATCCGCGATCCAAACCCCATTATCTTCCTTGAAAACGAAATCCTATACGGCAAATCTTTTGAAGTGCCGAATGTCGAAGATTGGGTGGTGCCAATTGGCAAAGCTCGCATTGCGCGGGCGGGCACCCACGTCACCATCGTGTCCTTCTCCATCGGCATGACTTATGCTTTGGCCGCGGCTGAAAAGCTGGCCGCTGAAGGCATCGAATGTGAAGTGATAGACCTTCGCACCATCCGTCCTTTGGATCTTGAAACAGTTCTAACGTCGGTGAAGAAGACCAATCGCTGCGTGTGCGTGGAGGAGGGCTATCCGCGCTTCTCCGTCACCTCAGAACTAGCCGCCGAAATTATGACCCATGCCTTTGATTATCTCGATGCGCCAGTAGCGCGCGTCGCCGGAAAAGACGTGCCCATGCCCTATGCCGCAAATTTAGAAAAACTGGCCTTGCCCAATGTCAATGACGTGGTGGCCGCAGTTAAAGGAGTTCTCTATGTCTGATCACGGAAGAACTCCTTATAGGGAATGGGAAGTTGAGGTAGTTAGAATTGACGGGCTAAAGACTGGAACGCTGGAAAATGTGCGAGTTCCAATGCACAGAATGGGAAAGCCAGAGCTCCACTCCTTCCTGCGTGCCTTGCTCGCAAAACACTCTTCGCAAGACGCAGAAAGTCTTTTAGAAAATTTCGTAAACCGCCGTAGAGGCAATCCAACATACCGTCCAAACTGGGAATTGAAAGATTCTTTCGACGCAGAAAAGGGCAGAATTGGATATTATTGCGGAGAATTGCCTCTATTCGCTTATGCCACCTATCCGCTGGCTGACGCTGAAGTAGCAGCAATTGTTGAAATTCAATCTCAAAACAGGAATGTAATGTAATGTCTGATCACGATCATCACCACCACGACCATTCCCACGACACTCATCCCCATCAATTGCAGCCGCCGCATGAAGTGTTTCATGATGCCAACGCTGGCGAAATTGTGCGCGGCTGGATCACCAATGGTCAGTTGAGCTTGGCGCTGCACTCCATGGCTTTCGGCAAGGCTGATATGTGGGGCCATGTGCTTGCTGGCATGGCGCAGCAGGTTGCTGCCTCCATGGAAGAAATGGGCCATGGCACCACGGCAGCTAATCTTGCTGAAATTCGCAAAGCCTTAAACGACGACCTTGCCAAGGCCGCCGCAAAATCATCGGTACTCTCGAACACATAAAGGTTCATCATGCCAACCATCCTTATGCCCGCCCTTTCGCCCACCATGGAGAAAGGCAAACTTTCAAAGTGGCTCAAGAAAGAGGGCGACAAGGTGAAGAGCGGCGATGTGCTGGCCGAAATCGAAACCGATAAGGCCACGATGGAAGTGGAAGCCATTGATGAAGGTGTGCTGACTAAGATTATCGTGGCCGAAGGAACTGAGGATGTGCCTGTCAATGCGCCGATTGCAGTGATTGGGGAGCCTTCAGCAAGTGCTCCCCCTCCGGCCGTTCCGGCCACCTCCCCCGTAAAGGGGGAGGATAAGAAAGCAAGTGCGCCAACCTCTACATCCTCCCCCCTTGCGGGGGAGGTGGCAGCGCGCAACGCTGACGGAGGGGGCTCTCGCGTCTTCGCCTCCCCACTCGCCCGCCGTCTCGCTAAAACCAAAGGCATTGAAATATCATCCGTACACGGATCAGGCCCGCATGGTCGCATCGTGATGAAAGATGTGGAAGGCTTCACGCCAAGTGCCGCCGCAGCTAAATCAGCTGCGACCACCATGGCCGCATCACCTTCTGAAGCCTCCGTGCTCAAACTCTTCGAAGAAGGCTCCTATGATCTGGTGCCGCATGATGGGATGCGCAAAACCATTGCGCGCCGCCTGACTGAATCCAAGCAAACTGTTCCGCATTTCTATGTGACCGTTGATATCAGCCTCGAGAATTTGCTGGCCCTGCGTGAGCGCCTGAATGCACAAGCTCCGAAAGATAAAGACGGCAAGCCCGCATGGAAAGTCTCGGTCAATGATTTCGTGATCAAGGCCATGGCCATGGCGCTGATCAAAGTGCCAGATGCCAATGTCAGCTGGACTGACACCAACATGATAAAACACCACCACGCCGATGTGGGCGTGGCGGTCTCCATCCCCGGCGGCTTGATCACGCCAATTGTGCGTAAAGCTGAAACCAAAGGTCTGGCACAAATTTCGATTGAGATGAAAGATTATGCGGCGCGGGCCAAATCGCGCAAACTCAATCCATCGGAATATACTGGCGGTTCAACTTCAGTTTCCAACATGGGCATGATGGGCGTTAAAAACTTCCAAGCCATCGTCAACCCACCGCAAGCCACAATTTTGGCCGTGGGAGCGGGTGAACGCAGACCAGTTGTGCGCGGCAATGATATTGTGATTGAGCAGTTGATGAGTGTCACCCTCTCAACCGATCACCGCGCCGTGGATGGTGCATTGGGTGCGGAGTTCTTGGGAGCGATCAAAATGTATCTCGAAGAACCAGGTTTGATGTTGGTGTGATGATTGAGCCAACCTCAAAACATTCGCGCGCTAGATCGAGTGCTTGGAGTGTTGGACTGGTGACATTGTTATTATTCCTCTTCGGGTTGATTCTTTTTGGGTTGTTTTGTTTCTCTTGGTTAGGTGATGTAAATACATGAAATCAATTCTTGCATTCGGTGACTCGCTCACTTGGGGTTATAACGCGTCCACGGGAATGCGTATGGCCTATGAAGATCGCTGGCCGAATGTTTTGGCTCACGGCCTTCACAATAAAGCCCGCGTGATTGAAGAGGGCATGAATGGGCGCACCACGGTGTTCGATGATCCGACCGTGGATGAAGAGCGGAACGGTGCTGTGGGACTTCCCATCGCGCTCAAATCGCATCAACCATTAGATATGCTCATCATCATGTTGGGCACCAATGATTTGAAGCATTGCCGCGCTTTTGATGCTTCCATGGGTATGGAGCGCTTGGTGAAGCTGACACGCAATCACAGTTGGTCTGGCACTTATGTTGCGCCACCAATTATTTTGGTTTCCCCGCCTTGTTTGGTGCTGACCAAGAATGAATGGTTCAATGATCTCTGGGGCCACAAGATTGAGGAATCGAAACTCTTTGCGCGCCATTATGCGAAGGTTGCCGAAGAGATGGGCGTTCATTTTTTTGATGCAGGATCTGTTGCACAGGCCAATGATATTGATGGCGGGCATTTGGATGTGGCGAACACAAGGGCAATAGGTGCTGGCTTGGTGCCGCTGGTGAAGAAGATATTGGAGATTTAAGTTGTGGCGCATCCTTCAAGGCTCACAAGAGCTCGCACCTCAGGATGAGGGAATAGGAAAAACCACGGAAACAACCTCACCCTGAGGTGCCGGGAAGCGGCCTCGAAGGGTGCGTGCAGGAGTAGTGAATTATGGCCGACACAAATTTTGACGTTCTCATCATCGGCGCTGGACCAGGTGGTTATGTCACCGCCATCCGCGCCGCACAACTTGGCTTCAAGGTGGGCCTCGTTGAACGTGAACACTTGGGTGGCATTTGTCTTAACTGGGGCTGCATTCCCACTAAGGCATTGCTGCGCTCGGCTGAGATTTACACTTACATGAACCACGCCGACGATTATGGTTTGAGCGCCGACAACATTAAATTCGATCCCACAAAAGTTGTGGCCCGATCACGCGCCGTTTCCGCCCGCCTTACCATGGGTGTGAATGGCTTGCTCAAAAAGAATAAAGTGCAAATCATTTGGGGTGAAGCAAAGATTACTAAACCCAGCGAAGTGGTGGTGACGGATTCCAAAAAGCCAATTGTGCAGCCGCAAAACCCACCACCCAAAGGCACGTTGGGGGCAGGGACTTATTCTGCAAAACACATCATCCTCGCCACAGGAGCGCGCCCACGTGTTCTGCCCGGTTTGGAGCATGACGGAAAATTGGTGTGGAGTTATTTTGAAGCCATGGTGCCCGCCGAAATGCCGAAGTCACTTCTAGTGGTAGGCTCTGGTGCCATCGGCATTGAGTTTGCGTCGTTCTACAATGCCATGGGAGTTGATGTGACTGTGGTGGAAATCATGGATCAGATCATGCCGGTTGAAGATGTGGACATTTCCAAATTTGCACAGAAGCAACTTGAAAAGCATGGCTTGAAATTCAAGCTCAGCTCCAAAGTGGCATCACTCAAAAAAGGCGCGAACTCGGTCACCGCTACCATAGAGCAGGGTGATAAAAAAGAAGAGATCACCGTTGATCGCGTCATCGCCGCCACCGGCGTTGTAGGCAATATCGAAGGCCTAGGCCTCGAAGCGCTCGGCGTGAAAACTGATCGTGGTTGCGTGGTGACGGATGGTTATGGTCGCACCAATGTGGCCGGGCTTTATGCCATTGGCGATGTGGCTGGCCCGCCCATGTTGGCTCATAAAGCTGAACATGAAGGTGTTATTTGCGTTGAGAAAATCAAGGGCCTCGATGCCCACCCAATGAAGAAAGATCAAATCCCCGGCTGCACTTATTGTCACCCGCAAGTGGCCTCCGTCGGCCTCACTGAAGCGAAAGCCATTGTGGCTGGTTTTGAAGTTAAAGTGGGCAAGTTCCCATTCCTCGCCAATGGCAAGGCCATCGCTTTAGGTGAAGACCAAGGACTGATCAAAACAGTATTTGATGCCAAAACCGGCCGCTTGCTGGGGGCTCATATGGTGGGGGCCGAAGTGACTGAGCTGATCCAAGGCTATGTGATCGCCATGGGCTTAGAGACTACAGAAGCAGAATTGATGCACACGGTATTCCCGCATCCAACGCTTTCAGAAATGATGCATGAAAGCGTGCTGGGCGCTTATGGGCGTGCCATTCACATGTAATCTTGAAGAAACCGTTTTCATGGGCCATATGCGTGGCGTGTTAACTTATTCGACGGGGGATAAAATGGATTCAAAGAACGTTATTATCGCAGTTTTAATGGGCCTTGCAGCTGGTTGGTTGGCCAGTTGGATTGTTGGCGGTTACGGCATTGTGCAATATCTGATCAGCGGAATTTTGGGTTCCTTTGTGGGTTCATTTGTTTTAAACAAAGCGGGCGTCAATCTTGGCATTAGAAATGAGATTGGGCGTGATGTAGCAACGGCAACAATTGGCGCAATTATCGTAATGATTATCGCCAGAATTTTACATTGAGTGGGAGACTGATATGCAAGGCATTATGGATTTAGGTTCGGTTGGTATTGGCGGCACAATTTTGATCGGCATTATTGCTGGCTGGATTGCTGAAAAAGTGACAGGTTCCAACATGGGCCTGATTATGAATTTGATCATCGGCATCATTGGTTCATGGATTGGCTTCTTTGTTGCCAATGCAGCGGGCATTCAACTTGGTGAAGTTTTCCACGGCTGGTTCCTTGGCAATCTTGTTGTGTCGGCAATTGGTGCCATTGGTTTGTTGCTGGTGCTGAAGGTTTTGCGCGGTCGCCGTTAAAACTCCATGACCACAATTCTCGATACGCTTAAACTGCGTCATCCGGAAAAAGCACATCGCCCTGAAACTCCACTTCTGCGAAAGCCGGAGTGGATCAGGGTGAAGGCTCCGGGGTCACCGATCTATGCGGAAACGCAAAAGATTGTGCGCGAGAATAAATTAGTTACCGTGTGCGAAGAAGCTGGCTGCCCCAACATTGGCGAATGCTGGTCAAAAAAACACGCCACGTTTATGGTAATGGGCGACACCTGCACAAGAGCTTGCGCTTTTTGCAATGTTAAAACCGGATTACCAGAAGCTTTGGATGTGGGCGAACCAGAACGCGTGGCTGATGCTGTATATCGCATGGGTTTGATGCATTCGGTTATCACCTCAGTGGACCGCGATGATTTGGCCGATGGCGGAGCAGGGCATATTGCCCAAACTGTTCTGGCCATTCGTGCGGCATCCCCGGGCACCACGATTGAAGTTCTCACACCAGATTTTTTGAAGAAAAATGGTGCATTGGAAAAGGTGGTTGAAGCACGACCCGATGTGTTCAATCACAATCTTGAAACCGTGCCCGGCCTTTATTTGAAAATCCGCCCAGGTGCGCGCTATTTCCATTCACTGCGTTTGTTGGAGCGGGTTAAAGAACTTGATCCGCAAATGTTCACCAAATCCGGCATTATGGTAGGCCTTGGTGAAACCCGTGAGCAAGTGATGCAAGTGATGGACGATATGCGCTCGGCTGGAATCGATTTCATCACCATCGGACAGTATCTTCAGCCCACGCGCAAACATGCCGCCATTGATCGGTTTGTAACACCAGACGAATTCAAGTCTTATGAGACACTGGCTTATTCAAAGGGCTTCTTGATGGTCTCTTCCTCACCGCTCACGCGCTCATCACACCATGCGGGTGATGATTTCGCCAAACTTCGCGCTGCCCGCGCTGCAAAATAATGCCGCATTTTACCACCACCAAACGCGTGAATTTAAGCGCCGATCAAGCCTTTGCGATTGCATCTGATGTGGGTTCTTACAAAGAATTTCTGCCACTGCTTAATCGTTCGGTGGTTCGCGGTGAGCTACGCTCCAACGGAGTGGAGACAAGCTTTGATGCTGATTTGCAAGTTGCATTGGAGAAACTCGGATTCCGCGAAACTTTTACCAGTCATGTCGTAACTAACAGCGAAGAGTATACCGTTATCGCTACGTCATCTGACGGCCCGCTGAAATCGCTTCGCGCTGTATGGTCCATTGTGGAAGCTGGCGAGGGGCAGGCGGATGTCACAATCGCCATTGACTACACATTAAAAAACATGATGATGCAGATGATAGCAGGAAGCATGATGGGCTTTGCGACGGAGAAAATGTTGCAAGCCTTTGAAGAGCGCGGGCAGGCGCTTTACGCTTAGTGATGCTTCGAGGCGCGTCCCGCGCACCTCAGCATGAGGGAGTAACAGAAACCCTCACCCTGAGGTGCCGCGAAGCGGCCTCGAAGGGCTGTTTACTCCAACTCCTTGGCCTCATCCCAAAGCGTATCCATTTCTCCCAAATTTGAATTCTTTGGTGCGCGCCCACGCTTCTCTAACTCTGCCTCAATATGTTTAAAGCGCCGCGTAAATTTTTCATTGGTTCCCCGCAATGCAGCCTCCGCGTCAATGCCCAAATGCCGCGCCACATTTGCTAACGCGAATAGTAAATCTCCAAATTCCTCGGCTTTGTGTTCGTCTGGCGCTTCGCGAAACTCGGCAATCTCCTCTGTTATCTTGTCGTAAACATTATCAATTGAAGGCCAGTCAAAGCCAACCTTGGCGGCTTTGGATTGCAGTTTTATGGCGCGAGTTAATCCGGGCAGGGCAATAGGCACCGTGCCTAAAATCCCTTGCTTGGGCAGCCCTTGCCGTTCCTTGGCTTTGTTTTCTTCCCAAAACCCTTTGGCAACTCCCGCAGCCTTGGTTTGCTCATCGCCGAACACATGTGGATGGCGGCGGATCATTTTGGTGACAACGGCTTCAATCACATCATCAAAAGTAAAGCTTCCTTCCTCGGTGGCCATTTGAGCGTGGTAAATCGGCTGCAGCAGAAGATCACCGAGCTCATCACACAGGTCTGCCTTGTTGCCGCGTGCAATCGCGTCCGCCACCTCATAGGCTTCCTCGATTGTGTATGGCGCAATGGTGCTGAAGCTTTGTTCCATACGCCAGATTTGAGTTGCAGGAGCGAGGCTCGCTAGCAGCGGATCGACGGCTTCCGCGAAGCGTCCGTCGATGATCAGGAACCGCGCCTGGGAA
>JANNBH010000020.1:0-21197 GCA_031385245.1 Hyphomicrobiales bacterium | reverse complement strand
TGATGAATATATCATCGCCATCGGTGCAAACCAGTTTCACTTTGGTAAGCAGCGACATACAATTGGCAACCATGCCTCGGCCGGGTTCGCACTCTAATTTTGGTCGGTTGGCTGCGCTGAAATACTTGTCTGCGGCATCATCAATAATGCGGAAGAACACCTCTGGTTCGGGCGCAGTGGAGAGCATGTAATTGGCCGGAAAGCCTCCACCCACATTCAGCGTTGTTACCTTCACTTCGGCTTGTTTGGCAATGCGGGCCGCTGCCTCGATGTGGCGCACATAGACTTGCGGCTCTTTGCTTTGTGAGCCGGGGTGAAAGGTGAGCACGCACTTGTAACCAAGGCCATAAGCCTGTTTCAAAAGCTCAACACAGATATGTTCTGGTGCGCCAAACTTTGTTGAGAAATCATGGGCGGAAGACCCACGATCGCGCGGCAGCACAAAGCGCACAGCGATTTCAACCTCAGAATCTTTGCCAATGATATCGGCGATTTTTTGCAGTTCCTCGCGGCAATCCACCACGAAACGTTTGCAATTGTAAATGCGGTAAGCATCTTCAATCTCGCGGCGCGATTTGACCGGATTGTGATAATGAAAATGTGCTGTTGGGGAAATCTCACGCACCAGTTTCATTTCATGCACAGATGCCACATCCCAAGAGGTAATTCCATTGCCAGCTAAGGTGCGAATAACTTCCACACTAGGATTTGATTTCACAGCAAACGTGACGAGGCCTGGAAAATTTTTCGTGAACTGAAGGGCGCGTGCCGCCAGTGCGGTGGCGGAAAAGCAGAACACCGGTTCATCGGGTTGCAGTAAAGCCGAAACTGCAGCAGCATCGGCGGGGAGGGCGTTGGCGAGGACGGGCACTAGAATTGCTGCGGTCATATGAAATCTCCTAAATCTTCCACCCTCAGCCGTCACCCCTGCGAAAGCAGGGGCCCAGCTGTCCTTCTTGAATAAAGAAAGCTGGGTTCCCGCTTTCGCGGGAATGACGACGTGGGGTTGGAATCAAATTGTCGAATTGTAAGTTTGCGCGTAATCATTGTCACTTTAAAGACTGCAATCTGTTGCGAAGCTCAGTGCAGTCCGTCATAATGACGTTAGAACCCGCAAATCGACGAAAGCCATGTTGACCGCCAAAGACGAAGACTTGATTGCCCTTTTGAAGCTGGATGCGCGTGAGCCTGTGGCCTCGCTGGCGCGCAAACTTGGTGTGTCACGCACCACTGTTCAAGATCGTTTGCGGCGCTTGGAAGAGCAGGGGATTATTGCTGGGTATACTGTGAAGATTTCAGGCGATCAATCTGCGCGTGGAATTTCTGCTATGGTTATGATTTCTGCCGAGCCACGAAGGCAGGTTGATGTGGCCAAAGCTGTGGGCAAAATTAACGCCGTGCAATCATTGCACACGGTGAGCGGCAAGTTTGATTTGATGGCCCTCATTAAAACTTCGACATCTGAAGATATGGACAAGATCATCGATCAGATTGGTGCTATCTCTGGGGTGGATGGCATTGAGACGGCGGTCATTTTATCGACAAAAGTTGATCGCAGATAGAAAATACAATGGAGTTATTTTTGATGCGGATTTTGGTTTTAGTTTTGGCGCTGCTTGCTAGTCCAGCGCTGGCGGAAAGTCGTTTTACGCCACAGAGCAAGCAAGAAATTACATTATCGTTTGCACCACTGGTCAAACGCACGGCACCTGCTGTGGTGAATGTTTATGCCAAAACCGTGGTGCAACAGCCGCAAGGCAACAGCCCGTTTGACGATCCGTTTTTCAAAAAGTTTTTTGGGCTGGAAGGAAAAGCTGGTCGCCCGCGTGAGCGCGTTGGCAGTTCGCTTGGCTCTGGTGTGATTGTTGACTCTTCTGGCATCATTGTTACCAATAATCATGTGATTAAAAATGGCACAGATATTCGCGTGGCCTTGGCTGATAAGCGCGAATTTGCAGCGAAGATTTTGCTGGCAGATGAACGCACAGATTTGGCAGTGCTTAAAATTGATGTGCGCGATGAAGATTTGCCAGCGTTGAATCTGGCCAATTCAGATAACTTAGAAATTGGTGATTTGGTGTTGGCCATTGGCAACCCATTCGGTGTTGGCCAAACTGTGACCAGCGGAATAATTTCAGCTCTTGCCCGCACCAGTGTGGGCATCAGCGATTATCAGTTTTTCATTCAGACTGACGCTGCCATCAACCCCGGCAATTCGGGCGGGGCCTTGGTGAATATGCATGGCGATTTGATTGGCATTAACTCGGCCATCTATTCAAAATCAGGTGGCTCGGTTGGCATTGGGTTTTCAATTCCAGCCAATATGGTGGCCACCGTTTTGCAGGCAGCAGAAGCCGGCACGCAAATTGTGCGGCCTTGGCTGGGGGCAGATTTTCAGGACGTGACACCAGACATTGCAGACTCGCTTGGGTTTGCGCGGCCTGAAGGGGCGTTGATTGTGAACCTTTATCCGCAAAGCCCCCTTTTGCAGGCGGGTATGCGGCGTGGTGATGTGATTGTGGCGATTGACGGCAAGACATTGGAGAATGCGCGTGAACTTGGATACTTAATCGCCACCACGCATGTGGGCGATGCGAAGTTTGTTGAATATCGTCGTGGGGCCAGTTCGCGTCAGGCTACAGTCAAATTGATTGCGGCACCTGAAACTGTGAAACGCCAAGAAACTCTAATCAGTGGTGAAACGCCATTGGCAGGGTTGGTCGTGGCTAATCTTTCACCAGCAGTGGCCGATGAAGTGGATTTGCCTAATGATGCTGTTGGCGTTGTGGCGCTGGATGTGAAGCAGGGACCAGCCCAACAATTTTTTCGCAAAGGCGATATTATTCTTGATGTGAATGGTGCGGCGATTGATTCAGTCAATACATTGCGTGGCATCTTGCAACAATCGCCTAGCCGCTGGGTGATTGGCTTTCAACGCGGTGGGCGCAAAGCCTATTTGCGACTCGGCTGATGTCATCATTATTTGATGCAGGTGGGGTGACGAAAGAGGGGCCACGGCCTCTGGCAGATCGGTTGCGTCCAACCAAATTATCAGACGTTGTGGGGCAAGATCATTTGGTGGGGCCGCAAGGTTCACTCACCCGCATGTTGGCATCGGGGCGCATTCCATCAATTATTTTATGGGGCCCACCGGGCACGGGTAAAACCACAATTGCAAGGTTGCTGGCTGGTGAAACTGGGTTGGTGTTTGAGCAAATGTCAGCGATATTTTCCGGCGTTGCGGATTTGAAGAAGGCCTTTGAGCAAGCTAAAATGCGCCGTGAGCAGGGGCGGGCGACTTTGTTATTCGTGGATGAGATTCACCGTTTCAACAAATCGCAACAAGATTCATTTTTGCCCTATGTGGAAAATGGCACCATAACTTTGGTGGGTGCCACCACGGAAAATCCTTCGTTTGAATTGAACGGCGCTTTGCTCTCACGCGCGCAAGTTTTGGTGTTGGACCGGCTGGAGCCAGAATTCCTCAGTGCACTGATCAATCGTGCCGAGATTTATGAAAAGCGCAAATTGCCTGTGGATGATGATGCGCGTGCGGCATTGATCAACATGGCTGATGGCGATGGGCGCTATTTTTTGAATTTGGTGGAAGAGGTTTTTGCTTCTGTGCCTGAAGGGGCAGCTCCATTGGATTCTGAGGCTTTAGGGAAGGCGGTTTCCAAGCGCCTTCCGCTTTATGACAAGGCAGCGGATGGGCATTATAATCTGATTTCAGCTTTGCATAAATCGGTGCGTGGTTCAGACCCTGATGCTGCCTTATATTATCTGGCGCGGATGCTGACAGCAGGCGAAGACCCGCTGTTTTTAGCACGGCGCATTGTGCGGATGGCGATTGAGGATGTGGGATTGGCCGACCCTGAAGCGGTTAAGCAAGCGCTGGCGGCCAAAGACGTTTACGATTTTCTCGGCTCACCCGAAGGTGAATTGGCGCTGGCGCAAGCAGTGGTTTATGTGGCCACTGCACCAAAATCGAATGCGGTATATTCGGCTTTTAAAGCTGCGATGAACCGCGCCAAGGAAACTGGTTCATTGGCTCCGCCCAAAATTATTTTGAACGCGCCAACCAAGCTGATGAAGGATCAAGAATACGGTTCCGGTTATCAATATGACCATGATGAGCCAGACGCATTTTCTGGTCAAAATTATTTTCCGCCTGAAATGGGCCGCGAAAAATATTACGCTCCGGTGGAACGCGGTTTTGAGCGCGATGTGAAAAAGCGGTTAGAGTTTTGGGCAAAGCTTCGCAAAGAGCGCCAATAAAAAGGCCACGATTTCTCGCGGCCTTCGGAGTTTGAGAGGAGATTATTTCCGGCTTTCATCCACACTGTAGGGGCCAGCACCCACAGCAGCAAAATACAAGAAGATGAAGCACAGCAGAACTGCAGCCTCACCACCATTTTGAATGGGGAAGAATGAATAAGGACTGTGACCCAAGAAATAAGCAAAGGCCATTTCGCCGGCAAGAATGAAAGCGACAAGGCGGGTTTTTAAACCCAGTATGATTAGAACACTGCCAATCAATTCAATCACGCCAGCCGTGATCATCAAAGGGGGAAGCGCTTGACCAACAGGAAAATAATCTGTGAACGGCCAATGAATGAATTTGGTCAGAGGATGTTGCAGAAAAATAAGTCCGGTAACCACGCGCAGCGCCGCGTGAATATGGCCAGACCATGAAGCGGGAATTACACCATTGAGCATTTGAGAGTTTCCTGTTCTTTTGTATTATAATTAATTAACATGTAAACTATAGTATAAATTTCAAATGTAACAAGAGAAATTATAATTCCGGGATTTGTACATCTGCATGTGCTGTGGCATCTTGCTTTCGAAATTCGAAGGAGCGGAGTACATGATCCGAGTGGGCATTGGCGGGTGGACTTATGAGCCGTGGCGTGGGCTGTTTTACCCTGAGAAATTATCTCAGGCCAAAGAGCTATCCTACGCCAGCAAGCATGTGACTTCGATTGAAGTGAACGGCACGTTTTACAGCACCTTCAAGCCGCCCACATTCCGCAAATGGGCCGATGAAACGCCTGATGATTTTATCTTTTCATTGAAAGCACCACGCTTTGCCGTGAACCGCCGCGTGCTGTCTGAAGCTGGGCCTTCTATGGCCAAGTTTTTTGAGAGTGGCGTGAGTGAGCTGAAATCCAAACTCGGCCCCATCCTCTGGCAAATCGCCCACACCAAGAAATATGATGCTGCCGACCTTGCCGGTTTTCTGGCGCTGTTGCCGCGAGACTATGACGGCGTGAAACTTCGCCATGTGTTGGAGGTGCGGCATCAAACATTTCTCTGCGCTGAATTTGTTGCTCAAGCGCGTGCGGCAAATGTGGCCGTGGTTCTGGCTGATAGTGTTAAATATCCACTGCTGGCCGATGTGACGTCGGATTTTGTCTATCTGCGCTTGCAAGATTCGCAGGCTGAGATTGAGACGGGTTATAGTGCAGATGCTTTGCTGCGTTGGACGAAACTGGCGAAGGCTTGGGAGAAAGGCAATGAACCAAAAGAACTTCCGCGCCTTGGTGCTGAAGCAGCACCAAAAAAGCCGCGCGATGTGTTTGTCTATTTCATCGCCGGAGCCAAAGAGCGAAACCCCGCTGCGGCGCAGGCGATGATTAAGCTGCTGAGCAATGGGTAATTGGATGCGGATGGTGAAACTCGGACTCTTGGCCATTGGCGTCTTTGCTACTCTTGCTGGCTTGATTTGGATGGGGCAGGGAGCGGGCATTATCCGTTATCCCGCAACCAGTTTTATGATTGACCAAAGCCCATGGATTTGGCGCGGCGCTTTGGTGGCTGTGGCGGGGGTGATTGGGGTTTGGGTTTCGCGCAAGGTGTGAGCGGTGGGGTTTGCCGCTAGGGACCTCATCCGGCCCGTTGGGCCACCTTCTCCAAAGGAGAAGGGTGAAATAATTTAGGGAACAGCCAAACTTCACGCTTCTCCTTTGGAGAAGCTGGCGCGAAGCGACTGATGAGGTCCCTTTTGGCAGCCGTGGACGCTGCGCTAAATTTGAGTGCTCATCCGTTGAACGATGGTTCCCCGCAATAAATGTATGTACTCCTTTGGCAGGTCATTCTCGATTGCACCTCCCAAAATTGAGTCAAGGTATTTCTGACTTGGTGGATGGAGGCCAGTCTGGGGGACGGCCTGATATGTGACACAGACTAGTTCCTTGGCCACATCTTGCTTTGTCAGTACCGTCACTGATATTTTGTTGTAACTGTTCTTGTCCTGATCTCGCCCGGGTCTAATGCCCTCACGTTTATCGAGATTTTCCCAATCGTTTGAAGTCATCGAAAATATTACGCCCCAAACGACTCCGCCCTCATTCAACTCAATGCTAGAGACACCACCACCATTCTTCGAAGATCGGGGGAAAGTTAAATTGTAACCTCCCAACATGCCAACCCATTCTTTCATGCTGTTGGGACATCGCTCCTTCATCTGACTCAACAGCATGTTCGAGCCATAAGTAAAATAATATGGAGCAGAAATTTCACTCACTCCGCCGCCTCTTTCCTTGGTCTTCTTAGCACGTCCTTCAAATATTGCCCGGTGTAACTCTTCACCACCTTGGCCACATCTTCTGGCGTGCCAACCGCCACTATCTCGCCGCCGGAGTCGCCGCCTTCTGGCCCCAAGTCGATGATCCAATCGGCAGTTTTTATGACCTCCAGATTATGCTCGATCACCACCATGGTGTTGCCTTGGTCTACCAGCTCGTGCAGCACTTCGAGGAGTTTGCGTACATCATGGAAATGCAAGCCAGTTGTGGGTTCGTCTAACAAATACAGTGTGCGGCCGGTGGCGCGTTTTGCTAGCTCCTTCGCCAGTTTCACGCGTTGGGCTTCACCGCCGCTGAGGGTTGTCGCCTGCTGGCCGACTTTGATATAGCCGAGGCCCACTCTTGCCAGCGTGTCCATTTTATCGCGCACGCTTGGCACGGCGCGGAAAAAGTCCGCACCTTCCTGCACCGTCATATCCAACACATCGGCGATGGATTTATCTTTGAATTTAATCTCAAGCGTTTCGCGGTTATAGCGTTTGCCACGGCACTCATCGCAGGTGACATAGACATCGGGAAGGAAGTGCATTTCAATTTTGATAACACCATCACCTTGACAGGTTTCGCAGCGCCCACCTTTGACATTGAACGAGAAGCGGCCCGGGTCATATCCGCGCGCTTTGGCTTCGGGCAAGCCGGCGAACCAATCACGAATGAAGGTGAAGGCGCCAGTATAAGTAGCAGGGTTGGAACGTGGAGTTCTGCCAATCGCTGTTTGATCGATCTCAATAATTTTATCGAGATGTTCAACGCCTTTGATATCATCATGGGCGAGCGGGGCTTCGCGCGATCCCATCAGTTTGCGGGCCAGTGCGCGATAAACTGTATCGACAATCAAGGTTGATTTGCCACCGCCGGAAACCCCGGTGACGCAGGTGAAAACACCGAGTGGAATTTCCACACTAACGTTTTTTAAATTATTGGCGCGCGCACCAGTGACGCGGATGGAGCGTTTCGGCTCCCATTTGCGGCGCTGCTTGGGGATGGGCACTTGTTGGAAGCCGGTGAGATATTGCCCGGTGAGGGAGGCAGGGTTTGCCATCACTTCGGCAGGGGTGCCTTGCGCTACAATATGCCCGCCATTAACGCCCGCACCCGGGCCGATGTCCAACATGAAATCCGCCGAGCGAATGGCGTCCTCATCATGCTCCACCACTATCACCGTGTTGCCGATGTCGCGCAAATGCACCAGCGTTTTGAGCAAGCGTTCATTTCGCGCTGGTGCAGGCCGATGGAGGGTTCATCGAGAACATAGAGCACACCTGTGAGGCCAGAACCGATTTGCGAAGCCAGCCGAATGCGCTGGCTTTCACCACCAGAGAGCGTGCCTGAGACGCGGCTGAGGGAGAGATATTCGAGGCCCACATCAACGAGGAATTTGAGGCGATCACGAATTTCTTTCAGAATACGAACAGCAATTTCATTTTGCTTTGGCGTGAGTTTTGACGCCAGTTCGCCGAACCATTTATCCGCATTGCGAATTGAAAATTCCGACACTTGAGCAATGTGCAGATCAGCAATTTTGATGGCCAAGGTTTGCGGCTTCAGGCGGAAGCCTTTGCAGGTTTGGCATTCATGGTCGGATTGATATTGCGCCAGTTCTTCGCGCATCCATTCTGAATCGGTTTCGCGCCAGCGCCGTTCGATATTGCCAATCACTCCTTCAAAGGCTTTTTTGGTTTTGTATGAGCGCAAACCATCATCATAAGTGATGGTCACTTCCTCTTCGCCGGTGCCGTTCAACACCACGTCGCGGGCTTGCTTCGATAAAGTTTTCCACGGCGTCGTCATGGAGAATTTATAGTGCTTGGCGAGGGCCTCTAAAGTTTGGGTGTAATAGGGCGAGGTGGCCCCCGTCTTAGCCCAAGGTGCAATGGCACCCTCGCGCAAAGACAAGTTGCCATCAGGCACCACCATATCCGGTTCAAATTTCAATTCGGTGCCAAGGCCGTCGCAAGCAGGGCAGGCGCCAAAGGGATTGTTGAATGAGAAAATGCGCGGCTCAATTTCATCAATGGTGAAGCCTGAAACCGGGCAGGCGAAACGCTGCGAGAAAATTACGCGCTCATGGGTTTCATTGGCGGATTTATTAGCGCTGTCTTCTTTGGTTTGCGATGGCGGCAACGGCTTATCGGCAAATTCAGCAATGGCCAAACCATCGGCAAGTTTCAAGGCTGTTTCAAATGAGTCGGCCAAGCGCGTTGATAGATCAGGGCCGATCACCAGACGATCCACCACCACATCAATATCGTGTTTGAATTTTTTATCGAGAATGGGCACCGCGTCAATTTCATAAAACGCTCCATCAACTTTGACGCGTTGAAACCCCTTCTTTTGATACTCAGCAAATTCTTTTTTATATTCACCTTTGCGGCCCCTCACCACCGGCGCAAGCAGATACATGCGCGTGCCTTCGGGCAAAGCCAAAGTGCGGTCCACCATTTGCGTGACTGATTGCGCTTCAATAGGAAGGCCCGTGGCTGGTGAATAAGGAATGCCCACGCGGGCGAAAAGCAGCCGCAGATAATCATAAATCTCGGTCACTGTGCCCACAGTGGAGCGCGGATTTTTGCTGGTGGTTTTTTGCTCGATTGAAATGGCGGGAGACAAGCCATCAATCTGATCGACATCTGGCTTCTGCTGCATTTCAAGAAACTGCCGCGCATACGCCGAGAGTGACTCCACATAGCGGCGCTGTCCCTCAGCATAGATCGTATCGAAAGCCAGCGATGATTTGCCCGAGCCGGAAAGCCCGGTGAAGACAATCAGCTTATCGCGCGGCAATTCAACGGAGATGTTTTTCAGGTTGTGCTCGCGCGCACCTTGGACGGAGATGACTCGTTTTAATGACATTGCAAACCACTAGATCAAAGAGAGAACAAAGGCAAGTTTAGCCTTGCACCTTGCCAGCACTTACGGCTGGCACATGTCAGCAGTTTAAGGATATCCACAAGGAATATGGTTGCAGCTCAATATCTATGCGGCTTGGGTGCTCATGCTTTTTAAAATCATGTTTTTAAGATCATGCAGCTGGGCTTCATTGATCTCGTAGCGATGTACAAACATGCCAAGTGGACCATGAACCACTTTGATTTTTTGGGAACCTTGTTCATCAGTGCCGATGAACAATTTTCCACCCTCGGTCAACCAACGGCCTACTTTACGCAACTCGACATCGGTCATGTGACCATTCCCTAACCTCAACGGCGGGAAACATATCCTCACCGTGTACTCATCCCCGTCGCCAAATTTAACGTGGACTCTGTTAATTTCGATTTAAAAAAAGGAATAAAAGTTTAAGTAGTTGCATTTTGTGATTTTACTCTCCTGCGAGGCGAGTTGCCATGGAAAGTTCAATCATAGCCCTCCACATTTTATTCAAATCACCTATATTAAGCCAATGGCTAAAACACCGACAAGAAGATCAGACGATTCCGATACAGGCGTTCTGACCAAGACCAAACCGAAAACCCAGAAACCTTCCATGTATAAGGTTCTGCTGTTGAATGATGATTTCACAACACAAGAATTTGTTGTTGTGGTTTTACAATTGTTTTTCAACAAAACTGGTGACGACGCTCAAAGCATTATGCTGCATGTTCACCGCAATGGTGTTGGTGTGTGTGGGGTTTACACATTTGAAGTGGCCGAAACCAAAGTGACGCAAGTGATGGATTTTGCCAAAGAGCATGGCCAGCCCTTGCAATGCACGATGGAAAAAGACTGATTATTTCTTTTGACGCGGGGTCTACCCGCTCACCAAAGAATACATATATAGTGAGTTAAGTTCCGCGAAAGGATTACAAGCGTGCCAACATTTTCCAGAAGTTTAGAAAAAGCTTTGCATCGCGCCTTGGCCCATGCCGCCAGCCGCAAGCAAGAGCTGGCAACGCTTGAGCATTTGCTGCTGTCTCTTACTGAAGATAAAGATGCCATTGCGGTGATGCGCGCGTGTGGTGTTGATATTGATGAGTTGAAAGAAAGCTTGTCTGATTATGTGGATAATGAGCTGAGCAATCTGGTCACTGATAATGTTACCGAAGCCAAACCCACCGCCAGTTTTCAGCGCGTCATTCAACGGGCGGTTATTCATGTGCAATCATCTGGCCGCGAAGAAGTGACAGGCGCTAACGTGCTGGTTGCCATATTCGCCGAGCGTGAAAGCCACGCTGCTTTCTTCCTGCAAGAACAAGATATGACGCGCTATGATGCGGTGAATTATATCTCGCACGGCATTGCCAAAAAGACTGGCCTTTCTGAAACACGGCCCGTGCGCGGTGCAGCGGAAAATGAAGCCGATAACAATGGTGATGATGCAGCGCAGGGGGCTGGCGGTTCAAAGAAAAAAACTGAATCCGCTTTAGAAGCTTACTGTGTCGATTTGAACAAAAAAGCTGGCGAAGGCAAAATTGATCCGCTGATTGGCCGCGAAGCGGAAGTGAATCGCACCATACAAATTTTGTGCCGTCGCAATAAGAATAATCCGCTATTTGTGGGTGAACCTGGTGTTGGCAAAACGGCTATCGCCGAAGGTTTGGCCCGCAAGATCACCAAGGGTGAAGTGCCAGATGTTTTGAAAGATTGCACAGTTTACAGCCTCGATATGGGCACACTTTTGGCGGGCACGCGCTACCGTGGTGATTTTGAAGAACGGCTTAAAGCAGTGATGAAAGAGATTGAGCAAAAGCCGGGTGCAATTTTGTTCATTGATGAAATTCACACGGTGATTGGCGCTGGCGCCACATCTGGCGGGGCCATGGATGCTTCCAATTTGCTCAAACCTGCTTTGGCAGGTGGTGCGCTGCGCTGCATTGGTTCCACCACATATAAAGAATATCGCCAACATTTTGAGAAAGACCGTGCCTTGGTGCGCCGCTTCCAAAAGATTGATGTGAACGAACCATCAATTCCTGATGCCATTGCCATTATGAAGGGGCTAAAACCTTACTACGAAGAGTTCCACAAAGTTCAGTACACGGATGAAGCGATTGAAAGTTCGGTTCAGCTTTCGGCACGTTATATGGCTGATCGCAAATTGCCAGATAAGGCAATCGATGTGATCGACGAAACTGGCGCATCGCTGATGTTGCTGCCAGCCGACAAGCGCAAGAAAATTATCACGGTGGAAGATATTGAAGCCACCATCGCCACCATGGCGCGCATTCCAGCGAAGACGGTTTCTAAAGATGATTCAACTGTGTTGAAGAATCTTGAAACTGAATTGAAGCGCATGGTGTTCGGCCAAGACAAAGCCATTGAACAATTGGCCTCCGCCATTAAATTGGCGCGGGCTGGTTTGCGCGAACCAGAAAAACCTATCGGCAGCTATCTATTCTCTGGCCCCACCGGTGTGGGCAAAACTGAAGTGGCAAAACGTTTGGCCGAAGTGCTGGGTGTTAAAATGCTGCGCTATGACATGTCGGAATATATGGAGCGCCATTCTGTTTCGCGTCTCATCGGTGCTCCTCCGGGTTATGTTGGGTTTGACCAAGGTGGTCTTCTCACCGATGCTGTTGATCAGTCGCCTTATTGCGTGTTGTTGCTCGACGAAATTGAAAAGGCCCATCCAGATCTGTTTAACATTCTGTTGCAGGTGATGGACCATGGCAAGCTAACCGACAATAATGGCAAGGCCGTTGATTTCCGCAACGTGGTGTTGATTATGACCACCAATGCGGGCGCGCAAGACATGGCCAGATCGGCCATGGGCTTTACACGCAATGTGCGTGAAGGCGACGACACTGAAGCGATCACGAAGATGTTCACACCAGAATTCCGCAATCGTTTGGATGCTGTGGTGAGCTTTGGGCATTTGCCGGCTTCAGTGGTTCGCAAGGTGGTGGAGAAATTCATTCTGCAATTGGAAGCGCAGCTTTCTGAGCGTCAAGTTAATATCGAAATCTCCGCCGAAGCTGCCGATTGGTTGGCCGAGAAAGGCTATGATCAGCAGATGGGTGCAAGGCCGTTGGCCCGCGTTATTCAAGAGCACATCAAGAAGCCACTGGCTGAAGAGTTGCTATTCGGAAAACTCGCCAAGGGTGGCACCGTACGCATTCTGAAAAAGGATGATGGCTTGGCCTTTGATTATCTCAGCCGAGATGAAGAAAAAGCCTTGCCAAAGCCGCCAGAGCGTAAGTCTCTGCCACGCTCACGCGTTGCCACAGTAAAAAAACCTGCGGCGAAGAAAAGTGCGAAGGTGAAGTGATCACTACGATCATTTTGCCAGAATCATAAACGTGTTGGAGATTTTTGATGCCGGCATTTCGGGTGATGCTGTTCACAGTTTTGGCTATGCTGGCCTTTGCTGGAAACTCATTGCTGTGCCGAATGGCTCTCAAAAACACAGCAATTGATGCTGCTAGTTTCACAACCGTTCGTTTAATTTCTGCAGCTGTAACACTATTGGTGCTGTTGCATTTATTTGCGAAATCGAGATCTATTCTTGGCAGTTGGCCTTCAGCATTGGTCCTGTTCATTTACGCCGCAGGATTTTCGTTCGCCTATATCAATCTGACCGCAGCAACTGGCGCTTTGTTGTTGTTTGGCGCGGTTCAAGTATCGATGATTAGCGTTGGCATTTGGAAAGGTGAGAGATTTAGCCGCTTGCAAATGATGGGGCTTTTGTTGGCCGTGGTTGGTTTGGTAACTTTGGTTTTGCCTGGTCTTGCAGCGCCACCTTTGTTCAGTGCAGTGTTGATGATTGCGGCGGGTGTGGCATGGGGAATGTATTCACTGCGCGGCCGTGGGGCGGGTGATCCCACTGCGGTTACGACCGGAAATTTTATCCGTACAATTCCGTTCACTTTGGCTCTGAGTCTGTTGATGGTTGGCCAGAAAAATTTGGATCAGGCAGGCGTGTATTTGGCCATTGCTTCGGGGGCGATTACATCAGGCATTGGCTATGCAATTTGGTATCGCGCATTGCCTGGGTTGAAGGCAACGCAAGCTGCAACGGTTCAGCTCAGCGTTCCCGTGATTGCAGCATTAGGCGGTATAGTTTTGCTGGGAGAAAGTTTCAGCTTGCGGCTTGGCCTTGCTTCAATTGCAATTATAGCAGGGATTGCTCTGGTGATATTTGAAAAGAGCCGGGCCGCAACTCCTTAGAGTGCAGATCGTATGTTTTCGGCGTGTTTTGCTAACAAAGCATGGTCCGCCATCTTGCCTGTGTGCGTCCGCAAACTTTCACCTGCCATTATTGGTAAGATGTGGAAATGCAAATGGAACACTGTTTGCCCAGCCGCTTCCTCATTATACTGACGAATTTGCACGCCATCAGCGTTAAAGGCTTTCATTGCAGCGCGGGCCATTTTCTGAGTGGTGGCCAGCACATGAGAAAGCACCACTGGATCAGCATCCAATAAATTGCGTGAGACCACTTTCGGCAGTACCAAACAATGGCCATCCACCTGTGGCATCACGTCCATGAAGGCCAGTGTGTGTTCGTCTTCATAGATTTTATGGCAAGGAATTTCACCGCGCAGGATTTTAGCGAAAATGTTGTTGAGGTCGTAAGTCATGTCATTCTCTTTCTAGGTGCCGAAATGGTGTGTGCTCGGCCAGATCTTGTTGGTTCTCATCTATTGCACGGCGCTCGTGCTCTAAATAATCCGCCACAGCGCGCGAAAGGCCGGGGTGAGCGAGATAATGCAGGCTGTGAGTTTTTACGGGGATATAGCCTCGGGCCAATTTGTGTTCGCCTTGCGCTCCTGCTTCAACGCGCTTTAGCCCGCGTGCAATGGCAAAATCGATGGCTTGGTAATAGCAGGTTTCAAAATGTAGGTTAGGGGGATTTTCAATGCAGCCCCAATTGCGGCCATACAATGCATCGCCGCCGATAAAATTGAGAGCACCTGCGATTGTGCGGCCATCGCGTTTGGCCAGAACGAGCATAATATCCTTGGCCATGGTTTCATGAATCTGGCGGAAGAACTTTCGCGTCAAATAAGGTTGGCCCCATTTGCGTGAGCCGGTGTCCATATAGAATTCATAAAATGCATCCCAATGGCATTCGCACAAATCAGAGTCAGTTACGCATTCAAAAGTGACACCAATCTCGCCCAATGATTTGCGTTCCTTGCGAATGTTCTTGCGCTTAGCGGAGGAGAGCGATGCAAGAAATTCATCGAAGCTTGCGTAGCCATTATTCATCCAATGGAATTGAATATCGTTTCTGTGAAGCCACTTGCTTTCGCTTGCTTCAGTGTCACTCACAAACGTCATATGAACGGATGATGCGTCGAGTTCACCACATAATGCCACTAAGCCTTGTTCCAGAGCTGTGCGATGTTCCAAAGTGGCCGCCAATAAACGAGGGCCGGTGGCCGGCGTGAAGGGCACTGAAACTTGTAACTTTGGATAATAATTGCCTCCTGCGCGGGCAAAGGCATCAGCCCAAGCGTGATCAAAAACATATTCACCCATGGAGTGTGATTTTAAATAGCAGGGGGCAACGCCGACGATTTTACCACTGTCTTCGAGCACCACATGCGAAGCGGTCCAACCAGTCTTTGCCACAGCGGATTTTGATTGTTCTAAAGCTAATAAAAAAGCGTGTGAAATAAATGGGTTGTAAGGCTGGCCACACGACGCTGCACAAACGTCCCAATCAGTCGCTGAAATTTCAGTCAAACTAGCAATTGTATAGATTCGTTTCATGCCAGATAGTCTTGAAAGGTTACTTGATCGCAATAGCGTTTGGCATAAGCTTCCTGTTCGCGATTTCGGATCGTAAAGGTGATCACCGGATTGCCAGCGGCGCGGAATTGGGCAACAGGCTGGCATGGCAGATCTCTAAAATAATATGAAATGAAATGCGGATTTGTATGGGGAAGATGTGACAAGCGGCGCAAGGCGAGATTTTGCTCAGCCGGCAGATATTTGTATGTGTCATCAGCCAATTGTTCGCCAATTATGCCGCGAATAATGGTGGGGCTTGCGTTGGCTAGATGTGTGATCATTTCTGGATCATAAGACATTAAAGCACATGGGCCATCATAGGCTTTTAGTATTTCAGCAGAACGTTGAGCCAGAGCCAAGTTACCGTCCCAAAGTGTTTTTAGCTCGATGACCAAAGTGACGCGACCTGCCACTTGTTCCAACAATTCTCCTAAAGTTTGAACTCGGTCGGGGCTATTTTTGAAGGACCTCTTTTTGAGGTGACTGGTCGTAAAACTTTTAACAGGACCGAGGCCATCTAACAGTCGTTCAACTGTGTCATCATGGAACACCATGGCTTCCCCATCAGCAGTGAGTTGCACATCACACTCGATAGCGTAGTTGTGTTTTATCGCCGCCGCAAAAGCGCTTTCACTGTTTTCTATTTTATTTGCATCATGCAAACCCCGATGAGCAATGGGGCGTGCGACCAACCAATTGAGGTCTCGCATTTGCTGTGAAAACCGCATGGATCACTCAATCTCAATAATGGCTTCAATTTCGACGGAGAGGTTCATCGGCAAAGAAGGGGCCCCCACGGCAGAACGAGCATGGCGGCCCTTGTTACCAAAAACCTCAACCATTAAATCCGAAGCACCATTAACAACTTTTGGGTGATCTATAAAATCGGGCGTACAACTAACAAAGCCGACGAGTTTGACGATTTGCTTAACCCGTTCGAGATCACCCCCACACGCCTCGCGCAATTGGGCTAGAATGTTTATAGCGCAGAGCCGTGCAGCGGCCGCGCCATCTGCGACGGAGATGTTTTCACCAAGATGGCCTAAAAATTGAAATTTACCGTCATGCATCGCGCCTTGTCCGGCAATAAAAACCAAATTGCCAGATTTCACCCAAGGCACATAATTTGCAACAGGTTTGGCCGGAGTTGGCAGCTCAATTCCGAGAGATTTAAGTTTGACTTCAACACTCATTTAATTTGGCCCTTGATTGACTATAATCTATGCTAACATTGACAATAGGTTAGTGCCAATGCTTCGTGATGTTAGGAACAAAATAGATGACTCTTTCTTCCAAATTGCTGATCAGCTTTTTAGGTTTACTTAGCTGCAGCACTGCGGCCTCCGCCGCCACACTGGCATCGCACCGTGCTATCTATGATCTCGCCGTATCAAAAATGAACGGCAACAGTGGTTATTCTAACATTGAAGGCAAATTAGCTTATGAGCTAACCGGCTCGGTTTGCGAAGGGTGGGCGGTCAGTTACCGCATCGCCAACCGTTATGTTGAAGCCGAAAAAGGCAGTCGTGTATTGGATACCCAACTCACAACGTGGGAATCTGGCGATGGCTTGGAAATGAATCTTAACCAAAAGCAATTTGTCGATAACACTCTTGATTCTGAGGAGCGCTTAGTGGTCAAGCGCCCTAAACTTGGCGCTGAAGCTAACGGCACAATGACGCTGCCAAAGGAGCTTGAATTTAAGGTCTTGCCGGAAGCCTTGTTTCCGTCCACCCACCAGGCTCATATTTTGGAAGCAGCCAGGCAAGGTCTCACGCGGGATGTGTCTTTGGTGTTTGATGGCTCTGATGGCGAGAAAATGTATAAGGCAATCACCTTCATCGGCAAGAAACGAGCCCCAGGCAGTTTTGTTTTAGATCAAACTAATTCACAAACGGAATCAGTTCGCAATCTGCCTTCATGGCCCATGACAGTGAGCTACTATCCAGCCGAAGATGACCAAGCGGCTGCCCCAGTTTATCAAGCCAGCTTCAATGTTTATGAAAATGGTGTTTCCACTGATTTGCTGATGGATTATGGCAACTATGTTCTAAAGGGCACATTGACGAAGCTCGATCTGTTGAAATCAGCGCCGTGCCCATAAGCTAATGCCGCCATTTTTAATCGCGTTGATCATAGTTGTTGGTGGGTTTTGGCTGATCAGAAACTCAGCCAAATTGCCAAAACTAACACCAGCCCTTGTTCAAAAATTAGCTGGTGCTGGCCTCATGGCATTCTCAGGTCTATTGTTGCTGCGCGGTGAAATTAGCATTGCCACTGGCCTGTTTGTGTTTGGTGCCGGGCTTTATGGAAAATCTGCTTTATTTCCGAGCGGCATGAACTTTGGACAGACTGCAAGTTCGCAACCTCCGCCGCAGCACCCACCCGCACGAGGGTCGATGAGTCGCGATGAAGCTTTGCAAGTTTTAGGCTTAAAATCTGGCGCTTCACCAGATGAGATAAAGCAAACACACAAGCGCCTGATCAAAGACTTTCATCCCGACAAAGGTGGATCAGATTATCTTGCAGCCAAGATCAATGAAGCGAAAGACGTTTTGCTACGCTGATTGATTATGACTGAGGTGAAACCGTCACACATTTATCGCCCAGTTTGGCAATTTGCGCGCAAGTTTGTTTGGCTGAAGTTTCATCAAAACCCGCAAAGCGCGCACGATACAAAACTTTGCTACCAGATTTGATGGCCACAGTGAAAGCCGGCTTATCAATCAGTTGTTGAACTTGGCCGCCGCGCAGGGCTGTGAGCTTTGCTTGTGCATCACCCTTGTTGGGAAAAGCACCAATTTGAATGTTCCAGCTTTGAGACAATTCATTGCTCAGTTTGGTGGGTTCAGATGCCGCAGACTTCACTTCAAAAGGTAACTTCTCAGGTTTTTTTAGTTTTTTAGAAAACAGTCCAGCAGGTGGCGCTAAATCAGCTTGCAGAACTTTAGGCTCAGTGGTGGTTGCCGTTTCTGCCACATCTTCTTCATCACCACTTTCAACAGGGCCTTGTGATGCCTGTTCAGTTGCTGCCGCCATTTGATCATCATTTGCCAATGGGGCGGTGGTTAGAATTTCAGCTTTTTTAGGTTGCGTCTCAGCAACTGCAATTGGATTGATCACCCCTTTGCTCGAACCTGCAAGGGCGGCAACTGTGCTTCCACCTTTGGCGTTAGGGAACATTTTTTCCAGCATCACCATCATATAAGTGTTGCGCGCGGCTGTTGAACGCCCACCCAACACCACGCCAACCAAGCGCTTATCGCCACGGCGTGTTGATGTTACAAGATTATATCCAGAGGCCGCAGTGTAGCCAGTTTTGATGCCATCTGTGCCGCTAAACTTGCCAACCAACCGATTGTGCGAGCGGATCGTTTGGCCATGATAGTTAAATTGAGTGATGCGGAAGTAGGGGTAGTATTGCGGAAAATCCCGCATCAGACGCAGGCCCAAAGTGGCCATATCTCGCGCTGTGGTATATTGCTTTGGATTGGGCAAGCCAGACGCGTTGTAAAATGTCGAGCGGCTCATGCCGATAGAATGGGCCACACGGGTCATGCGAGCTGCAAAATTTGATTCAGTGCCACCAAGATTTTCACCAATGGTTGCGGCAACGTCATTGGCTGATTTTGTAACCAGAGCTTTGATGGCATCATCAACCGAAATGGTGGCGCCTGGTTTTAATCCCAATTTGGAAGGTGCCATTGAAGCGGCACGGCGCGAAACGCGCAGTTGAGTTGTGCGCTTAATGCGGCCAGATTTTAAATCTTGGAACAGCACATAAAGTGTCATCATCTTGGTGAGGGAGGCGGGATGGCGCAAACCATCGGCGTCTTTTTGATAGAGAACTTTGCCAGTGCGAGCATCCACAGTGAGTGATGAAAACTGTGGGGCAGCCTCGGCTGGTGCAACAGAAACGAGAGACACCATAACAAGCGCCAATACGACGCGTTTCAAAATTGTTTTTGCAGATTTTAAAAAATTCAACTTGCTGGCTCTCATAATACTGGGTGAGGACCAGCCTCACGTTTGTGATTCATGCAGTCCCCCAACTGCGCTGATAATTTTGGTTTTTATGTGAACGCACTTACGAATGGGTAAACGGTTAACCCATTCTCACCAAATAATCTAAAAAGGTTTATGTTGCAACGCAATATAATGCTTGACTTCATGGTGCAGCGCACATATATCAGGCTCACGAAACGAATTAACCCAATGGAGAGCCCCAATGATGAAATCTTTTGAAGACCTGCAAGCCTACAGCAAAGACGGAATTGAAGCCGTAACTGCTTCAACTGCTGCTTTGACCAAGGGCTACCAAGCTGTTGCAACTGAAGTTGCTGATTTCTCAAAGAAATCTTTCGAAAAGAACGCTGCTGTATTTGAAAAGGCAGTTGCTGCCAAGTCTTTCGAAAAGGCCGTTGAAGTTCAACAAGCTTTTGCAAAAGAAACATTTGACGCAACTGTTGCTGAATTCACCAAGCTTGGTGAACTCTATGCTGCTGCTGCGAAGAGCGCATTCAAGCCTTTCGAAGCTAGCTTTGCTGCTTTCGGTGTTAAGGCTCCAGTAACCAAGTAAGTTGGTTTGCGTAATGAGTTTAAAAAGCCCGTCGGCCGAAAGGTCGGCGGGTTTTTTTTGATTCTATGTCCGTAATTTATTGCTGGGCCAATTGTGGGTTTCATCAGTTGCGTCGCGGCACCAGCGGTAGAACGAATCATAAAGCCCCATGCCCGCATCCAGTTGCGCCAGATCATCGGAATACATGCGCGATAATCCCAAGGAAGCAGCCAGAAGTCCTGCCGCTTCGGGTGCCAAATCAAGCCTCGCCGTGTCAGCGGCGCGAACGATTGTAGCCAGCCTTGATAAGGCATCAGAAGCCAAGACAAACTCTTCAATCATCACATCGAAAGTGCAGAGTTCGCCGCGGTGACTCCAATGCGTGTTTTCGACATCAAAGGCCGTGGCTTTGAAGCGATCGGCCACAGCTAATACTTCTGATGGTGCCACGAACAGAAACACTGCTGATGGATCGATAAAGCGGCGGATGAGCCACGGGCAGGCGATGCGATCAATCTTGGGGCGGCTGCGGGTGACCCAAACCGTGCGGCCCATACTGTCACGCGGAGGGATTTTGGAAGTTGGCACGAGGGGAAGTTTAGCTTCCTCCCAAGCAACGAACCCACCTTCCAGGGAAATTGCATCAGCCCCCAACTGGCGCAACCATGCCGAAACCCCTTCGCTGAGTTTTGCCCCATGGTGGCAAACAACAACCACGGATTTTCCCGCATAGTCTTTGCCCCAATCCGAAACGGTTTCAAAGTTTCGTTTGATGCTGGCAGGAATGAGGCGCGGGTCGACGTCGAAATCTTCGGCGTTGCGAACATCGATAATAATGGGCGGGCTTGGTGTGCCAATGAGCCGCGAAAGCTTATCGGATTTGATTGAATTTGGTGTGGCCATGATGGTGCTCTCTTTAAATGAAAGGTGAAAACGATTCTTGAGCATGGCACCTTGAGAGGAGATCGCTTTCCCCTGCCGCGCACTTTAAGGGTGCTGGTTGGCAAGTCAAGCGCGGTTCAAAATTAGGCTCAGTCATAGGTTTCATCATTTTTCTTGCAACACGCGGGATTTGGAGCAACCATAGAATAGCCCGATGCGTTATGAGGGAGGAACATTATGGCCGCAGGACAAGCAAGAACCGCAAAAGGGCCTAGATGTATAGCTCTGGTTGGCCCCTATCAAAGCGGCAAGACAAGTCTGCTTGAGGCGATTCTCTATCGCTGCGGTGCTATTCCCCGTCAAGGTCGCTTCGTTGACAAAAATACAATTGGTGATGCTTCGTCGGAGGCTCGAACCCTTGGCATGGGTGTTGAGGTTAATGTTGCAACAGCCAATTTCATGGGCGAAAGTTTCACGTTTCTGGATTGCCC
>JANNBH010000014.1:0-10347 GCA_031385245.1 Hyphomicrobiales bacterium | reverse complement strand
GACTATCTCACTTTGCGTGCTTCGTTTAGCGACCCCGCTGGCATTTACGCCTATCTCACCGAAATAAAATGGGATACAGCGCTTTCACATTTGGTGTTCCGTGAATCTGAACGCATCGACGCGCAGTTCAAACAGGATGGGTCCGTGTCGGTGCCGCATCAATCGGGTTATATTTATTTAGTGACCAACAAAATGGGCCAATATCGCTTGATCATTTTGTCGCGCCCGATGATCTCTGGTGAAATGTATGGCCTCATCACCACGCTGCAATCAGGCCGTGGCACTTTGCTCACACCAGTCTCAACGCCATTGGTTTTGGTTCCTGTGAAAACTTTTGAAAACGAAATTCAATTTGGAAAAGTGGCAGTGGGCTCTCCAGTGTTTGAGCGGTATCAGGCTTTGCTCAAACGCGCCGTGGATGAACCTTTTGTGATGATGATCAGTTGACCATGGACCTCACAGCGGAGCTAGTGGCAAAGGTGCATCGCATCGAGCCGGATGAGGGACCAAGGCCGGATCGCGCACAAATGGACGACAGGGATTATCATCAGTACACGGAGCATTTGCTGTCTGAGCTTGGTGACGTACCGTTGCGCGTGTTTGCTTATGGGTCACTGATTTGGAAGCCAGAATTCGAGTTTGTGCAACAAACTCCAGCGAAGCTCAAAGGATGGCATCGTAGCTTCTGCATGAAAATTGATCGTTGGAGGGGCACCAGAGCGCAGCCAGGGTTGATGATGGCACTTGATCATGGCGGCCTGTGCGAAGGCATTGTCTATGATTTGCTGCCAGAGCGCCGCCATGAACAAGTTGAACGACTGTTGCGCCGAGAGATGACCAACAAGCCACCCACAAATAATCCAGTGGTTTTACACGTTGAGACGGGTGGCCAAGACGTTTTAGCGATTGCCTTTACCGCGAGCTCCACCGGAGCGAGCTATCAAGGCAAACTGCCCTTGCCGGAAGTGGCAAAAATTCTCGCTCACGCAGCAGGCCATTGGGGAAGCGGGGCTGAATATCTTTTCAACACGGTGAGCCATTTAAAGCAGCTTGGTATCCGCGATGAAAATTTGTGGATATTGCAAAAATTAGTGGCCGAAGAAATTATGGCGTTACCATAAGCTGTCTCAACTCTCTTCGCCGTGTTTAGGCAAACGCGACTGATTGGCTGAGTGGTTTGTGGGTTTGCGGACAAGCTTTGAAGCTTCCATGACCAATGGATCAAGGCCATTCTCCGGCGTCTCCAGATATTCAAAGAACTTGGCGCGCATTCTGGGTTCCCAGAAATTGTTAATGTGGGCCGCCAACTCCTTGCTGCCTTCCGCTGCGCCATAAGGCTTAAAGAAGGTTGCCATTTGATTGGCCATGCGAACCATGTCACGCGTTTCCATTTAACTCTCCGTCAAAAATCATGATGCCAGCTTTTGAAAGCGAAGCTAAGTGAAGGCCAGCTTGAGTGGCCAATTTTAGGGCAAGTGCTGTTGGTGCTGAAATCGTGGCAAGTGCGCCGATGCCAACAGCAGCGCATTTTTGCACAAGTTCAAAACTGCACCGAGATGACATGAGCACAAATCCATCCGGCTTCATATGAGCGCGCGCCATGGCGCCAATCAATTTATCTAACGCATTGTGCCGCCCCACATCTTCACGGGCTACTAAAATTACTCCGCCCACTGAGCAAAATGCAGCAGCGTGAACTGTGCGATTGAGTTCATTCATGGGTTGATGGGCAGGCAATGCAGCAAAAGCTTTGGCCACGGCGTTTGCATCAAGTGCTGGAGCATGGAGTTTTCCATCCGGCATCCGAATAGCATCGTCCATCTCCTCAATGCCGCAAAGCCCACAGCCCACACGGCCTTCAATGGAGCGCGAAATCATCCGTTCACGGATTAAATGAGTTTCAGAAATTGCCAGATCAACCGAGAAGCCTTCACCCGATGGCATGACCAGAACATTGCTGATGTGCGAGGCATGAGCAACCAGACCTTCCGACAAGGCAAAGCCCATAGCAAAGTCTTCAAGGTCAGCAGGAGTGGCCATCATCACGGCATAAGATGCAGAGTTGATGAGCAGAGCGACTGGAACTTCTTCGGGGAGAAACCAAGTTGTTTTAACTTCGCCAATAGTTCCTGTGATGGGCACACTGCTTAACTCTACCCTCTCCCCTTGCGGGAGAGGGTGCGAAGCGTCAGCGAAGCGCGAGAGGGGGTTCACTCCGCCGCAACCCGCTTGTTTTCTTCTTCCCGAATTTCCCAATCCTTTTGCCAATCACTCGGCTGATTAGAGAGTGTCACTTGCACTGCCGTCACTTTATACTCTGGGCAGTTCGTGGCCCAATCGGAATACTCAGTGGTGATCACATTGGCCCCCGTCACTGGGTGGTGGAACGTGGTGTAGATCACACCTTGCGGCATCCGCTCAGTGATCATCGCACGAAGTGTGGTGCCGCCAATACGACTGGCGAGAGAGACCATCGCGCCATCTTTAATGCCACGAACTTCAGCATCATGCGGATGAATTTCTAAAACATCTTCGTGATGCCAATTGGAATTCTCAGTGCGCCGCGTTTGTGCACCCACATTATATTGCGAGAGAATGCGGCCCGTGGTGAGGATGAGCGGAAACTCGCGGGTTGTGCGCTCAGGGGTTGGCACATATTCCGTAATCATAAAGCGACCCTTGCCACGGACGAACCCACCCACATGCATGAGTGGTGTACCGTCTGGAGCCTTGTCATTGCATGGCCACTGGATCGAACCTTTCTGTTCCAGCTTCGCAAAAGACACGCCTTTAAATGTGGGCGTGACAAAAGCGATCTCATCCATAATTTCTGCAGCATTATTATAGGCCATCGGATAACCCATAGCCTGCGCCAGATCACAAACAATCTGCCATTCATGCTTGCCCTGCATCGGCGCTTTCACTTGGCGCACGCGGTTGATGCGGCGTTCGGCATTGGTAAACGTTCCATCTTTTTCCAAGAATGAAGTGCCTGGCAAAAACACATGTGCGAAGGCTGCTGTTTCATTCAAGAATAAATCTTGAACAACAACCATCTCCATGTTTTCGAGAGCAGCCGTTACATGTTTGGTGTTTGGATCAGATTGCGCGATATCTTCACCTTGAATGAAGATGCCACGGAACGTGCCTTCAACTGCAGCGCTCAACATATTGGGAATGCGAAGGCCGGGTTCATTATCCAACTCAGTGTGCCAAACTTCATTGAAGAGATTTCGCACAGTGTCGTCCGAGATATGGCGATAGCCCGGAAGCTCATGCGGGAATGAACCCATATCACAAGCGCCCTGCACATTGTTTTGACCACGCAACGGATTAACGCCAACACCTTCACGACCAATGTTACCAGTGAGCATCGCTAAGTTCGCCATGCCCATCACCATGGTGGAACCTTGACTATGTTCGGTTACACCAAGCCCGTAATAGATGGCACCATTGCCACCTGTTGCGAAAAGACGAGCCGCACCGCGAATTTCATCGGCAGGAACACCAGAGATAGATTCCAATGCTTCAGGTGAATTTGAAAGGTCACGAATAAAATCCGTCCAGCGTGTAAATTCATTCGTATCGCAGCGCTCGGCGATGAAGGCCTTGTTCTCCAAGCCTTCAGTCACAATCATATGGGCCAAGGCATTGATGATGGCAACGTTAGTGCCGGGGCGCAATTGCAAATGGAACTGCGCTTCAATGTGGGGCGAACGAACCGAGTCTGTCCGGCGAGGATCAGCCACAATCAATTTCGCACCTTCACGCAAACGTTTCTTCATGCGTGAGGCAAAAACTGGATGGCCATCAGTAGGATTGGCACCAATAATCAAAATTACATCAGCTTTGGAAACGGATTTGAAATCTTGCGTGCCTGCTGACGTGCCGAAAGTTTTCGACAAGCCATAGCCCGTTGGCGAATGACAAACGCGCGCACAGGTATCCACGTTATTATTGTTGAAAGCCGTGCGGATCATTTTCTGCACCACATAAACTTCTTCGTTTGTGCAGCGTGATGATGTGATGCCACCAATAGAACCGCGACCATATTTTTTCTGAACCGATTTGAAACCAGTGGCCGCATGGGCAATGGCTTCTTCCCAGCTCACTTCTTTCCACTCATCAGTAATCCGCGTACGGATCATTGGTGAGGTGATGCGGTCTTTGTGCGTGGCATAGCCCCACGCAAAACGGCCCTTCACACATGAATGGCCTTCATTGGCTCCGCCATCCTTATAAGGCACCATGCGAATAACATCATCGCCTTTCATCTCTGCTTTGAAGGAACAGCCCACGCCACAATAGGCGCAAGTGGTTACAACGGAATGTTCAGGTTGACCTTTAGCGATCACCGATTTTTCAGTGAGCGTTGCTGTGGGGCAAGCTTGCACGCAAGCACCACACGACACGCATTCTGAATCCATAAAGCCTTCATCCATGCCAGCCGAAACATGAGATGCAAAGCCGCGCCCATCAATGGTAAGCGCGAATGTGCCTTGCACTTCTTCGCAAGCCCTAACGCAGCGCGAGCACACAATGCACTTGGCAGGGTCAAATGTGAAATAGGGGTTGGACTCGTCTTTTTCTTTAAAACGGAAATTCTCTTCGCCGCCCACGCGGGCAGTCGTGTGGTTCTCACCATCATAACCATAACGCACATCACGAAGGCCAACAGCGCCGGCCATGTCTTGAAGTTCACAATCACCATTGGCAGCGCAAGTGAGGCAATCGAGCGGATGATCTGAAATATAAAGTTCCATAACGCCTTTGCGGAGTTTATTCAGGCGCTCATTTTCAGTTTTCACCTTCATGCCAGCAGCCACTGGCGTGGTGCAGGAAGCAGGTGTTCCTTTACGGCCTTCAATTTCCACAAGGCACAAGCGGCACGAGCCGAATGAGTTCAGTGTATCAGTGGCGCAGAGTTTTGGAATTTTGGTTCCCGATTCCATCGCTGCCCGCATGATCGATGTGCCTTCAGGCACCGTGACGCTGATGCCATCAATCTCTAGCGTGACCATGTTGGTCGATGCGGATTTTAGTGTGCCGAAATCCAATTCTTTGATGAGAGTCATTCTGCAGCCTGTCTAATTGGTTTATCGAAATCTTCGGGAAAATGTTTCACCGCACTCATAACCGGCATCGGCGTAAGGCCACCCATGGCGCAGAGAGATCCATCGGTCATGGTCTGGCACAGGTCTTCAAGCAAAAGCAAATTGGCATCACGGTTTTCACCAGCGACAATCTTATCAATCGTCTCGGCACCGCGTGTGGAGCCAATGCGGCATGGTGTGCATTTGCCACAGGATTCAATGGCACAGAACTCCATGGCAAATCGTGCTTGCTGCGCCATATCAACTGAATCATCAAATACCACAAGTCCACCATGACCCACCATGGCCATATTCGCTGCGAAGGTTTCATAGTCCATCGGCAGATCAAGTTGAGCATCCGGTAAATAAGAACCCAGCGGCCCACCCACTTGCACGGCGCGCACGGCACGACCCGTGAAAGTGCCGCCGCCAAAATCATTGATCAGTGTACGGAGGGTTATGCCGAAAGCTTTTTCAACCAAACCGCCTTGTTTGATATTTCCTGCAAGTTGAAAAGGCAAGGTTCCACGTGAACGGCCCATGCCATAGTTCTTATAGGCAGCTGCACCATTGGCCAAAATATAGGGAACGGCGGCAAAGCTGAGAACGTTATTGATGATCGTCGGCTTACCGAACAAACCGACCAAGGCCGGAATCGGCGGCTTAGCCCGCACCATGCCGCGCTTGCCTTCTAAACTTTCGAGCATGGCGGTTTCTTCACCACAAATATAAGCACCAGCCCCACGCCGTACTTCAAGCGAGAAAGAATGCTCCGTGGACTGAATGTTTTGGCCGAGCCAGCTTGCTTCTGTCGCAATGCGAATGGCTTGCTTCATGGTGCTGATGGCATCAGGATATTCTGATCGAATATAGATATAGCCTTTCGTGGCACCTGCCGCGATGCCAGCAATGGTCATGCCTTCGATCAGCATGAAGGGATCGCCCTCCATCACCATGCGATCTGCGAAGGTGCCTGAGTCACCTTCATCGGCATTGCAGCAGATATATTTTTGATCAGCTTTGGCGTCGTGAACAGTTTTCCATTTGATGCCGGTCGGAAAACCAGCGCCACCACGCCCACGCAAGCCGGAGTCGGTTACTTCTTGCACGATGGCCGAACCCGCCATGCTCAAGGTTTTTTTCAATCCGGCAAAACCACCATGGGCTAAATAATCCGAAAGAGAAACTGGATCAGTAATTCCGGCGCGGGCAAATGTGAGGCGTTCTTGATTTTTGAGATAGGGCAGCTCTTCAACAAGCCCATGACACAATGTGTGCTTCTGGCCTTCATAAAATTTTGCCGCAAACAAACGCTGCACATCGCCCACTTCGACGGGACCATAACCTACACGACCCTTGGCGGTTTCAACTTCCACAAAGGTTTCCAGCCAAGCCATGCCGCGAGACGAGTTACGAATGATCTGTACACTGATCTTTTGTACGACGGCCTCAGCAGCAATGGCTTTAGCCACATCATCGGCACCGACGGCAAGCGCGGAAGAATCGCGTGGCACATAAATTTTGATCATGTGCGTAAGCCCTCAACCAGCGATTCAAACTTCTTGACATCAACGCGCGCCACCGGACGCTCATCCACCATGATGGCGGGTGACGAAGCGCACAGGCCCAAGCAATAGGTAGCTTCTAAGGTGATCAACTTATCATCGGTGGTGCCACCAACTTTAATTTTCAAAAACTTTTCAACAGCCGCAACCAAATTGCGGCCACCCATCGATTGACAGGCTTCGGCCTTGCACAGTTTGATCACATGCTTGCCCGTGGGCTTCAAATGAAAGTCGTGATAAAATGTGGCCACGCCGTAAGCCTCGGCGCGGGAAATGTTCAGCGCATTGGCAATGGCGGGCAATGAACTTTCAGGCACAAAGCCAAGCTCAGCTTGCACATCGTGCAGAATTTCCAAAAGCGCATCAGGCTTATTTCCGTAACGCGCTGCAATGGCAACGGCAGGATCAGCCTTGCCAGATTTAATGTCGATCAATGTATGTTTCTTTGCCATGGCTGATCATAGTGAGCGTGGAGCCATTCCGCCAATTGCCTGAACCAATGAGATCATAGACGCGGTCGATCACGCTACAAGGCGACTTTTTTCGCTAGCGAAGGGACTGAGCCCTAACCATTCCTGCATAGCGGCGGCAATTGTGGGTTCACCATTGATGTCGAGAGCACCACTGGCTGCCTCAGCTTTGATTGTGCTGATACCCATCCAGACTGAGGTCATCGCCCGCAGAGACGCGCTGACCAGAAGGTCGATTTCATGACCGGGATCAGCATTGCACAAGTCGACGACGCCCGCCGCTGAAACCACCAACCACCAATTTTGCTGCTTAATCGAAACGTCACGATAGGTGAATTGAATGCAGCATTGGCGTCTTGGCAAAGGTTTTGGGTTGAGACTTCGGCGCATATCCCACATAAGCAGAGATGGATCGAGATTTTTGAGAGAAAGATTGGTTTCAACCCAATGCTGCCCCCACACTCCAAGCCCCATGACAAGAGGGCGCAAATCCTCGCCCGCTGCTGTGAGGAGATATTCGGGAACGCCTTTCCTGTTCGAAGTCACACGGATGATGCCAGCGCTTTCAAGCTCTTTCAGACGTTTTGACAAAAGTGAAGGTGACATGCGCGGAACGCCGCGACGAAGGTCGTTAAAACGGGTGGTACCGCAAAGCAACTCCCGTATAATGAGTGCCGTCCACCGGGCGCAGAATATTTCGGCTGCCATAGAGACAGGGCAGAACTGTCCGTAACTTGCAGAGTTGAGCATGGTATCCTCATTTCAACGGCCCCCCAAATTGAACCTAGCACTAGGAGAGGGTTCTCAACAGTACAAATACTGTACTGGTTAGATTGCATTTTCAGCGAGTAACGGAGCAGTTGGTACAGTTGTAGGACTGGCTAGCCCTGAGAAATAGGTTCACCTTGCGGTTCAAACTTGGAGGTAAGTCCTATGAACATTGTTTCAAAATCAAATACTGCAAAGCTTGATTTCATCCATACTGTAGACTTGCTGGGCAAGGACTTCGCCGCCCGTGCGTCAACTGCAGATCAGACTGATGCCTTCGTGATGGAGAATTACAATGACTTGAAATCATCCGGCCTGATTGAAGCGGGTGTGCCCGTGGAACTGGGCGGCGGCGGCGCAGACATTGCCGAATTATCAGTGATTCTGCGCACCATGGCCCACTATTGTGGGTCCACGGCTCTGGCCTTTGCCATGCATACCCAACAAGTGGCCATTCCAGCGTGGCGCTGGCAGCACCAGAAAATTGCAGCAGTCGAACCTTTGCTCAAACGCATCGCAACTGAAAAGATTATTGTGATGACCAGCGGTGGCTCCGACTGGGTTGCTGGTTCTGGTAAGGCAGAACGCGTCGACGGTGGTTACAAAATCACCGCACGAAAAGTGTTCGCCTCTGCTTCTCCAATCGGCAGCCTTCTGATGACGAGTGCTGTGCTGGCGGAAGATGGTGAAGCGCCAATGGTTCTACATTTTGGCATTCCAATGAATTCACCCCACGTTCGCATTGATCCCGTTTGGAAGACCCTCGGAATGCGCGGCACTGCTTCCAACGATGTGGTGATAGAAGGCCATGTGGTGCTTGATGCTGGAATCGCTTTGAAGCGCAAAGCAGGGGAATGGCATCCGCTGTTCCAAGTGATCGCCACCATCGCAATTCCATTGATCTACAGCGTTTATGTTGGTGTGGCAGAAAATGCCCGCAACATTGCTCTTGATCTCGCCAAGAAGCGTCGCAACGACCACAACATTACAAGTCTGGTCGGGCAAATGGATACCGAATTATGTGGTGCAAGGTTGGCCCTAAAACATATGCTGGACGTTGTGGCGCGCAATGCGCCTTCAGCAGAAACCGTTAACGATGTGATGATGGGACGCAGACTTGTGGCAGTTCATGCGATTAAAGCCGTGGAACTTGCTATGGAGGCTGCCGGAGGTGCGGCCTATTATCGGGCATCAGGGTTGGAACGCTGCTTCCGCGACATCCAAGGTGCACGCTACCATCCGATGCAGCAGGGCCAGCAGGCCGAATATGCGGGCGCTATGGCCTTGGGCCTGCCTATTGATAAAATCTACTGATTCTGCCCCATCGACTTAGCAGCGGCAAATAGTGCAGCAATGAGCGGTGACATAGGCTCCCGGTCAACTGCCACCAGACCCACTTTGTGGGACACTGTGGGTTCAGCCAGCGGAATTGCCACCACACCTTCAAGTGCGCCTAGGGCGTTCTTGAAATAATCCGGCATAATTGAGCAAAGCCCCATGCTGCGGACCGAAGAGATCAAGTTCATGATTGAATTGGTTTCAAGACGCGCAGTGGGTTGAACTTTGGCGACGGCAAAAGCCCGGTCAATAATGCGTCGGTTTTGCATGTTGGGGGTGAGTAAGCAAAGCGGCTGTTGCGCCGCTTCAAACCAAGTCACATTTTGCCTATGGGCCAATTCATTTTCACTTGAAACGAACAAGCAGTAGTTTTCGCGGTAGAGCTCAACCTGCAACAGCCCCTCAACTGGTTCATTGTCTAAATAGGTGATCCCAGCTTCAATCGAAAAATCATTCAGTGCACGGATTATTTCTTCCGATGAATGCGACAGAATTGTAAAATCAACGGCAGGATGCGCCTTGTTCATAGCTTGCGTGAGCAACGAGGCTTTGGGCAGAGCAGATGGAATGACACCCAGCACCATGCGGCCTACAAGTTGGCCCTTCTTGCCCTTGATAGACGCCAATTCGCCTTGCAGGTTTTGCCAATTGTCTAGGATAAGATGGGCCCATTTCAGAACCCGCTCCCCTTCAGGGGTGAGGCCGATGTAGCGTTGCCCTCGCTCGACGATTGGCACACCAAGTTCTTGTTCTAATTGTCTTATACGGCCTGATAAAGTGGGCTGTGTTACGTTGCAGGCCGTTGCTGCGCGCGTAAAATGCTTCTCACGCGCCAAAGCCGCGAGATATTGTAATTGCCGAATGTCCATGTGCGTACAATAACTTAACGAAGGACTTTAGCACGGCTAAAAAAATAATACCTAGAATAGGAAAATAATGCTTGACGGCGTACGGTACTTGGGCTAGACCTGATCACACTCCAGAAGTGGGTCTCCAGAATGCTTCGAGGCTCTCTTCGTTCGCTCCTCAGCATGAGGTGATCAATTTCATAAAGGCAAATCATATGACACAAAACCCCGAAGCTTGGGCCGCCATTCGTGCGCGCTATGAGGC
>JANNBH010000119.1:0-15045 GCA_031385245.1 Hyphomicrobiales bacterium | reverse complement strand
TGTGGGTTTAACACTGCCATGGTGAGTTAGAGCTGTCCACTCCGATCTTCGCGCGCGGTTCGCTTTGAACACTAAAAAACCCCGGTGGGAGGACCGGGGTTTTGATTGAAGCTCTCAGAAACTTGCAGGGGACCGAGAGCTATTTTACTTTTTGACTTGAGAAAAAAAATTGGAACCGAGGCTTCTTGGACGTGATCTGACGTGAGGGGGCGGGGTTCGTTAGATCAGTTTCAAACTTAGGCCCCGGTTCCTAAAAACCCTGCTGGCGGGGGCGGGTTACCAGCAAGGCTATCTTTACGAATTCGATGGGGTGTCTGAACAATCTTCAACGGCGCATTTTTCAACAATCACACCGTCGATCATTGGCGTTGTGCTATCCATATAAACAATGCTCACCGCCTTGGGGTTTGTGATGGCATATTGATCAGCTGGCGCGATGCTGGCGATGGCTGTTGCTGCCGAACCGAGGATTGTGAGAACGAAGAGTGTGTAGCGGATCATTTTGTTAGTCTCCCTATTTGCATTTGCTATCTTGAGAAGAGAATAGCTGAGGGTTTTGGAACCCTGCCTGAATGCGCCGTTCATCTGCCGTTTATCTTGGATCTATTTTTAACGGGCGATTGTGATAAAAGTTCCGTTGAATTTAGCCAAAATTGGGGACTTGTTGTGAATGTCTGATGACTTGAATTTTATGTCTGCCACAAAGTTGGCCAAGCTTTTCGCTAAGCGCAAAGCCTCTCCGGTGGAGGTTGCCAAAGCCTGCTTGGCACAAATTGCCAAGCACGATCAGACCGTTAATGCCATGTGCCTTGTGGATGAAAAAACGACGCTAAAACAAGCGGTTAAAAGCGAAAATCGATGGCATAAGGGTGAAGAACGCGGACCTTTAGATGGTGTGCCAGTTTTGATCAAAGATATTCTATTGGCAAAAAAATGGCCCACTTTAAGGGGTTCCAAAACGGTCGATCCCACCCAGAAATGGGACCAAGATGCCCCATCTGTGGCGAGGTTAAGGGAGGCAGGTGCCGTATTTATGGGCATGAGCACCACGCCGGAATTTGGTTGGAAAGGCGTTACAGATTCTCTCAAAAACGGAATCACCCGCAATCCGTGGGACTTAACCAAGACGCCGGGCGGCTCATCCGGCGGTTCATCAGCGGGCTTAGCAGCTGGTTATGCGCCTTTGGCTTTGGGCACGGATGGCGGCGGCAGCATTCGCATTCCCGCAAGTTTCACGGGCACATTCGGGTTGAAACCCAGTTTTGGGCGGGTTCCGGCATTTCCATTATCGCCCTTTGGCAGTGTGGCCCATATTGGGCCCATGACGCGGAACGTTCTAGATGCGGCTTTGATGTTGAACGCTATAACCGGACCAGACCCACGTGATTGGACCAGCTTGCCGCATGACAAAGCTGACTACACTGCGAATTTGACCAAGGGTGTTGAAGGCATGACCTTCGCCTATTCTCCCACGCTTGGTTATGTGACGGTTGACCCTGAAGTTGACCGTTTGGTGAAGACCGCCATTAAGGTGCTGCGCGATTTGGGGGCGAAGGTGGTTCGCATTGATCCGGGTTTTGCTGATCCTGCTGAAATGTTCCGCGTGTTGTGGTGGAATGGGGCGCGGGCTGCTCTTGGTGCATTGCCGCCAGAAAAGCTGGCGCTGCTGGAACCTGCTTTGGCCGATGTTGTGGAGCAATCACGGTCTATCACGGTGGAACAATTGAATGAGGCCAACAAGCAGCGTGGCCTGCTTGGCAGCCAGATGCGGGTATTTATGGAACGATATGATGCTTTGCTCACACCCATGATGCCTGATGTTGCGTTTGAAGCGGGCAAGTTGCAGCCCAATGATCCTGATAATCATGGCAAGTGGGTGAACTGGACACCATTTTCTTATCCGTTCAATCTCACGCAACAGCCCGCAGCGTCCGTGCCGTGTGGATTTACCAAAGCTGGCTTGCCTGTTGGCTTGCAAGTGGTGGGGCGGATGTTTGAGGACACGCGCGTGATGAGAATTTGTGCAGCTTATGAGCGGGCCACAGAGTTTGCGAACAAACACCCAAAACTGTGACGGAAAAGCGCTATTCAATTTCAAATAAATAATGGTATCAATGCCCCGTCACAAGTGTGCATGGGGCACATGAGCAAGAGCAAAGGATGCGGCAATGACAAAACTAATTTTAGGTTCGACAATTATCTTGAGTTCAGCTGGAAGTGCATTTGCCAATGGCGATCATTCTGGCAATGGCTGGCATGTGATTGGCCATATGCTGAGTGAACCCGATCATTTGGCTATGTTGTCATTGGTTGTTGTTGCAGCTTACTTTGCATTTAGAAAATTCCGCAGACAAGCTTGATGTCTCCCAAAAACTCCAGCACCCATGATGTGATCGTCATTGGTGCTGGCGCTGCTGGTCTGATGGCCGCGATTACCGCTGGTGCGCGGGGGTCTCGCGTGGTGGTGCTGGATCATCTTGACTATGTCGGGTCTAAGATTTTAATTTCTGGTGGTGGGCGCTGCAATTTTACCAACACTGGAACTTCGCCCAAAAACTTCATTTCACAAAACCCCCATTTTTGCCGCTCGGCCTTGAGCCGTTATACTCCCGCTGATTTTTTAGCTTTGATCGAAAAGCACAAAATTGCGTGCCATGAAAAAACTTTAGGGCAACTGTTTTGCGATGGGTCTGCCAAACAGATTGTGGCGATGTTGATGGCAGAATGTGCGTCGGCTGGTGTTGATATTCGATTGAACGTGAAAATTTCTGATCTGCGGAAATCGGAAAATTTTACAGTTGAATCTTCGATGGGCACATTTGAAGCAAAGCACCTTGTGTTGGCCACTGGCGGCCTCTCAATTCCAAAAATGGGAGCCACGGGATTTTCACTTGATGTGGCCAAAAAATTTGGCTTGCGTTTGGTGCAGCATAAGCCGGGGCTTGTTCCACTGCGTGCGCCAGCAGATGTTTTGCAATCTTATACTGATCTTTCGGGGCTTGCCCTTCCGGCGATTATACAAGCAGGCAAAATGAAATTTGCTGAAAATATCCTCTTCACACATCGTGGGCTTTCGGGGCCTGCGATTTTGCAAGCTTCATCCTATTTGGAAACTGGTGATCCTTTGGTGATCGACATGGTGCCCACTGTAGACGTGGCTCAGCATTTAAAATCGCGCAAACATGCACGGCCCAAGGCCGAACTTAAAACAATCTTGAGCGAATTGGTTCCGCAGCGTTTGGCGCAGGCTTTGGCTGCTGATGTGACGATGGAGAAATTTTCTGGTGATGCGATTGTGCAGCTTTCTGAGAAGCTGAAAAATTGGACACTCATTCCGGCTGGCACCGAAGGTTATGCCAAGGCCGAGGTGATGGTGGGGGGTGTTTCTACTGACGAGCTTTCGTCGAAGACGATGGAGGCATCCAAGGTGAAGGGTCTTTATGTGATTGGTGAAGCGGTGGATGTGACGGGTTGGCTGGGCGGATATAATTTCCAATGGGCTTGGGCTAGCGGGTTTGCGGCGGGGCAGGCTGTTGCTCCCAATCATCCTACCTAATACCGTCATCCCTGCGAAGGCAGGGACCCAGCTTAGTCGCCACCGAGTGCGGAGCAAAGCTGGGCCCCTGCCTTCGCAGGGGTGACGGTTAAGGAAAATGTTTTGAGTAGAGTTCCCGCAATACATTCTTCTGAACTTTCCCCATGGCATTGCGAGGCAGAGATTCTACAAAGATAATCGCTTTGGGTTGTTTGAATTTTGCGAGCTTTACATTCAGGGCTGATTTTATTTCGGTCTCAGTCACATCGCCATTCTTCACAACAATGGCTGTCACGGCTTCGCCAAAATCTTTATGCGGTAAGCCGATCACAGCACTTTCTAAAACACCGTCTATGGCATCAATCTCATTTTCAATTTCAATTGGGTAAACATTAAAGCCACCGGTGATCACCAAATCTTTGCCACGGCCCACAATGTGCAAATATCCGCGTTCATCAAAGCGGCCCAAGTCTCCAGAAATAAAATAGCCATCGCGAAATTCAGCCGCAGTTTTTTCGGGGTTACGCCAATAGCCTTTGAAAACATTGGGGCCTTTAATTTCAATCATACCGATTTCGCCATGTGGGGCATCAATGCGGATATCAACGTCGGGCAAGGGAAAGCCCACGCTTCCCGCAACACGTTCTCCTTCATAGGGGTTGGATGAGTTCATGTTGGTTTCAGTCATGCCATAACGCTCCAGAATGGCATGGCCGATTTTGGTAGACCATTCCTTGTGTGTTTCGGCCAGCAGAGGTGCGGAGCCTGAAATGAAAAGGCGGATATTTTTTACACGTTCTTGGTTGAGATGCGGATGATCGAGAAGGCGCGTGTAAAAAGTTGGAACACCCATGAGTGTCGTAGCGCGGGGCATGAGGTTTATGATTTGGCGGGCGTCAAATTTTGGCAAGTAGATCATTGCAGCGCCAGCCAACATGATGGTGTTGGTGGCAACGAATAATCCGTGGGTGTGATAAGTGGGCAGGGAGTGGATGAGAATATCATCAGATGTGAAGCGCCAAATTTTCACTAATGATTTGGCATTGGACAAAAGATTGCCATGGCTGAGCATCGCACCTTTGGATTTTCCTGTGGTACCGGAGGTATAAAGTATGGCGGCGAGTTCATCGAGGCTGCGGTGGATGGTTTCGAATTTTGCTGATTGGAATTGAGCGAGATCAACGAGGCTGCCAGTGTTATTTGCACTCAGCGTGAGTGTGGTGAAGTTGCCGGACATTGGCCGAACTGGATCGCAGACTAAAATGCGTGGCTCAGCATCGTCGAGAAAATATGTCATCTCACTTTCTGTGTAGGCGGTGTTGAGTGGCAAGAAAATTGCACCGCATCTGACCACTGCCAAATAGAGTGCAAGAGCTGTTACGGACTTTTCTACTTGTGCCGCCACGCGGTCATCAGGCTTCAATCCGCTTGCCACAAGTGTGTTGGCGATTTGGCCGGAAAGATTGAAAATATCGCTGTAGGTAAAGCTCGCGCGCTTGTCCGTTTCAATGAAATGATTGGTGGGGTTTTTCGGCGCATCGAAAAAATGTTGAAAGATATTGTTGTTCATGGTCTCGTTATTTCACAGGCGATGCACAGGGGCAAATGTTTTGCAAAATCTTCACACAAAATCCGCAGTTGAATTGGTAGCTGCCATCCATGCCAAACAGGTTTCAGTGCGCGAGGTTGTGACGGCATTCTTAGATCAAATTGAAAAATTGAATCCCGACTACAATGCCATTGTCTCGCTGCGGCCACGCTCGGAAATTTTGGCTGAGGCCGATGCGTGTGATCGGAGCGAAGCCAAGGGCGCGTTGTTTGGCTTACCAATTGCGATCAAAGATTTGGCTCAGACCAAAGGTTTGCGAACCACGTTTGGCTCACCAATTTACAAAGATTTTGTGCCTGACGAAGATGATCTGCATGTGGCGCGCATTCGATCGGCTGGGGCCATCATCATTGGCAAAACCAATGTGCCGGAATGGGGGTTTGGGTCTCACACTTATAACCCGGTGTTTGGGCCCACGCGGAATGCTTATGATCGTAATCTGACTGCGGGCGGTTCCAGCGGTGGGGCGGCGGTGGCGCTGGCTTTGAATATGGTGCCGCTTGCCGATGGTAGCGATATGGGCGGAAGCCTCCGCAATCCAGCGGCTTACAATAATGTTTATGGCTTTAGGCCTTCGCAAGGTCGCGTACCTGCCTATCCCTCATCGGATATGTTTATGACGCAGATGGCAACTGAAGGGCCAATGGGGTTCTGCGTGGATGACGTGGCGTTGCTCCTCTCAGTTCAGGCGGGATATGATGAGCGGGTTCCGCTTTCGCTTAAGGGCGATGGGCAGGAATTTGCGCCGCCAATTTTTCCAGCCGCCAAGGGCGCCCGCATTGCGTGGTTGGGTGATTTGGATGGCGGCTTGCCAATGGAGCCGGAGGTTTTGAAAATCTGTGAGGCAGGACTTTCTTGCCTAAAAAATGCTGGGGCGATTACTGAACGTTTCGTTCCGCAATTTGACTATGAACGCTTGTGGCAGGCATTTAAAGTTTTGCGCCAGTTTAGTGCTGGCGGCGGGCTGATGGCGCATTACAATAACTCTGCTGAACGGGCCTTGCTCAAACCCGAAGCAATTTGGGAGATTGAGCAATCACTGAAGCTTTCGGCACATGATGTTTACCAAGCGTCCGTGGTGCGTTCGGAATGGTTTGCTTGCGTGATGAAGGTGTTTGAAAAGTTTGATTTTCTGGCCATGCCATCCGCGCAGGTGTTTCCCTTTGCGGTGGAACAGCACTGGCCTACAGAGATCAATGGTATTGCCATGGACACTTATCATCGTTGGATGCAAATTGTATCTTTAGGCACCATGTCTGGCTGCCCAATAATCAGCGTGCCTGTCGGTTTTGTAGGCAGCCGTGCGATGGGAATTCAGCTGATGGGCAAACCGCGACATGATCTTGCGGTTTTGCGTCTGGCACGCCTGTATGAGTTGATCTGGACCCAAAAATAGCCCATTGTAAGACTGTCATATAAGAGTCATAAATGTTGGGGAAATAACCCTAGAGCCATTTTTATTGGCCAGTTATTGCATTGAGCGGAAGGCATTGTGCTTGCCGCACTATCGGAGGAGTGAAACTATGTCGACAAATAATACCACAAAAACTCTGCTTGCCGCGCAAATGTCGCGCCGCAGCTTGATGAAGTCAGCAACCGCTCTTGGTGCTGTTGGACTTGCTGCCCCACTTTTCGTTAAGAATGCATTCTCGTCTTCAGGCGAACTGAATTTCATTGGCTGGGCTGGTTACACAGCATTTGCTGAAAAAGTGTTCCCAGCTTTTGAAAAAGCAACTGGCATTAAAGTGAAGTTCATTGAACAACCAGACAATGACGGCATTTTTGCTGCTGCAAAAATTGCTTCGACTGCCGGTGGCGTTGATATGATTGAGCCAACAATTGATACTGTTGGTCAATATGCCACAAACGGTTTGGTCGCTGCTTGGGATGAAGCCAAACTGGGCATGGGCAATTATTTGCCAGGCTTGGCCGATGGTAAAGCTGGTGAACGCTCACGCAAAGAAGGCAAGTTGCTTTACGTGCCATCAAACTGGGGCACAGAAGCTCTGGTTTACAACAAAGAAAAAGCTGTGCTTGGTGATGCGCCTAGCTTGAAGGCATTGTTCGACCCAGCAAACAAAGTTGTAGTGCGCCCTCGTTCAGCCATCACTGCGATGGGCCGGGTTCTTGAAGCTGCTGGTAAATTGCCACGCCCTTGGTTGGATGGTTACTCTGATATGGGTGCCATGGTTCAACTTTGGGATATTGCACTTGCTGAATGCGTGAAAGCAAAAGGCAACGTGGTGCAATTCTGGGCTGGTGAAAACGATGCAAACGCTGGCTTTGTTGCCAATGGTGCAACAGTTGGCCTGTGCTGGGATTCAACAGGTTATAACCTCCGCAAGGATGGCTACGGCTATGCTGCCCCATCTGAAGGTGCATTTGCGTGGCATCAAGGTTTTGCATTGTTGAAGAATGCAGTGAATGTTGATCAAGCCCATGAACTTGCAAAATGGGTTTCCGGCCCTGAAGGTGCTGCTGCTTGGGCATCTGCCTTCTCAGCAAACGCTGTGGGCAAAGGTGCTGCTGCACTGATGGATCCAGATGTTTCTGCTTACTATAACTCGGCATTTGATGATGCCAAGTTGGCAGCTCTTTGGTGGTGGCCTGATCAATCTGCTGAATTTGTTGCCAAGCGCGGCGAATACTCAGACAAATACAAGGCTTCATAATCTAACGAAGTTAAAAAGCGCACCGGGCCCGAAAGGGCCCGGTGTATTGCATCATAAACATCACCTGATAGAGTGACGAAGATGCTGATATTGACCGAGGGGAACGCAAACTATGAGTGCTGCTATTGAGCTGGATGATGTCTGTTGTGATTTTGGCAAATTTCGCGCTGTTGATCATGTGAATGTGAGCATCCAGCCCGGCGAATTTTTTTCGTTCTTAGGGCCGTCGGGCTGCGGCAAGACAACTATTCTCCGTATGATCTCAGGTTTTAATGAGCCCACTGAAGGCGTTATTCGCATTGGCGGCAAAGACATGAAAGGCCAACGCGCCAACCAGCGCCCTACCGCTTTGATATTTCAAAACCTTGCTTTATTCCCATTGATGACGATCTGGGAAAACATTGCCTTCGGGTTAGAAGTTCGCGGTGTTGATAAAGCCAAACGCCGGGCACGGGCTGAAGAGCTGCTGGCACTTGTTGATTTGCATGGTGCTGCCGATAAAATGGTGAGCCAGCTTTCTGGCGGCCAAAAGCAGCGCGTGGCCATTGCCCGCGCTCTGGCAGTTGAACCATCCGTAATGCTGCTCGATGAGCCATTGTCGGCACTTGATCTGAAACTGCGCCAGCATATGCGCGCTGAACTTCGCGCAATTCAGAAACGCACTGGCGTTACATTCATTTATATTACCCATGATCAGGGCGAGGCGCTTGCCATGTCGGACCGTGTTGGCGTGATGAGCCAAGGTAAGCTGCAACAAGTGGCCAACCCGCGCGATATTTATAACCGGCCCGCCAATGGTTTTGTGGCTTCGTTCGTTGGTGAAAATAACATCTTTGCTGGCAAAGTGAAAAATGCAAGTGCTGGCATGGCTGGTTTTGAAACGCATATCGGCAATTTTGAGGCGCGCTTTGCTGGCAAGAAATCTGATTCAGATCTCAAGCTTTATGTGCGCCCTGAACACACTGTTCTTTCTGCCAAAGCCAAAACCCAAAATTCGGTTCCAGTAACAATTGGTGATGTTTCGTTTGAAGGATCATTCATGGTGGTTTCTGCTACCAGCCAAAATGGAACAATACTCACCGCGGAACTCCGCAATGATGGTTCGGCTACGGTGCCTGCAGTGGGCACGAAAATGCATATGTCATTTGATGCTGCCAATGCTGCCGTATTACCTGACACATCCAGCGCGGGAGCCTGAGCTATGGAACATCTCTTACGGCGCTATGGCATGACGCTCACATGGGTGTGCATTGGTCTCACATTCTTCTGGCTGGCGATTCTGGTGTTGCTGCCCAATTTCACGATGTTAGAAAGTTCGTTCCGCCCCTATCTCGCTAAGGTTGATGAAGGCGGGCCGCTGGATTTCTATTCGATGGGCAATTATTTGAAGGTACTGGGCAACGATGTGGATTTCACCGTGTTTGGTTTCGTTTTCCAAGTGCCGGTGCGGCTTAAAGTTTTCTTTTTGACGATAGTCTATTCAGCCATCGTGACGGTGATTACCTTCATTATGGCCTATCCATTGGCCTATTATTTGGCCAAGATTGTTTCGCCAAAATCTCTGCCAACATTGTTCTTGTTGCTGTTCGTGCCGCTTTGGGTGTCGGAGATTTTGCGCTCTTTTGCGTGGTGGATTATCCTTGCCTTCAAGGGGCCGCTCAATGCGGTGTTGATGTCGCTCGGCATCATTGATGTTGAAATCCGCTGGATAGCCGGGTTCAGTCCCGTGGTTATCGGTTTGGTTTACACTTATGTGTTGTTCATGGTGTTTCCGCTTTATAATTCTATGCAATCGCTCGACACCAACCAGATTGAGGCCGCTGAAGATTTAGGCTCGCCATGGTGGCGCACGCATTGGCGGGTGATCCTGCCTCATGCAAAACCCGGCATCGCTTCAGGGGCCGTGATGGTGTTCATGCTCTCTGCTGGTTCTCTGTTAGTGCCATCACTGCTTGGCTCCACCACGTCTGGGTGGTTCACGCAGACCATTCAGGAGATTATGTTGGGCTCACAAGATTGGAATGCGGGGGCGGCCTTTGCATTCATGCTGCTGCTGGCCTGTACATTATTTGTGAGCCTGATGATGCGGGTGTTCGGCGTTAAACTTTCTGATATCGCGAAATAGGAGGGGAACATGCAAAGCAATCGAAACTTCCTCTTCCACCTCTATATGGGATTGTTTTTAGCCTATCTGCTCATCCCGCTTTTTGTGATGGGTGGCGCTGCTTTCAACGCCAGCAAACTGCCAACGATTTATCCGTGGAAGGGCCTCACTGATCAATGGTTTGTGGCTTTGTGGAACGACAATCGCATTTGGGGGGCCTTCCGCAACACCTTGCTTGTTGCCATTGCCGTGGCCGCAATTTCTGTTCCGATTGGCACGGCTGCTGCTATTTTGATCAATTCAATTTCGGGCCGTGTGCGTTCAATTCTTTATGGCTTGATGGTGGCCCCAATTTTAATTCCTGGCGTGGTGATCGGCATTTCCACCTTGTTATTTTGGAGCCATCTCTCGATAGGATCAGGTTTGCACCTCTCAGTGCTGGGGCAGGTGAGTTACATTGCATCCTTCGTTATGTTGTTGGTGTTGGCAAGGCTGCAAAGCTTTGACCCCAGCCTTGAAGAGGCCGCATTGGATTTGGGTGCCACCCACGCTCAAGTGATGCGCCGCATTCTGCTGCCACATCTTTATCCGGCTATAGGTGCTGGGGCTGCGATTTCATTTTTTCAATCGATTGAAAACTTCAACGTCACACTGTTCACACGGGGCGGCGCTGATACGCTTACGGTCTATGTGTTTTCCAAAGTGCGCTCGGGCATCACACCAACAATCAACGCTTTGGCGCTGCTGCTCATTCTGTTCACGCTGGGACTTGCAGTGTGGTACGAAATCAGCCGGAGACGCAAAGAACGCATTGAGCTGGCCCATGAAGCTGAAGGGTTGAGGGCTGAGGCTGCTGTGCATTGAGGGGGAATTGGAAGATTAAGCAGCGCGACTTTTAGCCAATGTAACTTCCACAACATCCGGCACGTTCTCAATCATCGTCATCAAAATGCTGGCCGCAATATCAAGTTTGCGGCCTTGTTCCCATCCTTCGATAGTGCGGGCGGGAATGCCAAAGCGACGTTCAAAATCCTTTGGGCTTTTGGCGAGGCTGGTGCGAATGGCTTTGACACGCTTGGCTGAAATCACATCTACAACACGCGTGGGCAAAGCAATTTCACCGCGCCTGTGGGCACGTACTTCCTTAAGGGCCTCAAGTAATTCCGAGCCAAATTTTGTGTCTTTCTTGCTCATCATAAATCCTCAATAAATTCTAACAGAGCATCCCGTTGTTTCTGTGAAAGGTCTGTTTGTTTTGACTTTCCATAGGCCAGTAGAAAATAAATTGTATCTTCGACTGTGATTGCCAAATAAATACACCTTCCGCCACCCCGCTTTCCTTTGCCGCCATAGGCAAAGCGAATTTTGCGAATGCCCTTCAAGCCCGGAATAACGTCACCACTTTGAGGGCTTATCAAAATCTCGGTTTCCAAAGCCGCAAGTTCGGCTTCGGTCATTTTCAATTTTGAAACGGCCTTGGTGAAGGCCGCTGTGCGGATTAACTCCATGAGCTAGTTATACGCTAATAGCGTATAAAATCAAGCCCAAATTTTATCTATTGCCTCACCCCATCGCCTGGTCAAGGTCCGCGATTATATCATTCACATCTTCAATGCCGATTGAAAGCCGCACCACATTTGGCAAAGCACCTGATGATTTGAGTTGCTCGGGTGAAAGTTGGCGGTGGGTGGTTGAAGCGGAGTGGATAACGAGAGAGCGCGTGTCGCCCAAGTTGGCTACATGGCTGAACAGTTTCAAGCTATCCACAAATTTCACACAACCCTCATATCCACTTTTCAATGCGAAAGTGAAAAGTGCGCCCGCACCCTTGGGGCAGATTTTGGCCACGCGGCTGTAGTATGGCGAAGATTTCAATCCGGCATAGGTTACAAACTCCACGCGAGGATCTTTCTCTAACCACTCCGCCACTTTGATGGCGTTTTCAACATGGCGCTCCATCCGCAACGATAGGGTTTCAATTCCCATCAATGTGTAATGAGCACCTTGCGGGTTCATGGTCATGCCAAGATCGCGAAGGCCAATAGCAATGGAATGGAACGTGAAGGCCATGCCGCCCAAGGTGGGGTAAAAAACGAGGCCATGATACGCGGGTTCAGGTTCCGACAGTGAGGGGAATTTGCCGGATTTGGCCCAATCAAATTTGCCGCTGTCAACCACGCAACCGCCCGTTACGGTGCCATTGCCGGTGAGATATTTTGTGGTGGAATGCACCACCAAAGCTGCGCCATGCTCGAATGGTTTGCACAAATATGGTGTGGCCGACGTGTTGTCGACGATCAATGGAATTTGCGCGGCATCGGAAATTTTTGAAATGGCATCTAAATCTGTGATGTAGCCGCCGGGGTTTGCGATCGATTCGCAGAATACGGCTCGCGTATTGTCATCAATGGCGGCCTTCACGGCATCAAGATCATCAAAATCAACAAACTTGGCTGACCAGCCAAAGCGCTTAATGGTCTGACTGAATTGCGTTATAGTGCCACCATAAAGCCTGGTGGAGGCAACCACATTTTTGCCAGGCCCCATGAGCGGAAACAGCGCCATAATTTGTGCGGCATGGCCTGATGAGCAGCAGATAGCACCGGTTCCACCTTCAAGGGCGCAAATGCGATTGGCCAATGCTGAAACCGTGGGGTTGGTGAGGCGCGAATAGATGTAGCCAATTTCTTGCAAGTTAAAAAGTTTGGCCGCGTGATCACTGTCACGGAACACATAAGCCGTGGTTTGATAAATCGGAACTTGGCGCGCACCCGTTGCGGTGTCGGGTGCAGTGCCGGCGTGAATTTGAAGTGTGTCGAATCCAAGTTTGCGTTCGGTGGACATAGCTCTCTCTCCGTTTGAATTATGAAAGCTTAGGAGAAGTTATGAGCAGCAGCAAACTTAAACTGGATGTGTGATGATCAGATTTGGCAGACCAATGGGGATGATGCCGTGGTCTCTGGCCAATTGACCAAAACCTTCGGTTTCAATCAGATCCTTATAAGGCAAATCTGGGAAACGAATGCCAGCGCGGTGAACACTGGCATGAACCAAGATCATGGTGCCACCAACGCCGTTGAGAGGGAGTTTGTGCAGGTAGCGTGTCTCGTTGAGATGAATTCGCCGATCCGAATTCATCGGGGGCTGGTAGATGCCGTTAATCACATGTTTGAAATAAGAATAATCTCGCCAATTGTAAACCGTGGCAAAGCTGTTTAGATCAAATGTTTTATTGCTTCCATCATCTCGTACACAATGTGGAACAACGACCTTTTCATGCTCGGCTAAAAGGTCGCGCAAAACTGCAGGTGGATAGTTGTTGACATCAACATCAATCCACAAGGCCCAATCGGTCTCTGGTTTAATGGCATTATCGATGAGATGGTTTCGTACGTTTGCAAGTCCAGCTCTTCGCCTCCTTTGCAGTTTTGGCAACCAGCGGCCCCCACGGGTGAATTTTGTGCCCACGGGCTTATGAATGATTTTAATACTACCAAATTTAAATTTATTTTCTAAGATGAGCTTGTTGATCGCATCCACAGTTCCGTCTGTGCTGTCACCTTCACAGAATGTAATGTGAAGGTGTGATTTAGGCCAATCAAGTTCACCCAAAAGTTTTAAACAACGATCCAAATATTTTTCACCATCGCGAATGGGTATTAGAACTGCAATGTTTTTGATTTTGTGTGGCGCTGGAAGTGTAGCGCTTGAAACCGCCTTATCGATCACTGCTTCAAACTGTCTTCCCTTTTTCGCAAGGTATATCAACTTCTGTAGGAATTTCGTCGTCTTCTTTACAAGTCTGAATTTTTTCTTTCTTTGTTCGATTGGCCAATCATTCCAAGAACACATCCAATGATGTACGGATAAATCTAAGCTTCCATACTCGCCATGCTTTTTATCCACGAGTGGCTGTTCGAAAGCGTCCAATCCGCAGAACAGGTGTTCGGAATTTATTGAAAATTGGTTTTGGTTGCGATAGTTTTGCGCTGTGGCCGCCATCATATATGGGCCAGTGCTATCCATGACGGAAGAAGTGAAGCGGTTCTCTTTCATCGCTTTGAGTAGCTCCAACCAGAATGGATGACCGGCAGGGCTAACCATCGTTCCATTGAAAATGAGTTTGTCTAATGTCCGCGCGGTAAAAGCTGCAGTACAATGTGCTTTCGGCTCTTCACAAAACACAATGCGGTTTTCGTTGACAAATATATTGAATGACGAAAGACACTCTGTATCTAAATCTGTATAGACACCACCGAAGTGGTGCAGCAGCAAATAGCGTGCGGCATCTGCCCGTTGTACACCTTTTGGGTAGTTGCGGAAAATTTCTAAAAAATCGGGATAATGTGTGGCGACGAACTCATCAAGCTCAGCGTCTGACCATAGAATGTATTTCCAATCTGGATGCAACGTCTTCCATGTTTGTACATAGGCTTTGCAATTCACTGGAACATCATGAGTTTTCCAAGTTTGGTGGATGATTTTCGGGATCATGCAGCGCCTTGCCGAGGTTGGCTGGGGGACTAGGATTCGAACCTAGACAATCAGAGTCAGAGTCTGAGGGCCTACCGTTAGCCGATCCCCCAATTGGGAATGCTCAATCTGATAGCCGTGGCGGCTTAGGCTTGCAAGCTTTAGGTTCGAAACTGTTTGATCAGGCTGGCGAGGCTGGGTTGAACTGGTTGACCATCAGTTGCAGCCGGCGCAAGCGGGGCCATGCGGCTGAAGCCGGTTGGGGCAGGGGCAGCTGGCTGTGCTGCAGCGTAGCTTGGTTGGCCAGATTGCACCATCGGATCGCGACGCAAAGACGGGCGAGGCTGCACTGTTGGGTTCAGCGGGTCTGGCTTTGCGATAGTAGCGGCGGCGGAGATTTGAGTGGGGCTGACTTCAACGACGGGCATGGCGCCATCAATCGAATAGTTCGAACTATCAGGATTATAGGTTTGGGCGCGCCAGCGGCTAACAACTTCATGCAGGAATGTGTCATCGGGCAAATCCTTCGACCAATTTTTGGTAAAGGACGCGGTGTTGCTGCGGGGTAATTCATTGGCTGGCAGCAAATCAAATTTAATGCGGGTGGGCAGGGCCACACCTTCACCAAAGGTGATGGCTTCACCGGCACCCA
>JANNBH010000113.1:0-3474 GCA_031385245.1 Hyphomicrobiales bacterium | reverse complement strand
AAAAAGGGGCCGATGCACCAATGTGATCGGCCCTAAGTCTAGGGAGGAAACGCCCAAGAAGGGCTGTGAGAGATCATCATAAATGCTCATCTCACAAGATCAATTTGGCAGTGCAACATAAATAATTCAAGACCTTATTGCATCTAATTTACAATCGAAAAGACAAAAGGAGCACGAGTTTACAGAAAAAGTGCATTAACTTATTGATAATAAACAATATACTATAAATCTTCAAAGCTATGCTAATTACGCATAGCAAATGAGACTTGTTGCATTGCAGCATAATCTGAGCTGGTCGCCCCAATATCTGTAGTGTAATCCAGTAAAAACCAAGGTTTGTCCCTATGAATTCTTCAACTGAAGTCGAAAAGCTCACCCAATTTGCACTCGAATTGGCAGAAGCATCGGCCAAAACTATCCTGCCGCAATTTCGCAAGAACATCGCAATCGATGTCAAAGCTGCGGCTGAATGGGACCCGGTGACTGAAGCCGACAAAGCAGCTGAGCGCATCATCAGGGAAATGATCGAAAAAACCTTCCCCGATCACGGCATTATTGGAGAAGAATATGGCACCAAATCCACAGGCTCAGCTTATAGTTGGGTGCTGGACCCCATTGATGGCACACGTTCTTTTGTAATCGGTATGCCAACTTGGGCCACCTTAATTGGGCTCTACTGCGATGGCAAACCCCTGCTGGGTGTGATGAACCAACCTTTTGTGGGTGAAATGTTTTATGGAAATCCAAGTGGCGCTTGGCACAGGCACCAAGGCAAAACTGAAGCCATTCATGTTAGAGCCCCTGCTTCGCTGGCCAAAGCTTCAGCCGGCACCACATCGCCCCATCTTTATGATAAACACCCAAACTTCACGGCGTTGCGTAAATCCATAACTTCAATGCGCTATGGCGGCGATGCCTATTTTTTCGGCCTTCTGGCCGCTGGCCATCTCGATATAGCGCTCGATCCTGGTCTGCAAATTTATGACATTGCAGCCCTCATCCCAATCATTGAAGGGGCAGGCGGCGTGGTGGGAACGTGGACAGACAATGACCCAACCCAAGGCGGCAATGTTTTGGCGGCCTCATCGCAAGCCCTGCTTGATGAAGCGCGTGCAGTTCTTATCGGCTAATTATTCGTCGCGGTAAACCCGCTCGCGCTTTTCGTGGCGTTCTTGCGCTTCAATTGAGAGTGTAGCCGTTGGCCTTGCATCTAAACGCTTTAATCCAATCGGCTCACCAGTTTCTTCACAATAACCATAAGAGCCATCTTGAACGCGCTTCAAAGCACTTTCAATTTTCGAAATCAATTTGCGTTGGCGGTCGCGCGTGCGAAGTTCCAGCGAACGATCTGTTTCTGAAGAGGCGCGATCAGCCACATCTGGCAGAATATGATTTTCATCTTGCAGATGCGTGAGTGTTTCTTTGCTCTCGCGCAAAATATCTTCTTTCCACGCCAAAAGCTTGCGCCGGAAATACTCCACCTGCCGGTCATTCATAAATGGCTCGGCATCGGTCGGTTTATAGTCTTCATCTAAAGTGATCGACATAAAAGTGCTCTCTTCCAATCAAGAATGCGTGCGCTCATAGCAGCCAAACATGACAGCGGCAATACTTGCTTCTCGTTACGAAAACAGCCGTGATTCGTCACGTTTGTCTTTGATTTGCATCAGCCAATAAGACCCTTGAACACCCAGCCTTCCCAGCTGGCCAAAGGCCCAAAGTGGTGCAAACGGCACAAACCTGCGATAGCTATCGTCGCCATCCGCAATTGCTGAAGCAAGAATGAGGCCAGCCATGGCCGTGGTGTTGAGGCCATGCCCACCAAAGGCCGTGGCAAACCATTGGCCTTCAGCATCACGGCCAATCAAAGGCATCATATGCAAAGCATATCCCATCAAGCCCGCCCACGAATGCTCAATTTTTGGATCGCCCAGGGTTGGATAGGTTGAAAGCATGTCGCGCTTCATGCGCTCGGCTAAGCGTGATGGCTGAGACACACGCGTGGTAATGCGCCCGCCCCACAATATGCGGCCCTCATCAATTAAGCGGTAATAATCCCCAGCCCGCCGCGTATCAGAAATGGCAGCGCTGGTGTTGATCGATTTTTGCGTCAGTGGTTCCGTCACCGCAATATAAGTAGCCACGGGCAAAACTGCACGGCCAGAAGCTTTATGAATAGTGCGCCCCGTGGATGATACACAATGCACCACATGGCGCGAGCGCACTTCACCGTGAACAGTTTTAACCAAAAATTCTTGGCCCACTTTCTGCGAAGAAATCACTGCACTGTTTTCAAAAATCGCAGCCCCAGCGGCGCGGGCTTTTGCAACAAGCGCTAAGCAATAACGCAGCGGATGAATGTGAAATGCGTTTGCAAATTTTAAGCTTTCAAAATAACGCTGGCTTGCAAGGCACGCCCGCGTTTGCCCCACTGAGAAATACTGCACCTCTTCATCATAGTGTCGCTGCATTTCTTCGCCATGAGCTTTAAGCCCACCACGATCATCATAGCGCGAAGCCACCATCCAGCCTTCGCCCATCTTGTCTGTGGCTGCCACTTCACGCCGCACATAATCTGTGCCGCTCATCGACAACTTATAAAGTGCGCGCGCCGCATCTAGCCCCACACGCTTGGCCACATCTTCCATGCCCAAAGCAAACCCACTGGACACAAATCCGCCATTGCGCCCCGATGCGCCAGAGCCAATGAGGTTTTTTTCAAGCAGCACAACTGAAAGCCCGGCCCTCGCCAACTCAAGACAAGTCGTAAGCCCGGCCAAGCCACCGCCCACAACACAAACATCTGCACTAAGTTTTTGGTTGAGCGGAGTTGCAATTGCGCCGCGCACTGCAGTTGCATCATACCACGTTTCAAATTCCTGAATCATCTGTACCATTTTGAACCATATAAAAATTGTCGATGCTTAACGCAAAATTAGAACAACTCGTCCAAGTTTAACAATATCTGTGTAAGTTTGGATTGAGTATCATGCGTTTTGTATCTTTATGTGCGTTATTAGCAACAACAGCTTTAACAGGCTGCGTGGGCGGCGATGGTTCGGCTTTAAGCCTTGCAACATCGGGTGTGGATGTATGCGGCGTTACCGATCCAGATTGTGCGAAAGCAGACACAAATAGCTCAGGCAGCGGAACTGGTACCGGCACAGGAACTGGAACTGGGACGGGAACCACGACACCGACACCTATAGTAACAGGAACAACCGGGCTCGCTAACGGCAACGCCACAATCATTCTTGAAAAATCAATTATGGTGAACAAAAAAGCCACGCCAGCCCTTTCAAAACTGACACTCACCACAACGCCAACAAGTACTGCAAAACTGGCCACAAACATCACTTCAACAACATCCGGCACATGGCCTGAGTCTTTGACGATGACGGAATATGATTATGGCACCGCCGCATCGGGAGCTGCTGGTTTAGGTGGATCATACAAAGAATATCGCGAACTGAC